>CAMFLH010000101.1 GCA_945957295.1 uncultured Uliginosibacterium sp.
GCCTGGTAGAGCGCTACGTTCGGGACGTAGAGGCCGGAGGTTCGAATCCTCTCACCCCGACCAGGTTTCATGAAAAACGCCGGCTTAATGCCGGCGTTTTTTCGTTTGTGCGAAAATATTTATATTTTCTGACAAATTTGTTGAATTTGTTTGCTTGCATCGTAGGCAGCGTTTGCTTGTCCGCGATTTGATGCTTCCTGGCGCGGGACTCTAGGTGCCGGCGCTCAGGTTTGCGGCGTGCTCGTTTGGTGCTGTTGTCCGTGAGCGATTGCATCGCACTGGCTGGCGCGGTTCGCAAACAATTCAAACTTTTTCCGCCGACAGCGGCGCACTGGCATGACGATGCGTGTACCCGCCTCGAATCCTGTTGTTGTTTGTCCGTCGATGCGCGCGCTCGCAGCATCGGGCGCGGATCAGGCGTTCTCGGGCGGTTGGTGATGTCGGGGGTGTTGAGTTTGTCCTCATGGGCGGCTTGGGCGCCCGGCCTGCCGGATCACGCTGCATGGCAGATGTGGGCCGAGGGGCTTCGCGAACCCGAGTCCGTCGGCGAGCCCGGTTTGCCGGAGATTCCGGCGATGATGCGACGGCGGGCTGATCGGTTGGCGCGCATGACCTTGCGCGCTGCGTTCGATGTCTTGGGTGGGCGTGTCGGTCTGCCGGTGGTTTACGTCTCTCGGCATGGCTCGGTAGGGCGATCTGCCGAGTTGCTCGAGGCGCTTGCCCGCGGCGACGCCTTGTCGCCAGCCGGGTTTGCCGCATCAGTGCATAACGCCGCGCCTGGTTTGCTCGGCATTGTCCGCAACGATCCCGCGCCATACACCGCCTTGGCTGCGGAAACGGGTTGCATCCTTGCGATGCTGGCCGAGGTGCAGGCGTTTCTGTCTGACGGCCACGACGAGGTGCTCGCAATTCTGAGCGACGAGCCGGTGCCTGCCTGTTATTCCCCCTATGTGACTGAGCCCGAAGTAGCCGCTGCCTGGGCTGGTGTTTTCCGGCAGGGGTCGGCTTCTGGCTTCGTGTTGTCGCAAACCGGTGCGCCGTCGTCGCCGCATGCCGAGGCAGAAGTCCTGGCGTGGGTGCGCTGGTTGCTTGGAGGCGAGCTAACGTTCGATTGCGCGCCGGCTTGGCAGGTGCGGCGTGTCTAGCCCGCTCAATCGTGCGTGGCGGATCTTTGCCACTGGGTTTTGCTTCACCAGTTTCGGGCTCGGTGGGTTGCTGCTTGGGCTCGTGATCTTTCCGCTGATTCGCCTTACGGTTCGTGAGCCGGCCGCGCGTCGTCGCATTTCACGCAACGTGATTCGCCTTGCGTTCCAGCTCTTCGTCGAGCAGATGCGGGTGATGGGCATCTACACCTACGAGCTGCGCAACATCGAACGTCTGAAGCGCGACGGGCTGCTGATCGTCGCCAACCATCCCACCTTGATCGACGTCGTGTTCTTGATGTCGCTGGTGCGTAATGCTGATTGTGTGGTGAAGGCTGCGTTGTGGCGTAATCCATTCACGCGCGGGCCGGTTCAGGCGGCGGACTATGTCAGCAATGGGTCCGGCCCCGAGGTCGTGGACGCATGCATCGCATCGGTCCGGAAAGGGAGCAACCTGATCATCTTCCCCGAAGGCACGCGTACCGTGCCGGGATGTCCGCTGTCGTTTCAGCGTGGCGCAGGCAACCTTGCTGTGAGGGGTGCGCTCGCGCTGACGCCGGTCTATATCGAGTGCAGCCCGATCATGCTGACCAAGGGGGGGAAGTGGTATCGCGTGCCGCTTCGGCCGCCGCATTTTGTGTTTACCGTGGGGGAGGACATCCCGGTCGCCCCCTACCTGCGTTCCGATTTGCCCCTGGCGCTTGCCGCGCGGCATCTGACGCAGGATCTCGAACGGCATTTCGCCCAGGAGTTGTTGCGCCATGGATGAGTTGTACAAGGAAATCAAACAGATGATCATCGATTGCCTCGATCTTGAGGATATCTCGGTCGATGACATCGAAACCGATGCGCCGTTGTTCGGCGACGGCTTGGGCCTCGACTCGATCGATGCGCTCGAGCTCGGCGTCGCGCTGCAGAAGCACTATGGGATCACGCTGTCGGCCGATTCGAACGAGACGCGCGCGCACTTTGCCAGCGTTGCCGCGCTCGCCGAACTGGTACAGGCACGCCGCCGGACGCAGGAGGCTGTATGAACCGCGAACAGATTTACGCCTGGATCGTAGGCGTGCTGCATGAGACGTTCGAGATCGACCCGGCGGATGTGAAGCCTGAGTCGAACCTCTATACCGATCTCGACATCGATTCGATCGATGCGGTCGACCTCATGCTTCGTGCCAAGGAACTGACTGGCAAGCGCATGCAGCCGGATGTGTTCAAGACTGTGCGCACGGTGCAGGACGTTGTTGAAGCACTCTACGGCGTGATGGCCGAAGCCGCCTGACGCGCAATGCCCAACGGCGTGCTCGCGCTCTTCGCGATCCTGTATCCGCTTGCGGTGGCGTTCGGCCAGCGCTGGGTGTCGCCGCGCTGGCTCGCGGCTGCCCTGGTGGTGGCGGCGCTGACGCGCCTCGCGGTGGGGCCGCGTGACCGCCTCGCATGGATGTGGGCGGCGGCGGCGACGCTGATTGCGGCGTATGCGCTGTTCGCGAACGACGCGTTGCCGCTGCGCTATTACCCGCTTGCGATCAATCTCGGTTTGCTGGCGGTTTTCGGCTGGAGCTTGCTGCACCCGCCGACTGTCATCGAACGCTTTGCCCGCCTGCAGGAGCCGGATCTGCCTGATGCGGCCTTGCCCTACGTGCGACGCGTAACGCAAGTCTGGTGCGGTTTCTTCGTGCTCAACGGCAGCATCTCGTTGGCGACCGTTTTGTGGGGCTCTGACGCGGCATGGGCGCTGTACAACGGCTGTTTGTCCTACCTCGCGATGGGGCTGTTGTTTGCGGTCGAATGGCTGGTGCGTCAACGCGTCAAGCGGAGGCTCGCCGGTGTCTGATCGTTTGTCGAGCGCGCTGCTGCAAGCGCGCGCGCCGGATGCGCCGTTCGCGCTGACCCACGGCAAGCCCGTTTCCTGGGGACAATTCCTCGCGCGTGTACGCGCGTGGGCGGCGCGCCTGCGCACCGAGCCGGGCCAGCGCTGGGGGCTATTCTGCGAGGACGCGGACGAAGCTGCCGTGCGGCTTTTCGGCGCCTGGGCGGCCGGCAAGACAGTGGTGCTGCCGGGCGATTTGCTGCCTGCGACGCTGCAAGGCCTGCAGGGCGAAGTCGACGGCTGGCTCGCCGGTCCGCCGCAAGCGCTGGTTGAACCGGCGCCGGCTGATTTCGCGCTGGCGGCGCTGGACGACGAGCTGCCCGCGCTGATTGTTTTTACGTCCGGCACCAGCGGTACGCCGGTCGCCATCGAAAAGCGGTTGCGCCAGTTGGCGGCCGAACTCACCGTCATCGAGTCGCTGTGGGGTGAGGCCGCTAGCGGCGCAACCATTCTCGGCACGGTCTCGCATCAACATCTTTACGGCTTGCTGTTCCGGGTGCTCTGGCCGGTGTGCAGCGGCCGTCCCCTGCTTGCCCAGCAGTTGCTGTATCCCGAAACTGTCGCCGCGGCATTGGCCGACGGTGATGCGGTGCTCGTCTCCAGCCCGGCTTTCCTGCGCCGCTGGCCCGAAGTGCTGGCGCTGCATGCGTTGCCGCCGGCGCCGCGGATCACGTTCTCGTCCGGCGGGCCGCTGGCGCGTGAGGCCTCGTTGGCAGTGCGCGAGGCGCTCGGCGCAACGGTGGTGGAGGTGTACGGCAGCTCGGAGAGCGGTGGCGTGGCTTGGCGCATCCAGTCGGATCACGCCGCGGATGCGGCGTGGCAGCCCCATGCCTGCGTCGAACTCGACTTCGCCGAAACCGGGCTGCGTCTGAGGTCGCCCTTCATGCCCGACGCCGCCGTCTGGTACGACACGGCCGATCGCGCGCAAGCGATTGGCGGCGGGTTTCGCTTGTTGGGCCGTGCTGACCGTATCGTGAAGGTCGAAGAAAAACGGGTATCGCTCGACGCGGTTGAACGGGCGTTGGCAAGCCAGCCCGAAATTAGCGACGTGCGTTGCTGTCTGCTGCCTGAAGGCCGCCTCGGTGCTGTGCTGGTGCTGAGCGATGCCGGCAAGGCCGCGCTTGCCGACCTTGGCCGTGCCGCACTCCACGCCAAGTTGCGCAGCGCGATTGTCGGTGATGTCGAAGCGCTGGCTCTGCCGCGACGTTGGCGGCATGTCGATTCGATGCCGCTCAACGCGCTCGGCAAGACACCTCAGGCACTGCTGTGCGCGCTCTTCGGCGCCTCATCCGAGCAGCCGGAAGCTTATGTGGTTTCGGTGAGCGATACGCAGGCGGTGATTGCCTTGGAGGTGGTGCCGTCGCTCGCCGCCTTCGAGGGGCATTTTCCCGATACGCCCATCCTGCCCGGCGTCGTGCAGCTCGACTGGGCGATGCGCTGGGCTCAGGACATGTTCGGTATTGCGGCGCCGTTTCGCGGCGTTGATGCGTTGAAGTTCCAGCATGTGGTGCGACCAGGTTGCCACTTGCAACTGTCTCTGGAACATTTGCCGGCCAAATCGGCTGTGGCGTTCCGGGTCACCGACGGCGAGCGTACCTGCGCGAGCGGCCGTTTGATGTTTGGAGCAGCGCGGTGAAGTGCTGTGCAGTGGTTCCGGTCTACAACCACGAGCATGCCGTCGGCGCAGTCGTCGCAGCCCTGCGCGCCCACGGCATGCCCGTTTTGATGGTGGACGACGGCAGCCGCCCCGAATGCGCCGCCGTACTCGACAGGCTGGCGGCGGCTGATGCTGGGGTAACGTTGCTGCGTCGCGCGCAGAACGGTGGCAAGGGTGCTGCGGTGTCCGACGGGCTTTGTGCGGCGCTGGCGGCGGGCTATACGCACGCCTTGCAGATCGACGCCGACGGCCAGCACGACACCGCCGACGTGCCGCGCTTTCTGGCCGCGGCTACGGCGACGCCGGATCGCGCGATCATCGGCTGCCCGGTCTACGACGCCAGCGTGCCCAAAGGACGGCTTTACGGGCGCTACGCGACCCATGTGTGGGTGTGGATCAACACGCTGTCGTTCCGGATTGCCGATTCGATGTGTGGTTTCCGGGTTTATCCGCTGGACGTGGTTGTGCCGCTGCTTCGGCGCACGCGCATCGGTCGCCGCATGGATTTCGATGTTGAGGTGCTGGTGCGGCTGGATTGGGCGGGCTTGCGGATTTGCAACCTGCCGACGCAGGTGCGCTATCCGGAGGACGGGGTGTCGCATTTCCGTCCGTTGGCGGACAACCTCGCCATTTCATGGATGCACGCGCGGCTGTTCTTCGGCATGTTGCCGCGCCTGCCGCGGCTGCTGCTGCGCCATTTCCGGAGTGCGGCATGAGGCGCCCGCAGGCGAGCCCCCAGTCGGGGGCGGATGAGGTGGCTGCACCTGCGCAAGGCGCGCGGCACTGGGCGCAGATCGACGAAGTCGGTTTCATTTTGGGCATGCGCTTGCTGTATCGCGTGCATCGCACCTTGGGGCGTCTGCCGTTTCAGCTTGCGCTCTACCCGGTCGTTTTCGTTTATTGGCTCAGCGCGAGCAGCGCGCGTGAGGCATCACTTGCGTACATCGCCCGACTGCGGGAAAGCGGTGTCGAGCCCGGGCGCTGGGCCTCGCTGCGTCATTTCGTTGCCTTCGCCGAATGCATTCTCGACAAGCTGATGGTCTGGAATGGCGGGCTTGACCCCGCACGTTGCATCGTCGAAGGTGCCGAGTTGTGCGCCGAAGCGTTTCGGGCAAAGCGTGGCGGACTTATCGTGACCGCCCACCTCGGAAACTTCGAGGCCAGCCGGGCACTGGCGTCGAGCTACCATGACGCCCGCAAGATCCATGTGCTAGTACATACGCGGCATGCGGCGCGCTTCAACCGGCTGATGGCCGAGCTCAATCCGGATAGCCAGCTCAACCTGATCCAGGTCACCGAACTGGACCCGGCGATGGCGATGTTCCTCGCCGAGCGCGTCGCCGATGGCGACTTCATCGTGATGACCGGGGATCGTGTACCGGTCACGCAGGACGCCGGCGTGCTTGACGCCCCCTTCCTCGGTAGGGCCGCCCCGTTCCCGATTGGTCCGTGGGTACTGGCGGCCGTGCTCGGCGTGCCGGTCTTCCTGATGTGGCCGACCGCAGAGGGCAAGGGATTTCGCGTGCGTTTCGAGCGTTTCCGTGATCGCATCGTGCTGCCTCGGCGCAATCGCGAAGCGGCGCTGCGCCCGCTCGTGCAGGAGTTTGCGGCGCGGCTCGAGGCGGAAACGCGGCGCACGCCGCTGCAGTGGTTCAACTTTTTCGATTTCTGGGCGCGCCCCGTGCGCGTGACACATGACTCGCAAGCCTGATTCAGCCATCCAGGTCGGTGGCACCCGTATCCGCAGCAACGATGTCGTCGCAGCCAGCCAGCGCCGCGCAGCAGTGGCGCTCGACACCACACCGGCCTTCCGCGATCGCATCGAACGCGGCGCAGCCTTCCTCGACCGCCTGCTGGCGGAAGACGGCGTGATCTACGGCGTGACGACCGGCTACGGCGATTCCTGCACCGTGACGATTCCGCCTGCGCTGGTGGCGGAGTTGCCGCATCACCTCTTCACCTATCACGGCTGCGGCCTGGGTCGCTGGCTCACGCAGGAAGAAACGCGTGCGGTGCTGGTGGCACGCCTGACGTCGCTGGCGCAGGGGTTCTCTGGTGTCAGCTGGGGCCTGCTGCAGCAGATCGAAACGCTGTTGGCGCAGGACATCCTGCCGCTGATTCCGGCCGAAGGCTCGGTCGGAGCGAGCGGTGATCTGACGCCGCTTTCCTACCTCGCGGCCGTGCTGTGCGGTGAGCGCCAGGTGTGGGTTGATGGTGCGATCCGCAACACCTCCGACGTGTTCGCCGAGCGGGGTATCACGCCGCTGCGCCTGCGCCCGAAGGAAGGGCTGGCGATCATGAACGGCACCGCGGTGATGACCGGCCTGGCCTGCCTCGCGATCGAACGTGCCGACTACCTCGCGCGGCTTGCCACACGCATGACCGGGCTGGCCTGCCTCGCACTGGACGGCAATGCGCATCACTTTGACGAAACGCTGTTCTCGGTGAAGCCGCATGCCGGCCAGCAAGACGTGGCCGCACGGCTGCGCGCCGATCTGCATTCCGATCGCCCGCCGCGCAATGAAAAACGCCTGCAGGATCGTTACTCGATCCGCTGTGCGCCGCATGTGATTGGCGTACTTGAAGACGCGCTGCCCTTCCTGCGTACGACGCTGGAAAACGAGCTCAACAGCGCCAACGACAATCCGATCATCGACCCGGACGGCGAGCAGGTGCTGCACGGCGGTCACTTCTACGGTGGTCATGTCGCGTTTGCGATGGACAGCCTGAAGAACCTCGTTGCGAACCTCGCCGATCTGATGGACCGCCAGATGGCACTGTTGGTCGACACCCGTTTCAACCATGGCCTGCCCTCCAACCTGTCGGGTGCCAGCGGTGAGCGCGCACCGATCAACCACGGCCTCAAGGCACTGCAGATTTCGCTCTCTGCGTGGACTGCCGAAGCGCTGAAGCTGACGATGCCCGCCTCGGTGTTTTCGCGCTCGACCGAATGCCATAACCAGGACAAGGTCAGCATGGGCACGATCGCCGCGCGCGATGCGCTGCGCGTGCTGGAGTTGGTGGAGCAGGTTGCGGCCGGGCATCTGATCGCAGTACGCCAGGGCGTTGCGCTGCGGCGCGCACTGCAGGCCGTTGAACTGACCGAGGAGCTTGGCGAGTTCATTGCCGACCTCGATCAACTGATTCCGTTTGTGGCCGAAGACCGTGCACTCGATGCCGACCTGCATCGTGTGCTTGCCGCGCTGCGCAGCCAGCGTTGGGGGCTGTATGCGTGATAACTGGCAGGCCGAGATCGAGATCGAGGTGCCCTTCCACGACCTCGACCCGATGGAAGTCGTGTGGCACGGCAACTATGTGCGCTACTTCGAGCGCGCCCGCCATGCGCTGCTGCAGGGCCTGGACTATGACTATCCGCAGATGCGCGATTCCGGCTATGCCTGGCCGGTGATCGACATGTCGCTGCGCTATGCGCGCCCGGCGCGTTTTGCGCAGCGTTTGCGTGTATCCGCCCGCATCGTCGAATGGGAAAACCGCCTGCGCATCCGCTACGAAGTACGTGATGCGGCGAGCGGCGAGCGCCTCACCAAGGGCGAAACGATCCAGGTTGCGGTAGAGATTGCCAACGGCGAGATGTGCTTCGTATCGCCGCCGATCCTGTTTGAAAAACTTGGGGTGAGCCTGTGATCCGCTTGTTCTATGCGTGTTGCTTGCTGTGGTTTGCCGCCGTGGCGCAAGCTGCCGATCCGCTGGTCGACAAGGTACGCGGCTTGTTGCAGCAACCGCCGGTGGTCAGCGGCCGCTTTGAGCAGGTGCGTGAGCTGAGCGGTTTTCCGAAGCCGGTGAACTCGCGCGGGCACTTCATCGTCGCGCGCGAGCGCGGCGTGTTGTGGCAGACCGAAGCGCCGTTCGCGAGCAGCGTGCGGCTGACCAAGGGCGAGATCCTGCAAAAGGCCGGCGATACTGTGACGATGCGCATGTCGGCCGACAAGGAGCCCGCGGTGCGCGCAATCAACGGTGTGATGTTCGCGCTGCTGTCCGGCGACATCGCGCAACTTGAACAGCGCTTCACGGTGACGGGCAAGGTCGACGGCAACCGCTGGGCGCTGAGCCTGGTGCCGCGTGAAGCTTCGATGGCGCAGGTGCTGTCGAAGATCGATCTGTCGGGGCAACGCTTCGTCGAGTCGGTGGACATGCTGGATGCCAACGGCGACTGCACACGTATCCGCCTGCTCGACATCACGCCGGCGACGGTGTTGGGCAAGGCCGAGGCCGCGCAGTTTGACTGATTCCTCCGTTGCCCTTCACGCCCGCAACGAAGCCTCATGGCTGCCGGAGCGCGGCTGGCGTGCGCTTGCGTGCCTGTGGCTGCTGCTGGTGCTCGCCGCGTGCGCGCACCTAGGGTGGTTGTGGCAGGTGGAGCGGCCGCGGCCCGATTCCGACGTGATGGCGCTGTTGCCACAGGACGACCGCGACCCGGTTGCCGAGGCGGCATTCGCGCGCATGGCCACATCCGCAGAGCGGCGCGTCGTGGTGATGATTGGCGCGCGCGATGCAACGATGACGCGCAAGGCGGTGGATGCGTGGTTGAGTGGGCTCGATGGTGTGCAAGCGTCGGTGCGGCACCGCGTCAACGGTGGAGACCTGGCTGCATGGCGCGCGTTTCTGGCGCCGTACCGAGGTGGTCTGATCGGCGAATCGGGGCGTGCCTTGCTCGCGAGCGGCGCCGACAAGCAGGCAGATCATGCGTTGGCTCGCCTCTTTTCACCCGGCGGTGGTGGGGGTCTGGCGTGGCGCGAGGATCCGCTCGGCCTGTTCGGCGACTGGATGCTGGATCAGGCGAGCGGCCAACGCGTGCGCACGGTGGATGGCCGGTTGTGGGTGTCTGCGGAGGGGCGCGAGTGGGGCGTCGTGCTGCTGACACTGAAGGAGGGCGCTTTTTCGCTCGATGCGCAGCAGAGTCTGATGGAGCACCTCGATCTGGCGCGACAGCGTGCCGCGAGCGCAGCGCCGGATACCGAAATCCTCACTGCCGGCGTGGCGCCGATTGCTGCGGTCATCGCACGCGAGGCGCGTAATGAATTCGCTGCGATCGGTCTTGGCTCGACGATCGGTGTGACGCTGCTGGTGTTCCTGATCTTCCGCCGCCCGGGTGCGTTGCTGTTGTCGCTGTTGCCGCTGCTGATCGGCACGCTGTGCGCCATGAGCGCGACCTGGCTGGTGTTCGATCGGGTGCATGTGCTGACCCTGGTGTTCGGCGCCAGCCTGATCGGTGTCGGCGTCGACTACGGGGTGCACTTTCTCGCTGCCGGCATTGGCGAGCAGCCCTTCGATCCGAAGCGTCGGCGTGACCAGCTCAACCCCGGTCTGTGGCTTGCGATGGTGACGACGGTGCTCGCCTACGTTGCGCTTGCGCTGGCGCCGTTCCCGGGTCTGCGGCAGATGGCGCTGTTCTCCGGCGCCGGGCTGGTGGCGGCGTGGCTCACCGTGATTCTGTGGTTTCCCTACCTTCAGCGGCGCGCCACGCACGGCACCGGCGTGGGCGCATGGATGGGGCATCTGCGTGCGATCTGGCCGACCTTCGGGCGCGGGCCCTTGGGCATCGCGATGGCGCTCGCAACCGTGCTTGCGCTGGTACTCGGACTTTCCCGGATCAAGTTGCAGGACGACGTGCGTGCGCTGCAGTCGGCTCCGGCGGCCTTGCTGGCGGAGCAGGGGCGCGTGGCGCAGCTCGCCGGCGTCCCGAGCCCGGCGCAGTTCTTCGTTGTGCAGGCGAGCAACGCGGAAGCTGTGCTGCAGGCGCAGGAGGCGCTGGCCTCGCGACTGGCCGGGCGTGTGGCCGACGGAACGCTGACCGGCTACGACATGCTGGCGCGGCATATCCCCTCGCAAGCGCGGCAGGTGGCTGACTGTGCGGCGCTACAAGCGGCTTACCGCGCGCCGCAGTGGCGCGAGCGCATCGAGGCGACAACCGGCGTCGATGCTGCCGTGATGGCCGATCGCCTGAGCTGCAAGGCGCTGGCTTTCGACGACTGGCTCAAGTACCCGGTATCGGAGCCCTTCCACAGTCTTTGGCTGGGCCGAATCGGCACGCAGTACGCCGGTGTGGTGCTGTTGAGTGGCGTGTCCGGCGCGGCGGCGCTGGCGCGTTTGCAAGCCCTCGGTGACGGTATTCCCGGCGTGAGCTGGGTCGACAAGCCGGGCCGCATATCGAGCGTCATCGCGCGCTACCGCGGCTTGATGAGCGGCGTGATTGTGCTGGGTTATCTCGGCTCTTTCTGGCTGCTGTGGCGCCGCTATGGCCGTGAGACCTGGCGTGCCGTGGTGCCGACCGTACTGGCGAGCCTGCTGGCTGGCGCGGCGCTGGGCATCGCCGGCCTCCCGTTCCAGTTGTTCGCCGTGCTCGGGCTGTTCATCGTGCTGGGCATGGGCATCGACTACGGCATCTTCCTGCTCGAGCATCCGCGCAACGACGATGGCAACCCGTGGCTCGCGGTCACCTTGTCGGCCTTTAGCACGCTGCTGTCCTTCGGCTTGCTGGCCTTGTCGCACACCCCGGCGCTGCGGGTTTTCGGTCTCGTGTGCCTGGTCGGCGTGGGGGCATCGTGGCTGCTGGCGCCGGCCTTTGCGCGCAAGGAGCTTGCATGAGGCGCTGGCTGCCGATCCTGTTGACGCTGCTCGTGGCATGCGCTGGGCCATCGTCCAACGAAGTACCGCTCGGCTTTGTGGCGCCGGCCGCCTTTGGCCGCACGCTGACGCTGACGCAGCAGATCACCGTTGTGGCGATGGGCGAAACGCGCAGTTTCGAAGCTGTGGTGGCGATCGATCCGGAACGCGTCGACCTGGCGGCGCTGGCAATGGGGCGCCGCATGATCGCGGTGCATCTGGATGCCAGCGGCCTGCGCGAGGATCGCAGCCCGCTGCTGCCCGACGCGGTGTCCGGAGCACGTATCCTGCGCGACTTGCAACTGGCCTATTGGCCGAGAGAGGCGCTCGCGGCCGCGCTGCCGGCGGGCTGGACGGTGGAAGAGGGCGAGCGCAGCCGCGACGTGTTGCTCAACGGCGCGAGCATCCTGCACATCGAGTATTCCGGTGAGCCGCGCTGGCGCGGGCGCACGACACTTGAACACCGCCGTTTCGGTTACCGCCTGACGATTGAATCCGACGAAGCATGAGCACGATCTATCTGAACCATCTGGGGCTGCTGTGTGCGCTGGGCGATAGCCCGACGGCAGTGGCCACTGCGCTGCGCGCCGGTGAAGCGCCCGGCATGCAGATGCGCGCGGGCTACCTCGCCGGGCGCGATGTGATGGTCGGCGAAGTTCAGGCAGCGCTACCGTCGGTGGCGCATCTGCCGCAGCGCCAGCGCAGTCGCAACAACGCGCTGATGCTCGCGGCGCTGGCGCAGATTCGCGCGCAAGTCGACGCCGCGATCGCGCGCGTCGGCGCGCACCGCGTTGCGGTGGTGCTGGGCACCAGCACTTCGGGGATCGCCGAGGGCGAGCAAGCGATGCGGGTGCGCGCGGCGCAGGGCGAATTCCCGCCGGCCTACCACTACGGCCAGCAGGAGCTCGGTTCACCCGCGCGTTGTCTGGCGGACACCTTGGGCGTCTCCGGCCCGGCTTACACCATCTCCACCGCCTGCTCATCCAGCGCGCGGGCGTTGATTTCGGCGGCGCGCCTGTTGCGGGCGGATCTCGCCGATGTGGTGATCGCGGGCGGTGTCGATAGCCTCTGCGCGTTCACCGTCAGCGGTTTTGCGGCACTTGAATCGGTTAGTGCCGAACGCTGCAACCCGTTCTCGCGTAACCGTCATGGCATCAACATCGGTGAAGGCGCGGCGCTGTTCGTTGTGTCGCGCGAGCCTGCCGCGGTGAGCCTGGCAGGTTGGGGCGAGAGCGGCGACGCGCATCACATGTCGGCGCCAGACCCGGAAGGGCGGGGGGCCGAAACCTCGATGCGCGAGGCGCTGCGCCGTGCGGGCCTGGCTCCCGAGAACATCGACTACGTCAATGTGCATGGCACTGCGACCCCGCACAATGACGCCATGGAAGCCCCGGCAATTGCACGTGTGCTCGGGACTACAGTGCCCGTCAGTTCGACCAAGCCGCTCACCGGCCACACGCTGGGGGCGGCCGGTGCGATCGAGGCGGCGCTCGCGTGGCTTGCGCTGCAGCCGGACAACGTCGAAGGCTGGCTGCCGCCGCATCTGTGGGATGGCGAGCCTGATCCGGCTTTGCCGGCACTGTGCCTTGCCACGCCGGGGCTGCGCCTGGGCCGTCGCCCGCGCCATGTGTTGTCGAATTCCTTCGCGTTCGGCGGCAACAATGCGACGCTGATTCTCGGGGCGCAGCCATGATGCCGGCGATCGAATCGCTACTGCCGCACCGTGGCCGCATGCGGCTGGTGGATCGCCTCGTCTCGCATGAGGGTGACGCGGCGGTGTGCGAGCTGACGGTTCGCGACGATCCGCTGTTCTGCCACGACGGCAGCGTGGGCGCATGGGTCGGTATCGAATACATGGCGCAGACAGTCGCAGCGCTGATCGGTATTCGGGCGCAGACGGCGGGCATGCCAGTGAAGATTGGTCTGTTGTTGGGCGCACGCCGTTACGTGGCCCATGTGGCCGGCTTCGTGCCGGGTGAGGTGCTGCAGGTTGCGGCCTCGCAGGTATTTCAGGGGGACAACGGCCTCGCAGCGTTCGATGCGCGCATCACGCGCGATGGCACGTTGCTGGCCGAGGCGACGCTGTCGGCGTTTCAGCCCGATGATGTAAACGTATTTTTGAAGGGTTCCGAAGCATGAACCGGACGGTTCTGGTGACAGGCTCCAGCCGTGGAATCGGGCGAGGCGTTGCGCTGCAACTGGCGCGCGATGGCTTCGACCTGGTGTTGCATTGCCGTAGCCGGCGCGATGAAGCGCTTGCGGTCGCGGCCGAAGTCGAAGCGCTCGGGCGCGCTGCACGCGTGCTGCAGTTCGATGTGTCGGATCGCGCCGCGGCGCGCGCCGCACTGGAAGTCGACGTTGGCGCCAATGGGGCCTACTGGGGCGTCGTACTCAACGCCGGCATCACGCGCGATACGGCCTTCCCCGCGATGGCGGAAGATGACTGGGATGCCGTGCTGCGGACCAATCTCGACGGTTTCTATAACGTGCTGCATCCGCTGGTGATGCCGATGGTTCAGCTTCGCCAGGGCGGGCGCATCGTTACGCTGGCTTCGGTGTCCGGCGTGATCGGCAATCGCGGCCAGGTGAACTACAGTGCATCGAAAGCCGGCCTGATCGGCGCGACCAAGGCGCTCTCGCTGGAACTTGCGAAGCGCCGCATTACGGTGAATTGCGTTGCCCCCGGCTTGATCGAAACGGATCTGACGAGCGACATGCCGGCCGAGATTCGCGACATGATCCCGCTGCGCCGCGCAGGCACGGTGGCCGAAGTCGCTGGCACGGTGGCGTTCTTGATGAGCGAGGCGGCGGCCTACATCACGCGGCAAGTGATCGTGGTAGACGGAGGATTGGCAGGATGAAGCGCGTCGTGATTACCGGCGTGGGGGCAATCAGCCCGCTAGGCCACGACTGGGAAACGGTGTCGGCGCGCCTGAAGGGGACGCAGAACGCCATTCAAGTGATGGACGACTGGGCTCAGTACGAAGGTCTCAACACGCGCCTCGGCGCACCGGCCGCCCCCTTTGCATTGCCCGCCCACTACAACCGCAAGACCACCCGCAGCATGGGGCGCAATGCGCTGATGGCGGTACGCGCCAGCGAAGTTGCCTTGGGGGACGCAGGCCTGCTCGGCGACCCGCTGGTCCAGAGCGGCCGCATGGGTATTTCCTACGGTTCGTCCGCTGGAACGCCGAACTCGATGGGCGACTTCGGCAACATGCTCAACAACAAGACAGTCGAAGGCATCAACGCGACCACCTACATCAAGATGATGGCGCACACCGCGCCGGTGAATATCGCGGTGTTCTTCGGCATGACCGGTCGCGTCATCACCACCTCCAGTGCCTGTACATCCGGCAGTCAGGGCGTGGGCTATGCCTTCGAGGCAATCCGCAGCGGCGCCCAGGTGGCGATGCTGGCCGGCGGCTCTGAAGAACTCTGCGCCACCGAAGCGGCCGTGTTCGACACCCTGTTTGCGACCTGCGTTTCGAACGACACGCCACAGCTCGTGCCGCGCCCCTTCGATGCGAAGCGCGATGGTCTGGTACTGGGCGAGGGTGCCGGCACACTGGTGCTGGAAGAATACGAACACGCCAAGGCACGCGGCGCAAAGATCTACGCGGAGATCGTCGGCTTCGGCACCAACTGCGACGGCTCGCATGTAACGAACCCGCGTTCGGAAACCATGGGCCGTGCGATGCTGCTGGCACTTGAGAGTGCCGGCCTTTCGCCCGACGAAATCGGCTACGTCAACGCGCATGGCACCGCCACCGAGCAGGGCGATATCGCTGAATCGCAGGCGACGGCGCGGGTATTCGGCCGCGCGGTGCCCTTTAGTTCGCTCAAGAGCTACATGGGCCACACGCTGGGCGCCTGTGGTGCGCTGGAAGCCTGGATGTCGGTGCGCATGATGAACGAAGGCTGGTTCTCGCCGACGCTCAACCTCACCGAGATCGACCCGCGCTGCGGTGAGCTCGACTACATCCGGGATGGCATCCGCGCAATCGACACCGGCTATGTCATGTCTAACAACTTCGCGTTCGGCGGCATCAACACCTCGTTGATCTTCCGCCGCCTTTGATTTCTTTGTCAGATGAGTAGATTGATACCGCTTCCCCGAGGCGCCCGCCCTAGCTTATGCATTCAACTGTTTAAGCGTCTCCGGCGTCCAGAGGGCTTACTAGCGCAAACCCCGCCGTCGCGGTTCCGTTTTTGCTCGCTCACGTTGGTGCTCACGTTGCTTCTGGGTTTCGCGGATTGCGCCTTTGGCGCTTTGCCCATTCCTCTGATTAATCCGGCGCCCGTGAAGACCACGAGTTTGATTCCCGCAAAGCTTAGTGCCGCGCAGGTTCGGGCAGCCATCATCGCAGGCGGCGCTGCCCAGGGATGGATCTTGAAATCCGAGGAGGTTGGTTGCGTGGTGCTCCGTTTCGAAAAAGGGCGCTATCTTGTAGAGGTGAGCTTGCCGTACTCCGACGAGGGCTACCGGATCGAGTACCTGAATAGCCGCAACCTCGACTACCAGATCGGCGAGCTTGATCAGCGGCCGAATGTTTTTCCGGAAATCGGCGTCACGAAGCCAACCGGGCCGGTGATTCACCCTGCCTATACGCGCTGGACAGACTCTCTGTCCCGCTCGATCAATGCCTTCATTGCAGGAACCCGGGTCGAGTGATGGTGGCGACTCGATGTCTTGACGTGTGGAGCGCCTACCGCCGCATGATGGCGACTAACGCCCGAGCGGGCATTGCCGTCATGGTTTGCGTAGGCTGCGCCTTGATATCGATGCCGACACAGGCGGCGTTGACTGTCAGGCTGCGAGATCCCGCTCCGGAGAGAGTTGCAAAGTACAACCCAGCGAAGCTCTCGGCGGCACAGGTGCGCGACGCGATACTTGCTGGCGGTGCCGTACATGGCTGGAAGCTTAAGAGCGAGGACGTTGGCACGCTTGTCCTCGTCCTGGACAAGGCGGACAAACAAGTTGAGGTGAGTGTTAGCTACTCGTCCTCTGAGTACCGCTTGAGCTACATCGATAGCAGCAATATGGGGTTTGCGCTGATTCAGCCGCCAGAACCCGGTATGCCGCCTCTTCCGGTTGCTACCGCACCCGCGCGGATACCTATTGCGGGGCTCGATAC
>CAMFLH010000102.1 GCA_945957295.1 uncultured Uliginosibacterium sp.
CGTCTGATCCTTGTCGTCGCCGCACCAGGCACGCCGTTCCGGGTGCTCGTTGAAGCCCTGCACACTCGCCCAGTTATTCCCGCCATCGCGCGATACAAAGAGGCCTTGCGGGCTGGTGCCGGCGTACCAGGTGCCCGGCTCGCTCGCGTGGCCGGGCGTGAGCCAGAACACATGCTCCACGACGCGCCCGCCCTCGGCTTTCGGGAAGGTCGGCGGCGTTGCCGCCTCCTGCCAAGTAGCGCCGCCATCGCTAGAGCGAAACACGGTCGGCCCAAGGTGGCCGGTGCGTGCTGCAACCAGCAGCGTGCGACCGTCGCGCGGATCAAGGCGCGCGTGGTGGATCACATTGCCGAGGAAGTGCGGGCCTTCGAGTCGCCAGTCGGTGCGTGACGCATCGCCACGCAGTATCCAGAGCCCCTTTCGGGTAGCGATCAACAGTGCGGTGTCGGCCATGGCACGCTCCTCACTCGATGCGGGTCACCATGACCTGATCGATCTTGAAATTGTCGATATCGACCGCCTCGAACCGGTGGCCGGCAAATTCAAACCCCTCAGCGCGCTTCGGTATGCGCTTCATCATGTACATCATGAACCCGGCCGCGGTGTCGTAGCCTTCCTCGCCCGGCGCGTACTCCACGTCGATCAGGCCCTTCACATCGCCGATCGGTGTCATGCCGTCGACCAGCCATGAACCGGGCCCGCGCTGCACGATCTGCTGGTCGTATTGCGGCACGACGATGTGGTCCATCAGGCAGTGAACCAGGTCATCCAGCGTCACGGTGCCGACCACCAGCGCATACTCGTTGACCACCACAGCAAAGTCGTTGCGCGCGTCCTTGAAGCGTTCAAGCATGTCGGCAAGGATCAGCGCATCGGGCACCACCAACGGTTTGCGCAGCTCCAGATGACTGAGCACCGCCGGCAGGTTGTCGATGTCGCCGGCGGCAAGCACCGGCATCAGGTCGCGTAGTTCGAGGAAGCCGATAACGTCGTCGATGCGCTCGCGGCAGACCAAGAAATCCTCGGCGTGTCCCGTCATCAGCTTGTCGCGCAGCGTCGCGGCATCCTCTGTGACATCGAGGAAGACCACGCTGTCGCGCGGCGTCATCGCAGCAGCGACCGGACGCTCGCCGAAGCCAAGCACGTTGCCGATCAACTGGTGTTCGTTTCCCTGCAGGGCACCCGAATCCGCCCCCGCGTCGACCATCGCGACGATGTCGTCGGTCGTGACGCGGTCCTCGCGCGCGGCGGGCAAGCCGGTGACATGGAAGAACAGGTTGGCAACGCCGTTGAAGAGCAGCACCAGCGGCGCCAGCACAATGGTGAGCACACGCATCGGCCGCACGATGCGGATTGCCCAACGCTCAGGGTCGGCCATCGCGATGCGCTTGGGGATCAGATCGGCGAACTGGATGAAGAGCGCCGTAATGGTGGCAAAGGACATCAGGAAACCGAGCGACGCACCCAGTTCAGCACTGCCGCCGCTGAGTTCGATCAGGCGCGCAAAGCTGGGCGACAACGCACCCTCGCCCACGATGCCGCCGAGGATCGCAACGGTGTTGAGCCCGACCTGCACCACCGTGAAGAAATACCCGGGCCTGTCCTGCAGGGCGATCACCTCGGCCGCGCGCGGCTCCCCGCCATCGAGGATCGCGTGGAGCTTGATCTTGCGCGCGCTGGCGAGCGAGATCTCGGCAATCGAGAAGAAGGCACTCAGCGTCATCAAGCCAAGCACGATCAGGAGTTGCAGCGACATCGACATCCGGTTTCCCCGTTTTTCACCCTGCCTTGCGGACTATAGGTGATGACACGCCGGGCCGCGAGCGCCGCCCGGAAACAAAACGGGCAGGCCACTTGCGCGACCCGCCCGTTTGACGCTCCGTTCGCAGCGACTCAGCCGCGACCGTGCATCAGCTTCTTGAGCATCGGCGTCAGCGCCAGCAGCACCAGGCCGGCGCCGATCGACGACACGACGAGGAACCAGTAGAGCGGAATATCAAAGCGCTGCAGCATGTGTTCCAGCGTGCCAGAGAGGTAATTCGCGACCGCCGAGCTAAGCAGCCAGACCCCCATCAGCAAGCCGGCGAAGCGCGCTGGCGCCAGTTTGGAAACCATCGACAGGCCGACCGGCGACAACATCAATTCGCCCACGGTGTGCAAAAAGTAGACGATGAACAGCCACTGCGGGCCGACCTTGCCGGTCTGCTGGGCCTGCGCTTGCGCGATCGCCAGCACGATGAAGCCAAGCCCCAGCACGATCATGCCGAGCGCCTGTTTGGCGGTGACCGGCAGCGCAAAGCGGGAACGGTCGAGTTTGGTCCAGAACGCGGAGAACACCGGCGCAAGCAGCACGATCACCAGTGGGTTGATCGACTGGAACCATGAAGCCGGAATCTCGAAACCGAATGCGTGGCGATCGGTCTGCTGATCGGCAAACAGGTTCATCGTACCGCCCGCCTGCTCGAAGCCCATCCAGAAGAAGATCACGAAGAAGCAAGTGATGCAGATCGCGACGATTGCATCCCAGTCCTCCCGGCTCAGCGGCTTGGCGTTCAGGTCCTTACCGCCGAAGCGGCTCGGCACCCACACCGCCAGACCGATCACAGCGAAACCGAGCGCCAGCTTTAACAACAATGGCAATGGTGCAACCGCGGCCGAGATCAGCCCCCACAGCGCGATCACGGCATAGACGAAGGGCACGCTCGCGGCACTGATGGCGAGAATGCGCGTCCAGTCACGGCGATCCATCGCCCGTTGCCCGGCCCGCAGGCCAGCGTCGCCAAGCAGGTGTTGCCAGCGCAGCAGCGTGAATACGCCGATCGCCATGCCCACACCGGCTGAAGCGAAGCCCCAGTGCCAGCCGAGCTTCTCGCCCAGTGTGCCGGCGACGAGCGGAGAGAAGAAGGCACCCAGATTGATACCCATGTAGAAGATCGTGTAACCGCCATCGCGGCGCGGATCGTGCTCGCGGTAGAGCTGGCCCACCATCGTCGAGGTATTCGGCTTGAAGAAGCCATTACCGAGAATCAGCAGACCCAGCGCGAGATGAAGCAAGGGCTCGAAGGCCATCGCAAAGTGGCCCAGCATCATGATCAGGCCGCCGATCACGGCACCTTGGCGCAAGCCGAGGTACTTGTCCGCAAGGTAGCCACCCAGCAAGGGCGTCAGGTACACAAGGCCGGTGTAAATGCCGTAAAGCTCGAGCGCATCCTTGCGCTCATAGCCAAGCGCATTGACCAGATAGAGCACCAGCAGTGCTCGCATGCCGTAGTAGGAGAAGCGCTCCCACATCTCGGTGAAGAAGATGACCTTGAGGCCGGGCGGGTGGCGCTCGAACTCGTCAGCGGCGGGGACTGCCGGATGCACGATGGCGGACATGGGTTCTTTTCTATTGTGGTTGGGGCCGGGTAGGCCGAAAAGAAGACGGCGCTCCGGTGGGAGCGCCGCGATTGTCGCATTCTGCCGCGGGGGGCGCAGCCCCCCTGCCGGCAAGGACGGGCTCAGTGGCCGTGACAGCCGCCGCTGCCGTCACAGGCGTGCCCACCGTCACCATCATGGCTGTGGCAGTGTTCGCCATCCTCATGATCGTGATCGTGGTTCTTGCACGCGTGCGAGCCACCGCAAGGCGAGGCGATCGGGGCCTGGTCGATGTCGGCCATGGTGAGGCCGTTCTTCAGCATCGCAGCCAGCGCGGCATCCATACTCGCAGCATGATGGCGGAACCAAACCGGCAGCTCTTCGGCCAAGCGACGGCCGAGCCCGAAGTCGCCCTTGTCCAGTTCGCTGCGCACCGCACGCATCACACCCAACACACGTTCATGCTCGTTACGGTGGCAGCCCGGAAAGCCGATCGATTCCGCCCAGGCGTTCTCTTGCTCGAAGTGTGCGACGCAGTGATCGATCAGCGCGTCGAGAGTGCTCGCCAGCTCGGCATCGGCCGCCATGCACATCGCGTTGACCGCGGCGGCAAAGTCTTCGTGGGTGGCATCCATCTCGGCATGGCCGAGCACGAGTTCGGGCGTCAGTTCAAATGCGGCCATGGCGGCCTCCTGCAATGCAAAGTCCGGCAGTTTAAGCGATGCCGCAGCGCGGCAAGGTGACCCGAGTCAACGTAAAAAGGGGGCGCATAGCGCCCCCGCAAGGCATCCGGGAGGAGACCCGGAGAGCCGACTACAAGCGAACCGTTCAGCGTTCGTTGGAGCCCGACATCACATCGACCCAGACCGCCAGCAGCAGGATGCTGCCCTTGACGATCATCTGCCAGAAAGTTTCCACACCGAGCATCGACATGCCGTTGTCGAGGCTGGTCATGATCAGCGCGCCGATCATCGCGCCGGACACGGTACCGGCACCACCGCGCATCGACGTACCGCCGATGAAGCAGGATGCGATCGCGTCGAGTTCGCCCATGTTGCCGGCAGACGGCGAACCGGAGGCCAGACGCGCAGTGGTCGTAAGACCGGCGAAGGCGCACATCAGACCCATGATGCCGAAGATCGACATCTTGATGAACTGCACGTTCACACCGGAGAGGCGCGTCGCTTCGAGGTTGGAACCGATCGCGTAGATGCGGCGACCGAACACGGTGCTATTGGCCATGAAGCTGAACACCCCGGCAACCACCAACAACACGAGCACCGGCACCGGCACGCCCTGGTAGGACTCCAGCGTATGCACAAAACCGAAGATCAGCGCGCCCGTCACCCCCAGCTTGACGGCGTCCTGCCACATCGGCGCCACTGCAAGGTTGTACTTGGCGCGGTTGGCGCGAGTACGCAGGCTGATGAAGGCCAGCACCGCAAAGAGTGCCAACGCGAGAATGTAGCCAACGTTTGCGGGCAGGTAGGCTTGGCCGATCGCGATGAGACCTTCGGATTCGACCGGCACCGTGGAGCCCTGTGTGAGGCCGACCAGAATGCCGCGGAAGGCCAGCATGCCGGCGAGACCGACGATAAAGGACGGCACGCGCAGGTAGGAGACCCAGTAACCGTTCAGGATGCCAACCAGCACACCGGCGAAGCACACGATCGCAATCGTGCCGGCAACCGGCATATGGTAGGTCGCGTCGAGCACCGCCGCGACGCCGCCGAGCAGGCCCAGCATGGAACCAACCGAAAGGTCGATCTCACCCGCGATGATCACGAAAACCATGCCAGAGGCCAGCATGCCGGTGATCGCCATCTGCCGCAGCAGGTTGGAGAAGTTACGCGACGTGAGGAAGGACGAGCCCTCCGACGTCATTGTCATGTAGCCGAAGAAGGACCAGATCAGGACGATCGCGATCCCGAGCGCCAGTACCTTGTACTGCCCGAAAAGTGTTTTGATGCTCTTGGCAACGGAACTCATTTGGTGTGCCTCTATCTTTTTTATGTGATCTTGCTAATCAGGCCGCAAGCGATTGTTCGGATTGGCCCAGCGCTGCGGTCAGCACTTGCTCCTGCGTCAGGCCCTGATTGACGAAGTCGCCACGCAGCTTGCCTTCACCCATCACCAGCACGCGGTCGCTGATACCCAGTACTTCAGGCAGCTCAGAGCTGATCATGATGATCGACAGCCCCTGTTTGACCAGTTCGAACATCAGCTTGTAGATCTCGTACTTCGCGCCCACATCCACACCGCGGGTCGGCTCGTCGAGGATCAGAACTTTCGGGTTCGGCAGCAGCATCTTGGAAACAACCGCCTTTTGCTGGTTGCCGCCGGAAAGGCCACGGATCTGCAGCAGCGGCGTTGCCGTCTTGATGCGCATCCGCGCAATCGACTGCTGGATCGTGTGCATCTCGGCCTCGGCGTCGATGCGACCCATGTGGGCGTAGCTCGGCAGCGTCGAGATCGTGATGTTGTGGCCCACGCCCATCAGCGGCACGATACCGTGACGCTTACGGTCTTCCGGCACCATGCAGATGCCCTGCTCGACAGCGTCTTTCGGCGAATCGACGCGCAGCGGCTTGCCTTCGAGCGTCATCTCGAGCGAATGGTGGCCGGCGTAGTAACCGAAAATCGCCATCGCGAGTTCAGTGCGTCCAGCCCCCACCAGCCCCGCCACGCCGAGGATCTCGCCCTTGCGCAGCTGGAAGGACACATTGTCCACCCGCTTGCGCTTCGGGTTATTCACGTCATAGCAGGTAACGTTTTTCGCTTCGAAGATCACCTCGCCAATCGGGTGTTCTTCGCGCGGGAACAGGTTCTTGATTTCGCGGCCGACCATCATCGTGATGATCTCGTTGGTGTCCATTTCGGACATCGGCCGGGTACCGACGTGGGTGCCGTCGCGGATCACGGAGATCGTGTCGCAAACTTCGGCAATCTCGTCGAGCTTGTGGCTGATCATCACGCAAGCCACGCCCTTCTTCTTCAGATCCTTGATGATGTCGAGCAGGATCTGGGTTTCCGCCTTCGTCAGCGACGAGGTCGGTTCATCGAGAATCAGCAGCTTGGCCTTCTTGTTGAGGGCCTTCGCGATCTCGATCAGTTGCTGGTGACCGCCGCCGTAGTGCATTACAGGCAGTGCCACGTTGATGTCAGGCATCTTCAATTCGTGCATCAGCGCTTCGGCGCGCTGATACATCGCCGCGTAGTTCATACGGCCGCCCGGCAGCGTGATCTCGTTGCCCATGAAGATGTTCTCGGCAACCGATAGCTGCGGCACGAGCATCAATTCCTGGTGGATGATGACGATACCGGCTTCTTCGGTTTCACGAATGGTGCGGGCCTTGAGCTCCTGGCCTTCCCAGAAGATCTGGCCTTCCCAAGTGCCGTGCGGGTAGACCGCGGAGAGCACCTTCATCAGCGTAGACTTGCCTGCACCGTTCTCGCCGCACAGGCCAACGCATTCGCCAGCGCGCACCTTCAGGTCGATCCCGTCGAGCGCCTTGACGCCGCTGAATTCCTTGACGATGCCTCGCATGTCCAGGAGGTAGTCGGACATGGCTTTTCCTTCTAATGAGTAAAGAAGGCAGGCGCGCCGGGAAGGGGAGGTGGCGCGCCCACCGGGGCCGGCGTCGCTTCCGCACCGGAGCGGAAGCGGGCCGGTGCTGCTGACTTACAGGCCGAGCTGCTTGGCGGTGTAGAAGTTGTCCTTCACCAGCGTGTCGATGTTGGCCTTGGTGATGATCGTCGGCGTCAGGAGCAGCGAGTCGATCTTCTTGGCCGAACCATTGTCGAGCGCGTTGTTGTAGGCCGGCTTCTCACCCTTCGCGAGTTGCACCGACAGCTTGGCGGCTTCCGAAGCGATCAGCTTCAGCGGCTTGTAGACCGTACCGGTCTGGGTGCCAGCGATCACGCGCTTGCAAGCGGCGAGGTCGGCATCCTGACCCGACACGGCAACTTTGCCAGCCAGGTTTTGCGCAGCCAGGGCCTGGATTGCGCCGCCGGCAGTACCGTCGTTCGAGGCGACGATTGCGTCGATCTTGTTCTTGTTCGCGGTCAGCGCGTTCTCGATGATCGACAGCGCTTCAGACGGGTTCCACTCCTTCACCCACTGCTGGCCGACGATCTTGATGTCGCCCTTGTCGACATAAGGCTTGAGGACCTTCATCTGGCCTTCGCGCAGCAGCTTGGCGTTGTTGTCGGTCGGCGAGCCGCCGAGCATGAAGAACGAACCCTTCGGCTGGGCCTTCACGATCATTTCGGCTTGCAGCTGGCCAACGCGCTCGTTGTCGAACGAGATGTAAGCATCGACATCGGCGTTCAGGATCAGGCGGTCATACGACACGACCTTGATGCCGGCCTTCTTCGCTTCCTTGATGACGTTCGTCAGCACCTTCGAGTTGAAGGGGACGATCACGATCACGTCGACTTTCTGCGCGATCAGGTTTTCGATCTGCGAGATCTGGCGCTGCTCGTTGGCATCAGCCGACTGAACGCTGACGGTCGCACCCAGGGTCTTAGCCGCTTCGACGAAGTAGTCGCGGTCACGCGCCCAACGTTCGACGCGCAGGTCGTCGATGGAGAAACCGATCTTCGGATTTGCCTTGTCAGCAAAGGCCGGAGCGGCCATCAGGGCGGTACCAACAGCAAAAGCGGTCAACAGGGCACGACGCATCGGGCTGGTTTTCATTGAAGTCTCCTTTGTAGTGGCGCTTGCGGGCTTCTGCCCGCCATCTCTTCTGGCCCGTCCGCGACGCGGGCGGGGGTGAAGGCTCTGGATTCAGCCGGGACAACCAAACTAGGGTTATCCCTGATTGGGGTGAACCCTAATCCAGAATGTGAGCGTTGCCAATGGGGTCATCAAAATATTTTTTGATCTACCCCCAGGTCGAGCAATCGACATCAAGCAGGCAGCCCGCGAGCACGGACCAAGGGAGGGAAAAACCGTCAGCGGCGGCGCTCAGCGCGCGACTTGAGAGCGGCGTTCATTGCTTCGAAACCCGGGCGGGCTTCGCGTTCAAGACGGGCGCGGAAGAAGGGCACCAGCATGCCGGTGAAGCACTCGCTGTGGACGAGGCGCGTCGTGCCGTCAGAACGCTGCACAAGTTTGAACCGGTGTTCGCCATTGAGCAGGCCGCTCATCAGCAGGCGGCCTTGCCAGCGTAGTTCGCGCGGCGCCTCCGACAGCAGCACGCGCGGCCAGAAGTTCCGCCGCTGCGCCTTCGGACCACAGAACACACTGATGTTGAGCGAGCGCCCTGCAATCGGCTCCCCACGCACTTCCCGAATGAAGGGGTTCCACTCCGGATAGGCGGCAAAGTCAGTCAGGATCGTCCAGACCTGATTCGGCGGAGCCTGAATATCCACCGTGGTGCGCAGCTCATGCATCGGGGCAATCCTCGGGCCGGCTCGTGGCCTTGCCCAGTCATTTTGAATTTTCCCGCAGTCTAGCAGCGGCCCCGGATGCCGCGCAGCGCCAATTTGGGCAAAGTGCTCAGGCCACTGTAAGCGGCCGCAGGAATGCGCCATCGCGCCGGGCAACACCTGCCTGCAGCAGCGCATCGATCAGCCATGCCGCCAGCGCATCCGGCGCCTGCTGCAAATAGCGCGCGTTCGCTTCGCGGTAGAGCGGCACGCTCGCCAGGTAAGCGGGCAAAGATTCGAGCGGGAGTTGGCCGCGTTCGAGCAAGGTAAAGGTGATGCACGCCCGCAGCGCGTTCCGGGCGATGCGGCTACCGTCCTGCTCGAACGCCTGCAGGCGCGCAAAGGCGGACTCAAACGCCTGGTCAATCTCGATGAAGGGCGCACCGTGACCGGGAATCACGCAGTCGATCGGCAAGCGCGCCAGCGCCTCCAATGTGTCGCGCGCGGCTTCAAGCCCGCCTCCGGCGCCGATCACATCGGCGAACAGAATGCCGAAGCCGTGCCGCCACAACGCATCGCCAGATATCAGCAGCCGCCGATCGGCGGCATAGAAAACCAGCGCATCCATGTCGTGCCCAGGCGCGGCCAGCGCCTGCCACGCCAGACCACCGGCAACAAAGCGTTCGCCCGGTTGAAGTGTCGTATGCGCAGCGAAGCGCTCGCCGCGCTGATCAGCCGTGGTCAGCAACAGCGCCGCTTCGTCCCAGTCGGCAATGGCACCAGCCATGCCAACCGGAATGGTGACCGCACACCCGAACGCCCTTACCAACGCAGCGTTGCCGCCAATGTGGTCGGCATGGGAATGGGTGTTGATGAGTCGCGTCAGCCGCCGCGCGCCCAGCGCGTCATGCACCAGGCGCACCGTTTCAACCGCGTCGGTGACGTAACCGGAATCGACCGCGGCTGCCTCGGCACCATCCATCAGCAGCACAGTGTTGGCCGAAAGCCAGCCGCGCTCCAGCACACGGATTGACGGCGGAAGCAGCGCGGTCATCACCGGTTTCAGCGATCGCAGTCCGACCGCAAATCAGCGTCGAACCAGTCAGCGCACGCACGGCGCTCGGCCACCCGACGCAGGATTAGATGCTTGTCCGCATCGCTTGCCTGCGACCAGCCTGCGATTTCGTCCAACGTACGCTGGCAGCCTTCACAGCATCCGCTGCGCGAATCGATGTGGCACACGCCAATGCAGGGCGAAACCGGTGGTGATGTCTGCATGTCAGGCGAAGACCCACGGCATCGCGTGGCTCAACACGATATCGACCAACCTGCGATCGCGCTCCGAACGTGTGTTCGCCATCTCCAGCAGCCGTTGGTACGCACGCGCTTGCAGCGCAAGGTCGCCCGCCTCGATTGCCATTTCGATCAGCAACTCGTGTGCCTTGCGCAACCAGTCTTCGCGCATCGCATCGGGCGTCGCAACGACCCGCGTCAGCAGTTCGAGCGCGGTGGCGTTCTGCCCGCGCAGGCGCGCCACACGGGCGCGATGGAATAGCTCCGCGACTTCCGAGTACTCGCTGCGATGGCTCTCGAACGGATCGGTCGCGCGGCGAATCATGAATTCCGCCTCGTCCGCATCGCCGCGCGCCAACAGCACATCGATCAAGGTGTCGGACACACGGGCCTTGATGTAGCGCGGCAGGCGCGCATCGCCAAGGTAGGGGCGCAACACGTCGTAAGCCTCGTCGATACGGCCCAGCTCGATCAGGCTGCAGCCGAGGTTGTTGGCCGCCCCGACTTCACGCTGCAATTCGCAGCACGCCCGCCAGCCTTCGACCACCTGGCGGCCGGTCAACATCGCAGCTTCGTGCTGACCCGAAATCGCGAACAGGAACTGCAGGTCCGAGCGCGCGGCAAGCACCTCATTCTCGCTGCCGCTGGCCTCGTAGAAAGCCAGGGCGCCGCGCAAGGCGCGTTCGGCCGGGCTCGACGCGCCGAGCAAGGCGAGCACCAAGCCGATGGACTGACGCGCTGCGGCACGCAAGGCATCGTCGCCGACCTGATCGGCCAGGCTGCAAGCGCGCGCCGCACATTCCAGCGCGGGTTCGCCTTCGTTCAGGATCGCGGCGTAGCGCGCCTCCAGCACCAGCAGACGCGCTTCCGACAGGGTCAGATCAGCCTCACGGCTGCGCAGCGCGCCCTCGGCGCACAGGCTGCGGGCGCCGCCGATGTCGCCTTCCAGGTAGCGCGCAATCGCCGCTTCGCGGAAACGCGCGGCGGCCTCGGGCGTAAAGTCTTCGGTGCTCATGTGTTCAGCCTAGCACTGCCCCTGCGCCGCGTTTGCAAGACCTTGTCGCCGCGCCAACGAAGCGCGCGCCACGCGGCTCGCCGGAATTCGGCCCAGCGCTTCGGAAATGTAGGCTGCAGCATCCACCAGCGCGTCGAGCGAGACGCCGGTCTGAATGCCGAGGCCGTCGAGCATGTAGACCAGATCCTCCGTCGCGGCGTTGCCTGTCGCGCCCGGTGAATACGGGCAGCCGCCCAGCCCCGCGACCGAGCTGTCGAAGGTGGCGATGCCAAAGTCCAGCGCCGTCAGCACATTCGGAAGGGCCTGGCCCCAGGTGTCGTGGAAATGCCCCGCCAGGCGCGCGGCCGGCAAATGCGCGCACAGCAGCTCGAACAGGCGCGCCGTCGAACCCGGCGTACCACGCCCGATCGTGTCGCCAAGACTCACCTCGTAACACCCGATCGCGAGCAGGCGCTCGGTCACCGACAGCACCGCCGCCGGCGCAATATCGCCCTCGAAGGGGCAGCCCAACACGCAGGACACATAACCCCGCACGGCCACCCCGGCGTCGCGCGCAGCGGCCATGATCGGCGCGAAACGTTCGAAGCTCTCATCCACCGAGCAGTTCGTGTTCTTGCGGCAGAAGGTTTCGGACGCCGCAGTGAAGATCGCCACCTCTTTTGCGCCGGCGGCAAGCGCCGCTTCGAAGCCCTTGAGGTTCGGCGCCAGCACCGGGTAGCGGATGCCCGCGCGCTGCGGCAGACCGGCCATCACCTCCGCAGCATCCGCCATCTGCGGCACCCACTTGGGCGACACGAAGGCCGTGGCCTCAATCACCGACAGCCCCGCAGCCGCAAGCTTCGCGATCAGCGCCAGCTTGGTCGTCGTCGGCACTGCCTGCTTTTCGTTCTGCAGCCCGTCGCGCGGGCCGACTTCGACTATGCGCACCTGCGCAGGACGGACGCTGGACACCATCAAATCCTCCAATTGGTCATGCGACCGAGTACATCCTCAAATGACTCGCTTCATTCGCAGCAAGCCCCACGCGGCCACCGTTGTTGCGTCCTTGATCTCGCCGCTGCAAATCATGGCCTCGACCTCCGCTACCGGGAAGGCGCGTGCAACGAGTCCTTCTTCTTCGGCTTCGCGCTGCACGCCGGCAAAACTAAGGCCGGTTGCATGGAAGAGGTGGTAGCCCTGGTTGCAGAATCCGTAGGCAAGGAAGAGGTGGCCGAGCGGCTGGATTTCGCCGGCGACGAGACCGGTCTCCTCGCGCAGTTCGGCAGCCGCGAGCGCCCGCGGGTCGACACCCGGCGCGTCTTCCCAAGACCCTTGCGGCAGTTCCCAGTAGCGCCCGCCCACCGGGTAGCGATACTGCTGAACCAGATGAACCATGCCGTCCTGGATAGGCGCGATCACGACGAAGTCCGGCTTCTCCACCACGCCGTAGATGCCGGTGTGCCCACTCGGGCGCCGCACCTGGTCCTCGCGCACGCGCAGCCAGCGGTTCTGGTAGACCACCCTGGAAGCGAGGCACTCGATCTCTTCACTCATGTTGCGATATCCGGAAAAGGCATCGTGCGATTCTCGCCGCAAACAGCGAAGCTCGGTGTCTCAAGCCGATGCGCTCAATACCCGCGCTCGCGCCCCACGAGGCCGCTGACCGGCAGACCCGCTTCGAGCCGCGCGATCTTGTCAGCCACCTGACGCGCGGTCAGCGGGATCTGCGTGCGGGCGGCGATATGCGGCGTGGCGGTCACGCGCGGATGTGTCAGATAGGGGTGCCCTGCCGGTAGTGGCTCTTCGCGGAACACGTCGAGCACCGCTGCGCCGAGGTGACCGCGGTCGAGCGCAGCGATCAGGTCGGCGTCGACGATCAGGCTGCCGCGCCCCGCGTTGAGCACCAGCGCCCCCTTCGCGAGCCGCGCGAAACGCCCCGCATCGAGCAGGTTCTCGGTGTCAGGCGTATGCGGCAGCACGCAGACCAGCGCATCCAGCCCGTCGAGGAAGCGATCCAGCGCCGCGGTGCCGGCATGGCATTCGACACCCGCGATCTCGCGCGCGCTGCGGCTCCAGCCGCGCAACACGAAGCCCAGCGGCGCCAGTGCGGCCAGCGTTGCCTGCCCCATCACGCCCAGCCCCATCACGCCAACGCGCGCGCCGGTACCGGGCGGGCTGCGCCAGCCACCCCAGTCTTCACCGCGACGCGCTGCGGCCGCGCTGTCGTCGAAGCGCCGCAGGTGGCGCAGCACGCCCCACACGGCGTAACCCGCCATCTGCACCGCCATGCCGGCATCTTCGAGCCGAATCAGCGGCAAAGCGGCGGGCAGAGACGGGTCGCGCAGCAAGTGCTCGACACCGGCGCCCATCGAGAACACTGCCCGCAAGTCAGGCTGCGTCGCATACAGAGCCGGTTGTGCGCCCCACACCAGCGCGTAACGGCACTTAGGTGCATCGACCACCTCATGCACCTTGACCGCTGCAGCACAGGCATCGAACCCGGCCTGCCATTCTGCGGCGGTATAGCCCCCCGCCACGATCAGGTCGATCGTCATGCGGGTTTCCAGTCGAACACCAGTGCCTCTTGCAGCAGCGGCTGGATGTACGCCACGAAGGCCTTGTGCGCCGGATGTTCGAGGTAGGCGTCGCGCGCATCTGCGGTGTCGAAGCCAAGCAGGAAGGCGTGCGTGTAGCCCTGCGTGAGCCCTTCCGGGCTGACGTTGGTGCCATCTTCGAAGGCCTTCACCGCATCGATCGCCCACTGCAGCGCGCGGAAAGCCGCAATGGCCTCCTCCACCTGCGCGGCAGGCAGCTCGGCGCGAAAACGGAACAACACCAGATGCCGGATCATGCGGCAGCCTCCTCGAAATCCAGCAGCGCAGCGCCATCGCTGACCTGATCGCCGACCGCGAAGCGATAGGCCTTCACGACACCGGCGCCCGGCGCGGTGATCGTATGCTCCATCTTCATCGCCTCAAGCACCAGCAGCGGCGCACCACGCTCGACGCGCGCGCCGGCTTCGACCAGCAGCGCAACCACCTTCCCCGGCATCGGCGCTGCCAACCCGCCGCCAGCCTCGCGCCCCTGCGCACTGCGCGCCAGCGGGTCGACGGCCGCGACGACCCAGCAGCGCCCGTGCAGGAACACATGCCGACGCTCATGCGCCACCACAACGGTGGCGTTCAGGCGGCTACCGTCGAACACGGCGTGCAGTTCATCGCGGGCGCCGAGTTCGCCGCAGGCATGCACGCTACGTCCGCCGCATTCGAGCCGATAGCCGCCCGCCTCATAGCCCACCGTCACCTTGAACTCGCGATCGTCGTGGCGATAGACGAGCACCCGATGTGCGGCACCGGTGATGCGCCAACCATCGCGCGCGGCCCAAGGCGAAGCGTCGACGACCGACTCCTGACGTTCGCGCAGCAGGCGCGACAGCGCCGCCAGCAGGAACACCTCAAGCGGCGCATCGGCAGCAGCCGGAAAAAGGTAGTCGTGCTCGCGCTCGATCAAACCGGTGTCGAGATCGGCCGACGTGAAGGCCGGGCACGCAACCAGCCGCGACAGGAACTCGACGTTGTTGCCCACGCCGACGATGCGGTAGCCGCCGAGCGCCTGCAGCATGCGCGCAATCGCACGCTCACGGCTGTCATCCCAGACGATCAGCTTGGCGATCATCGGATCGTAGTGCGGTGTGATCGCGTCGCCTTCCTCGATGCCGGAATCGATGCGCACATGTACGCCTTCGGCCGGCGTATCGAGGTGGCTCAGCGTGCCGATGGCCGGCAGGAAGCCGCGCGCCGGGTCTTCGGCATAGATGCGCGCTTCGATCGCATGGCCGCGCAGGGCGATCTGCTCCTGCGCGAGGGGCAGCGCCTCGCCGGCCGCCACGCGCAGCTGCCATTCAACGAGATCGAGCCCGGTGATCATCTCAGTGACCGGGTGCTCCACCTGCAGCCGGGTGTTCATCTCCATGAAGTAGAAGCGGCCATCCGGCTCGCAGATGAACTCCACCGTGCCTGCACCCACATAACCGATCGCCCGCGCCGCTTCGCAGGCGGCTGCGCCCATCGCTGCGCGGCGTTCAGCGGTCATACCGGGCGCGGGGGCTTCTTCCAGCACCTTCTGGTGGCGACGCTGCACCGAGCAGTCACGCTCGAACAGATGCACCGCGTTGCCGTTGCGGTCAGCGAAGACCTGGATCTCGATATGGCGCGGGCGCTGCAGATAGCGCTCCACCAGCACCTTGTCGTCGCCGAACGCAGCCAGTGACTCGCGTTTGCACGAAGCCAGCGCGGCCATGAACTCGTCGGCATGATTGACGATGCGGATGCCCTTGCCGCCGCCTCCCGCGCTCGCCTTGATCAGCACCGGAAAGCCTATCGCCGCCGCCCTGGCCGCGAGCAGATTCGCATCCTGATCGTCGCCGTGATAACCCGGCACCAGCGGCACGCCAGCTTTCTCCATCAGCGCCTTCGCCGCAGACTTCGAGCCCATCGCGCGGATTGCCGACGCCGGCGGCCCGATGAACACCAGCCCCGCCGCCTCGCACGCCTCGGCGAAATCCTCGTTCTCCGACAGGAAGCCGTAGCCCGGGTGAATCGCCTGCGCGCCGCTGCGTTTGGCTGCATTCAGGATCGCGGTGATCGACAGGTAGGACTCACGCGCAGGCGCCGGGCCAATGTGCATCGCCTCGTCGGCCAGGCGCACATGCCGCGCGCCTGCATCGGCGTCCGAATACACCGCCACGCTGCGAACGCCGAGCCGCCGCGCAGTGCGAATCACGCGACATGCAATTTCGCCGCGATTGGCGATCAGGATTTTGTCGAACATTCACCTCCCCCGATGATGTTTGAGTGGCGCCGCTGGGGCGGCGTTCTGTTGTGGTTTGCGTTGCGATGGCAGATCCCCCGATCTGCCGCGCGACGATGGTTCTGGTGAATCGTCATGCAGGGCCAAGTGAGGCGACGATGGGCACCATCGATGGCGCTCCGGGTTATGCACGGCTGAACGCTGCAGGCCCCAACACTCACTTGGCCGGTCGGTTGCGGCTCTCGATGGCAGATGTTGGTCTGCAAGCGTGCATTGGCCGGGGTCCCGCCCCCGGCAGGCGTGTTACTTCTTTTGCTTCGCCAAAGGAAGTAACCAAGAAAAGGCGACCCGAAATAGTGCAGTGTTTGCACACACTGCCCGCTGCAGCCGCGCGGAGCAGTGCTCCGCGAAACCCCGCTTACGCCGTTCGCGGCCCTGCGGGCTGCCCTCACTGCGGCATCGCCCGTCGGCCGGCCTCGCGAACTCGGCGCTGC
>CAMFLH010000103.1 GCA_945957295.1 uncultured Uliginosibacterium sp.
GCTCGGGCTTGAACGCATCCGTTATTCGCCATCGAAGAGCGAGGCGGAACCGCTTGCTCAGCCCACCGGTGCGATCTCGGCACCGCCGCCGCCGACCTTATCAAAAGACGACGACCCGGCTTACAAGGCCAAGCGCGAGCGCATGCAGCGGCTTGCGGCGCAGCGCACGCGCGTGAATGCCTGCGAGCGGGAGTTCCAGACCGCTGCCAAAGCGATCAAGTCGATTACGCAGAATCTGTTCGCACGCCCGAAAGAGTCGTACGAAGCGGCACGCGGGTTGGCCGAGACGATGGTCGAGTCGATGCTGACCGAGGCGGACGTCGCGATCACGCTGATGAACGACAAGGCTGGCAACGAGGACGTGTACTTTCATTCGCTCAACGTTGCCGTGCTCGCGATGATGTTGGCGAAGGAGCTCAAGGCGCCGGCCGAGGCGATCAAGTCGCTGGGCGTGGGCGCGTTGTTCCACGACATCGGCAAGGTCGAGATCCCGGACAAGGTGGTGCGCAAGACCGACCCGCTGACCCATGCCGAGCAGCAGTTGATGCAGCAGCATGTGGTGTATGGGCTCGAGATCGGCAAGAAGCTCGAGCTCAGCGGTGAGGTGATGGCGGTGGTCGCACAACATCACGAGCATGCCGACGGCAGTGGCTATCCGCGCGGGTTGCAGGGCAACCAGATCTCGCTGCTCGCGCGCATCGTCACGATCGTTAACGCCTACGACAACTTGTGCAACCCGCCCAACCCGGCCAAGGCGATGACACCGCACGAGGCGCTGTCGGTGATGTATGCCCAGCAGCGCGCCCACTTCGACGCCAACGCGCTGTCGGTGTTCATCCGCTGCATGGGTGTGTATCCGCCGGGGTCGATCGTGGTGTTGTCGAACGAAACCATCGGTATCGTCGTGTCGGTGAACAGCACGCGCCCCCTCAAACCTACGCTGCTGGTGTATGACCCCGCGGTGCCGAAAGAGGAGGCAATCCTCGTCGACCTGGAGCAGGAGCCCGATGTCACGGTTGCGCGCACACTCAAACCGCAGCAGTTGCCCCGCCCTGTATTCGACTATCTCTCGCCACGCCGCCGCGTGACCTACTACTTCGACGCCGAACCCGGCGGAACGGGCGGAACATGAGCGTGCAGCCTGCGGTTCCCGATGCGTTGATGCTCGACTGCGTGGCGCGTGCTGGCGGCACGCCGATGCTGCTTGTCTCGGCCGCTGCGCGCTGTATCGTCTTTGCCAACGCTGCCGCAGGCCGTTTGCTTGGGGTCGACCACGGCAGCTTGCTCGGGCGATCGATCAGCGACTTCGAGGTCAGCCTGGAAGACATGTTCTTCTGGGAGGAGGTCGCATCGGGCCAGGTGCGCGACGCCGATCGGGTGCCCGGTGCTTACCGGCACGCCAGCGGCGCCACGGTGCACGTCGAGAAACAGGTCCGCGTGCTGGGGGGGCATGAATCGCCTCTGATCGCGTTGAACCTCAGTGATGTGTCGGCCGAGGTCGCGCGGGTTGATGAGGCAGCCGAGCTTGCTTCGTTGCTCGCCGCCACGCTTGAATCAATTGCCGACGGCGTGCTGGTGACGGATCTCTCCGGTGCGCTGCGAAACTTCAATCGCAGATTCGCGAACATGTTCAGCATCGCGGGGCGGGAGGTCGATGGCCCCGGCGTGATGGCCGCAGTCAGCGAACAGCTATCCGACCCGATCGCCTGGCGCGCCTTGCTTGCAGCGGTTGCGGATGACCCGCAGGCGGATAGCGTGCTCACGCTGGTGCTGACCGACGGCCGCTTCATCGAATGCGCGGCGCGCCCACAGTGGCTGCGTAAACGCCCGGTCGGGCGTCTGTACACCTTCTCGGACGTGACGGACACCAAGCGCTACGAAGCCGCGCTGGTGGCGGCGCGCGAGGCGTCGGATCGCGCGAATCAAGCCAAGTCTGCGTTCATTGCCTCGATGAACCACGAGCTGAAGACGCCGCTCAACGCGATCCTTGGTTTCGCCGATCTGCTGCGGGCGGATTTGCCCCCGGCCGAGGCCGAGTTCGCACAACACATCTACAGCGCCGGCCAGCATTTGCTGGAGCTGATCGGCGACGTGCTGGACCTCGCGCAAGTCGAGGCTGGTCGCGTCGACCTGCACCCGGAGGTGCTGGCGCTCGACGCCTTGCTCGACGAGTGCTTCACGATGACTGCGCCAGTTGCGGCGCGTTACGGCGTGACGCTCTCACACGCCCTGAGCGCGGAGGCGACTGTCTGCGCCGATCGCCGGCGTACCCGCCAGATCGTGATTAACCTGATCTCGAACGGCTGCAAGTACAACCGGCCAGGCGGCACGCTGATGGTCAGCGCCCAGCCGGACGCCGCCTCGCTGGACCTGCATTTCGCCGATACCGGCGTCGGGATCGAGGCCGCCGATCTGGCGCGCATCTTCGAGCCTTTCACTCGCGTGGGCGCGAGCCGCAATGAGGTGGAAGGCACCGGGCTCGGGCTTGCACACTCACGCAAGCTCGCCAACCTGATGGGCGGCGATATCACGGTGACCAGCGTTCCGGGGCAGGGCAGTACCTTCGTATTGAGCTTGCCGACGACGATGGAACGCTACGAAGTCCTCGATGATTAGGGCACAAAACTGCTTGAACGGAGCGCGTTCGCGCCGGGCCGGCTAAAATGCGGGCTTCGCGGCCGTTGTAAACGCCGCTTTGGAGTTGTCACGACTCGATGGAATTCTTCCTGCTGATTGGCCTGATCGTTATCAACGGCTTGTTTGCGATGTCCGAGATCGCACTGGTTACGGCCCGCAAGGCGCGCCTTGCCAAGCTCGCGGCCGACGGTGATGCAAACGCCGAGGCCGCGGTGCGGCTGGGAGAGGAGCCGACGCGCTTCCTCTCGACGATCCAGATCGGTATCACCTCGATTGGTATCCTCAACGGTATCGTGGGTGAATCGGTGTTCGCGGCACCGCTCGCCAAGTGGCTTGAAACCCTCGGTCTGCAGGACCGCGTCGCCGAGATTGGCTCCACCGCACTGGTCGTGTTGGTCGTAACCTACATCTCGATCGTGGTTGGCGAGCTGGTGCCCAAGCGCATCGGTCAAAGCAACCCGGAGCTGATCGCCCGCATCGTCGCGCGGCCGATGGAAGGTCTCGCGCTGCTGACGCGCCCCTTCGTGCGCCTGCTGACCTTCTCCACCGATGCCTTGCTGCGTCTGTTCGGCATCGACCGCAACGGCGGCCCAGCGCTCACTGAAGAAGAAATTCATCTGATGCTGGAAGAGGGCTCCGAATCCGGCGTGATCGAGACGCGCGAGCATGAGATGGTGCGCAACGTGTTCCGGCTCGACGAGCGCGAGATCGGCTCGCTGATGGTGCCTCGGGCTGACATCGTCTACATCGACCTCGAGCAGCCGCTGGAACAGAACCTGCACCATGTCGCAGGCTCGGAGTACACCCGCTTCCCGGTCTGCCGTGGTGGCCTTGATCACCTTGTCGGCGTGGTGCACGCCAAGCAGATCCTCGGCCAGACGCTGCGTGGCGAGAAGCCGGATTTCGAGAAGCATCTGCAGCCTTGCGTGTTCGTGCCTGAAACGCTTACCGGCATGGAGTTGCTTGAACATTTCAAGGCCTCGGCCTCGCAGATGGTGTTCCTGATTGATGAGTACGGCGAGGTGCAGGGCATCGTCACGCTGCAAGATTTGCTCGAAGCCGTGACCGGCGAATTCAAGCCGCGCGATGTGGATGACGCCTGGGCCGTGCAGCGCGACGACGGCAGCTGGTTGCTCGATGGCTTGATCCCGGTGCCTGAGCTCAAGGATCGCCTTGAACTCAAGGAAGTGCCGGAGGAAGACAAGGGCCGTTACCACACGCTCTCGGGCATGGTGATGCTGCTGCTGGGTCGGCTGCCGCATACGGCGGACGCGATCGAGTGGGGCGGCTGGCGCTTCGAGGTGGTCGATATGGACGGCAAGCGCATCGACAAGATCCTCGCAAGCCGGCTGGGCCTCGGCGAAGAAGCCGACGGCTGAACGGCGCAGTGCGATGACGGAAGCCGCGGGCAGGCGCCCGCAAGTCGCCATCATCGGCGGCGGCCCGGCCGGTTTGATGGCGGCCGAAGTGCTGTCGCAGGCGGGCGTGAACGTCGATCTCTTCGAGGCAATGCCCTCGGTCGGCCGCAAGTTCCTGATGGCGGGCAAGGGCGGCATGAACATCACGCATTCCGAGCCGCGCGAGCCTTTCCTCGCCCGCTACGGCGCGCGGCAGAAGGCGATGACGCCGATCATCGACGCCTTCGCGCCCGACGCGCTACGCAACTGGATCCACCAGCTTGGCGTTGATACCTTCGTCGGCAGCTCGGGCCGTGTATTTCCGACCGACATGAAAGCCGCGCCGCTGCTGCGCGCGTGGCTGCATCGGCTGCGCGAGCAAGGCGTGCGCATCCATGTGCGGCATCGCTGGACCGGGTGGGGCGCCGACGGCACGCTGCGCCTTACGACGCCGGACGGCGAACGCAGCCAGCAAGCCGATGCCGTGGTGCTCGCGCTGGGCGGTGGCAGCTGGGCTCGCTTGGGTTCCGACGGCGCCTGGGTGCCATGGCTGCAGGCGCGCGGTGTCGACGTGGCGCCGCTGGTTCCGGCCAACTGCGGATTTGAAGCGGGCTGGAGCGAACACTTCCGCGAGCGCTTTGCCGGCGAGCCGGTGAAGGCGGTTATCGCTCATTTTCGGGATGCGGCCGGGCGTGAATGGCAGCGGCAAGGCGAGTTCGTCGTCAGCGCGAGTGGGCTGGAGGGCAGCCTGATCTACGCGCTGTCGGCGCCTTTGCGCGACGCGATTGCTCTGCATGGCAGTGCCACGTTGCACCTCGACCTGGCGCCCGGAAAAAGCCTTGAGCGGGTCAGAGCAGAGGTAGCCCATCCGCGCGGTTCGCGCTCGATGGCGAGCCATCTGCAAAGCCGCGTCGGCATCGCCGGCGTGAAGGCCGGCCTGTTGCGTGAATGCACGCCGCGCGAAACCTATGACAACGCTGATGCGCTCGCTGCCGTGATCAAGGCGCTACCGGTGCGTTTGCTGGCGCCGTGCCCGATCGACGAAGCCATCAGTAGCGCCGGTGGCGTGCGTTTCGAGGCAATGACCCAAGGGTTGATGCTCGAAGCACTGCCCGGCGTGTTCTGTGCCGGCGAGATGCTCGACTGGGAGGCGCCGACCGGCGGTTATCTACTGACGGGCTGTTTTGCCAGCGGTCGTGCTGCGGCCCAAGGTGTGCTTGGCTGGCTGCGGCGCACGCAGCTCTGAGCCGCCAAGGCCACATCGCACTTATCCCCTAGCCTCGGCCCTGGTGGGCTCATGCGCGCAAAGCGCGCGTTCTGTTGATCGCATATGCGCGGCAACGCCGTGCAGCGGCTGCTCGCCTCGGCTGAGCTGGGCGTCGCAAGCGTGCAAAGTTCGAGTGCCGACAGGCTGTGCGGCGGCTATGATGAGATCGGAAGCTTGGTCATCGACGTCGGCCAATGGGGTTCTTTGTGGCGGGTTTGCCCTGCTGAGGCAGTGTTGTCTTGCGCCCGACGGCATCCGTTCGACACTCAGGAGAGGGGAGCAGGAATTATGACGATTCGAATCTGTTTTCGTGGCGACAACCGGACGCCTTTCGCGCCGGATAATATGTTTGCTAACGGATTTTCTCGACGATTGCGTGGGCTTGGACCAATCCAGTATCGCCAGACTCCGAACGCGGCCGGCGATATTGAGCCTCATTCGGCGGTCTGCATATCGGCTCGATTGAGCGCCGCTGCGATGTTTCCGCTGAAATTTGGCGTGGCGGATCCGACAATATCCGACACCTACATCTATGTGGTCGGTATCGACGCTGGCGCGCTGACGAATACTCACGGCATGCAGGTCAGCGACGGATTGGCGGGCGTGGCCGCCGGAAACACAGCAGTCAACGCGCTGTGGCCGCTTTTTGCTCACGAGCTCGCGATCCCGGTGATTCCCGCCAACCGGATCATCGCGGCAGTGAGGTGCACGCGAACGTGGAATGGAAACGATTGGACGACGGGCGCCAATTACCAGCTAGGCACCGAGGTCATCGTGAACTACGGGTGTGGCATTTCCGCTGACTACCTGAACGCTGCAGCTGATTTTCTCCGCAATGAAATCGCCAACCACCGCAACGGAACTACGCCGGCGATGGGCCGCGGTTATCACCCGAGCACGCCACAGCAGGTATAAGCCAACAATCGTTTGGATCGTTTGATCGGAGCGCGTGTGCCTTTGGCGATATGCCGGTAGGCTGCGCCGCGGGTCGTGAAGGGCGACCGTCGGGAAAGCTTATACGTCGGGCTCCGCGGCCGAGGCTTTTTCCTCGGTCGCGCTCTATGGTCCGGCATGCCGATGACGCAGGCGGGCCGTGGTGGTGTCACACGCGGCACGTCGGCCCTCTTTCGGCCGACGCCGATGCGCTTGCATGGCCGCATCCGCGACGCCTCAACGCAATCTCTCGTCTCTTTCCGGACTGCCTCCGCAGCGCCATGCGCACAGACTGCGCGCACTTTGCGCCTCTGACGGAGCGTTCATGAACCAAGCTCACCCCACCGGCGCGCGCGCGCTGGTCGATGCTTTGCTGACCCACGGTGCCGACACGGCGTATTGCGTACCGGGCGAGAGCTACCTTGCGGTGCTCGATGCGCTCTACGACGTACGCGACCGGCTGAAGCTGGTCGTATGCCGGCAGGAAGGCGGTGCTGCGTACATGGCGGACGCCTACGGCAAGCTCACCGGCAAGCCCGGCATCTGCTTCGTTACGCGAGGGCCGGGCGCGACCAACGCGGCGGTTGGCGTGCATACGGCGTTTCAGGATTCGGCGCCGATGATCCTGTTCATCGGCCAGGTCGGGCGCGGCATGCTGGAGCGCGAGGCCTTTCAGGAAATCGATTACCGCCGCATGTATGGCCAGATGGCCAAGTGGGTGGCGCAGATCGACGATGCGTCGCGCATCCCCGAGTTCGTGTCGCGCGCTTTCCACATTGCGATGTCCGGCCGTCCGGGGCCGGTCGTGCTGGCGTTGCCGGAAGACATGCAGCACGAGCCTTGCACCGTGGCACAGCCGCAGCCGTATCGGCGTGTGATGCCGGCACCTGCACCGGCGGACATGGCCGAGTTGCGCAGCCGGCTGGCCGCCGCCCAGCGTCCGTTGATGATCCTCGGCGGTCGCGGGTGGAATGAGGCCGCCTGTGCAGACATCCGCCGTTTCGCCGAGGCCTGGCAATTACCGGTGGCATGCGCCTTCCGCTATCAGGATCTGTTCGACAACACGCATCCGCTCTATACGGGCGATGTGGGGTTGGGCATCAACCCCAAGCTTGCAGCGCGGGTACGTGAGGCGGATCTGGTGCTTGCCGTCGGCCCACGGCTGGGCGAATCCACCACGAGCGGATACGCGCTGTTCGACATTCCGCGCCCGAAGCAGACGCTGGTGCATGTGCATGCGGGCATCGACGAACTCGGGCGCGTGTACGCCGCGGATCTTCCGATCAACGCCGGCTACCCCGAATTCGCCGCAGCAGCGAGCGAGCTGGTTCCACCGGCGAGTTTGAACTGGGCTGGCAGCGCCGAAGCGGCGCGCGCCGACTACCTGGCCTGGACCGAGCCGCCCGCCACGCCGGGCGAGCTGAAGATGGGCGAGGTGATGCGCTGGCTGCGCGAACGCCTGCCGGCCGACGCGATCCTGACCAACGGCGCGGGCAACTACGCGATCTGGTTGCATCGCTTCTACCGCTATCGCCAGTTCGGCACGCAACTGGCGCCGACCAACGGTTCGATGGGGTACGGCGTGCCCTCCGCGGTGGCGGCCAAGATTGCGCAGCCGGCGCGGATCGTCGTCTCCTTCTCGGGCGATGGCTGCTTCATGATGAACGGGCAGGAATTCGCCACCGCGGTGAAGTACAGCGCGGCGGTGGTGTTCATCGTGGTGAATAACAGCATGTACGGCACCATCCGGATGCATCAGGAACGCGAGTTCCCGGATCGCGTTTCGGGCACCGAGCTGGCGAACCCTGACTTTGCTGTGCTCGCGCGTGCCTACGGTGCGATGGGCGAAGTCGTGACACGAACCGAGGACTTTGCGCCCGCCTTCGAGCGCGCGCTCGCGGGGAATGGCCCGGCGCTGATCGAACTGCGTACGAACCCCGAAGTGATCACCCCGTCGGCGACGATTACGCAAATCAAGGGGCAATCGAAGCGACGCTCTTGAGTGCGCCGCTTGCCGCGCTTCGGGAACCCTGGGCCGCGTTTCGTGCTCTGACCTGCATCCATTTTCAAAGACCGCAATCATGCCAAGCACGCTGAAAATCGATTTCGTCTCCGACGTTTCCTGCCCCTGGTGCGCGATCGGGCTCTATTCGCTCAAGCAGGCGCTGGCGGAACTGGGCGGCGACGTCGCGGCATCGCTGCACTTTCAGCCCTTCGAGCTGAACCCCGACATGGCACCGGAAGGCGAAGAGATCCGCGCACATCTGCGCCGCAAGTACGGCTCGACCGACGAGCAGCTCGACCGGGTGCAGGAAACGATCCGCGAACGCGGCGCCCAGCTGGGCTTTGACTTCGCGATGCGCAAGCGCGCCGGCATCTACAACACCTTCGACGCGCATCGCCTGCTGCACTGGGCGGAACTCGAAGGGCGGCAGCTTGCGCTGAAGGAGGCGCTGTTCCGGCGTTACTTCACCGAGGGCGAGAACCCGTCGTCGCACGAGGTACTGCTTGCTGCTGCGAATGAGGTTGGGCTGGACGGAGCCCGTGCGCGGGCGATTCTCGTGTCCGACGAGTTCGGTGCCGAGGTGCGGGCTGCCGAAGCGAAGTACCTGAACGCCGGTATCAACTCGGTGCCCGCCGTGATCATCAACGACCGGCATCTGATCCAGGGCGGTCAGCCGCCCGAGATCTTCGCGCAGGCGCTACGGCAGATCGCCGCGCAGGCCTGATCCGCCGCGCCCGCAAGCGGTGAGTGCTGGCGCGCCGCCGCTTATTTCTTGAAACGCGCTGCGACGGCCGAAACCAGGCTGACGCCTGCCAGGACAAGTGCGCCTGCGAACACACCGACCAGCGCGTTGAGGAGCGTGGGTGCCAGCGCGGCGAGCGTGCTACCGATCGCCGGCACAGCGGCGGCGAGGCCCGCAGCGTTTTCGATCTCGTGGTGCAAGGCTGGCACGCCATGCGCCAGGATGCCGCCACCGACGAGAAACATCGCGATCGTGCCTACCACCGCGAGCGCCTTCATCAGGTAAGGGGCGGCGCTTAGCAGCACGCTGCCGATACCACGCTGAGCCTTACCCCAGGCGGTTTCAGCCGCATGTTTCATCAGGTAGAAACCCGCGTCGTCGAGTTTCACGATGCCCGCGACAAGGCCATACACGCCGATTGTCATGATCACCGCGATGCCGGCGACGACGGCAATCTGCGAGGTAAACGCGGCGTCCTGCACCGTGCCCAGCGCGATGACGATGATTTCGGCTGACAGGATGAAGTCGGTGCGGATGGCGCCGGCGACCTTTTCCTTCTCGAAGGCCACGATATCGACTGCTTTGTTGTCGAGGGCGGCTGCTTCGGCGGCGTGCGCAGCCGTGTCTTCGTCCGCGCTGTGCAGATACTTGTGTGCGAGCTTCTCGAAGCCTTCAAAACACAGGTAGGCGCCGCCGACCATCAGCAGGGGCGTGATCGCCCAGGGCAGCAGGGCGGACAGCGCCAACGCGGTGGGCACCAGGATCAGCTTGTTGCGGAACGAGCCCTTCGCCACCGCCCACACCACCGGGAGCTCTCGTTCGGCGCGCACCCCGGACACCTGCTCGGCATTGAGCGCCAGGTCGTCACCGAGCACGCCTGCAGTCTTGCGGGCAGCGACCTTGGTCATGGCGGCAACGTCGTCGAGGACCGAAGCGATGTCGTCGAGAAGGGTGAGAAGGCTGGCGCCGGCCATCTTTGGGGTTCCTGAGAGACGAGTAGGGCCGTCATGAAAACAGAAAACGCGTCGGCACGCACCCTTCGCTGCCGGCGAGCGCTGCGTTGCGAGGCCTGTGCGTGGCGACCTCGGCGTGAGATCGGCCGGGCGTCGAACGAGAAATGTGACGTTTCATATTGCTGTCACATTTGTGTCGCATCCTTCGCAACGTTGAGTCCGGTACGCCGTACAACGGCCCCGGAAACTGATGCAAACCCTCTGGAGAATTCCATGCGTTCGATGCACAAGACTGTTCTTGCCGCCGCCTGCTTTGCCCTGTTCGCTTCCGCCGCTCACGCCGATGCGATCGTCAAGATCGACGGTTCGAGCACCGTGTATCCGATCACCGAAGCCGTTGCGGAAGACTTTCAGAAGTCGACCAAGGGTGCAGTCAAGGTTACCGTCGGCATCTCTGGTACCGGTGGTGGCTTCAAGAAGTTCTGCCGCGGCGAGACTGACATCTCCGACGCTTCGCGTCCGATCCTGAAGAAGGAAATGGATGATTGCGCGAAGGCCGGTATCAAGTACTACGAACTGCCGGTCGCGTTCGATGCGCTGACCGTGGTGGTCAACCCGAAGAGCAAGGTCAGCCAGCTGACCGTTGCGCAGCTCAAGACGATGTGGGAGCCGGCCGCGCAGGGCAAGGTTACGAAGTGGAACCAGGTCGACGCATCCTTCGGCGATGCGAACCTGAAGCTGTTCGGGCCGGGTTCGGATTCGGGCACTTTCGACTACTTCACCGAGGCGGTGAACGGCAAGTCCAAGGCCTCGCGTGGTGACTACACCGCGTCGGAAGACGACAACGTGCTGGTGCAGGGTGTGGCGCGTGACGCCGGCGCGATCGGCTACTTCGGCTATGCCTACTATGTCGAGAACAAGAACAAGCTCAAGGCAGTTGCGATCGTCAACCCGAAGGGCAAGGCGGTGCTGCCTTCGGAGCAGGCGGTGATCGATGGTTCCTACAGCCCGCTGTCGCGCCCGATCTTCATCTACGTGAATGAAAAATCGCTTGAGAAGCCGGAAGTTCGCCAGTTCGTCGAGTTCTACATGAAGAATGCGGCTGCGCTGACCTCGGAAGTCAAGTACGTGCCGCTGCCGGCTAAGGCCTACACTGCCAACCTCGAGCACATCGCGAAGAAGAAGCTGGGCACCGTGTTCGGTGGCGAGGCTGACGTGGGTGCGACGATCGAAGAGCTGATGTCGCGCGAAGCCAAGCTCTGATCCTGCCCGGATCGATCTGCCCGGGCAGTTCCTCTGCCCGGGCTGTTTTCATTTCGCGGAGGCCGCTGGTGAGCGCATCCCACACCTTGTCGCAGGGCATTGAATCAATGGACGTGACAACCGTCAGTGACCGACTTTCCCGGAAAGTGGTCCGTAACCTCAAGGAACGCGCGATTGAAGCGGTGCTGTTTGCCGCTGCGTCGATCTCGGTCCTGACGACGCTGGGCATCATCTGGGTGCTGGTGTCGGAGTCCTACCACTTCTTCGAGCATGTGCCGATCTGGACCTTCCTGACCGACACGATGTGGACGCCGCTGTTCTCCGAGCCGCGTTACGGCATTCTGCCGCTCTTGATGGGTACGCTGACCACCTCGCTGGTCGCGCTCAGCGTTGCGATCCCGCTTGGCACGATCATCGCGATCTATCTGTCCGAATTCGCCTCGCCGCGTGTGCGCGAGGTGGTGAAGCCCTTCCTTGAGTTGCTCGGCGGCGTGCCGACGATCGTTTACGGCTATTTCGCGCTGACGGTGGTGTCACCGGTGCTGCAGTATTTCTTCCCTTTGCTGCCAGGCTTTTCAATGCTGGCTGCCGGCTTGGTTATGGGCGTGGCGATCGTGCCTTACATCAGCTCGTTGTCGGAAGATGCGATGCGCGCGGTGCCGATGAGCCTGCGCGAAGGCGCCTACGCAATGGGCAGCACTCGCTTCCAGACCGCCGTGCGCGTGGTGCTGCCGGCCGCGATTTCGGGCGTGCTGTCGGCGTACATCCTTGGTATTTCGCGCGCAGTGGGCGAGACGATGATCGTTGCCGTCGCCGCGGGCATGCAGCCGAACTTCACGATGAACCCCGCTGAACCCGCGCAGACGATTTCCGCCTACATCGTGCAAGTGGCGATGGGCGATCTGCCGCATGGCTCGATCGGCTATCAGTCGATCTTTGCGGCTGGCTTGAGCCTGATGCTGATGACGCTGTTCTTCAACATCCTCGGCCATATCATCCGCCGTCGCTACCGCGAAGCCTATTGATCCGGAGCCGACCATGAATCAGAAAGAACTGGCCGTGATCCGCGGCACCATCCGATCGAACCGCCGCCTCGACATCATCTTTGCGGTGGCTGGCTTCATCGCGCTGCTGGTGGGTGTGATGGCCTTCGTTACGCTGTTTGCGCAGATGGTCTACACCGGCTGGGAGCGCTTGAATCCCGATTTCTTCATGAACTTCCCGTCGCGTCGCGCGGCCAACGCGGGCATCTTGTCGGCCTGGGTCGGCTCGCTGCTCGTGATGCTGGTGACTGCGGTGTCGGCTGTGCCGCTGGGTGTGGCCGCCGGGGTGTACCTGGAGGAATACGCGCCGAAGAACCTGATCACCGACATCATCGAGATCAACGTCTCGAACCTCGCCGGTGTGCCCTCCATCGTGTACGGCCTGCTGGCGCTCGGCGTGTTCGTGTATGCCTTCGGTTTTGGTCAGTCAATCCTTTCGGCGGGCCTCACGCTTGGCCTGTTGATCCTGCCGGTGGTGATCGTGGCGACACGCGAGGCGCTGCGTTCGATTCCGATCCATATCCGCGAAGGGGCCTATGGAGTGGGCGCCACGCGCTGGCAGGTGGTGCGCGATCACCTGGTGCCGTATTCGACGCCGGGCATCATGACCGGCGTGATCATCGGCATGTCGCGCGCGATTGGCGAAACAGCCCCGATCATCACGATTGGCGCACTGACCTTCATCGCCTTCCTGCCGCCGATGCCGATTTCCGGTACGGCACCCTTCGTCAATTTCGAGTGGCTGTGGTCGGGCTTCACCGTGATGCCGATCCAGATGTTCAACTGGACGTCGCGTCCGGAAGAGGCCTTCCAGCAGAACGCTGCGGCGGCTGGCCTGATTCTCGTATTCATGACGCTGATGATGAACGGCGTTGCGATCTGGCTGCGCTACCGCCTGCGCAAGTCGATCTCCTGGTAAGCCGCAATCCGATATCGCGAACGAACAAAGATACTTTCATGACGACGACCAACCCGACGCTGCCGACCAAGGCCGAGACCCGCGACTTCAGCTTCTACTACGGCGCCTTTCATGCGCTGAAATCGATCAACCTGCCGGTCGTGGAAAAGCGCGTTACCGCGCTGATCGGGCCTTCGGGCTGCGGAAAGTCCACGCTGCTGCGTTCCTTCAACCGCATGCACGACCTCTACCCGGGTAATCGTTATCAGGGCTCGATCGTGCTGCATCCCGACAACACCAACATCCTCGATCCGAAGGTCGACCCGATCGAAGTGCGGATGCGCATCGGCATGGTGTTCCAGAAGCCGAACCCGTTTCCGAAGTCGATTTACGAGAACGTTGCCTACGGCCTGAAGGTGCGCGGCGAGAGCAGCCGCAGCGTACTCGACGACAAGGTCGAGAACGCCTTGCGGGGCGCTTCGCTGTGGAACGAGGTCAAGGATCGGCTGCATGCGCCGGCGACCGCTTTGTCGGGCGGCCAGCAGCAGCGGCTCTGTATTGCACGTTGCCTGGCGACCGACCCGGAACTTCTGCTGTTCGATGAGCCGACCTCGGCGCTGGACCCGATCGCCACCGCGAACATCGAAGAGCTGGTAACCGAGCTGCGCGAGCGCGTGACGATTCTGATCGTGACGCACAACATGCAACAGGCTGCTCGCGTGTCCGATTACACCGCCTACATGTACCTGGGCGAACTGGTCGAGTACGGGGTTACTGACGATGTGTTCATGCGCCCGAAGAAGAAGGCAACCGAGGACTACATCACCGGCCGCTTCGGCTGATCGCCTCCCCGCACAGCAGGGCAATCAGAGCAGGTTGCCCGCGCCAAATGCAACGCGGCCCAAGGGCCGCGTTTTCTTTTGCGGCTTCAGATCCACGCGGCGGTGCCGTTAACAAGCTTGGGCTTGTTGTGGACACCGCAGCCCTGACCACCTCCGTGCGGGCACTGGCTCGCGCCGTGTCTCGTTTCCGCAACGCCTATCACGCGATGTCGCTGATCGCTATGCACGCATCGGCGGTGCCGCGAAGTCTTCGCAATTCAATCGAGGAACTCCCATGTTCGGACAAACGCGCGCGCTGAAACGCGAACTTGATGCACTCAAGGGCGAGCTCGCACCGCTCAAGGAGGTTTGCGCTGCCCTGCATCGCACGATGGCGGTGATCGAGTTCGGGGCCGACGGAACGATTCGCGAAGCGAACCCGATCTTCTGCACAACGATGGGCTATTCGCCGGAGGAGTTGGTGGGCTGCCACCACCGCATCTTCTGCGAGGCGCGTTTCACCGAGAGCAGCGAATACCGCGATTTCTGGGCGCGTCTGCGCGCAGGCGAATCGATTAGCGGCAAAGTCCGCCGCACTCGTAAAGACGGTGCACCGGTATGGCTGGAGGCAACCTATTTCCCGGTGCATGCGAGCGATGGCAGCGTGAGTCGCGTGATCAAGATCGCGAGCGATATCACGGCCCGCGTAACTGAGGCCGAGCGCACGCGCGCGCTGCTTGATGCACTGAGTCGGTCGATGGCCGTTATCGAGTTCGACCTGCAGGGTATCGTCGTCGAGGCCAATTCGCCCTTCTTGACGCTGATGGGCTATGCGCACGATGACTTGGTGGGGCAGCACCACCGCGTTCTCTGCAAGCCGGAATACACCGCCAGCAGCGAGTATCCGCAGTTCTGGGCATCGCTCAACGCTGGGCGCTATTTCAGCGGGCTCGTCGAACGGGTGACGCGCGGCGGCGAAAGTGTGTGGCTAGAAGCCACCTACAACCCGGTCGTCGATGAGCGCGGCAAGCCGTACCGCGTAGTGAAGTTTGCGACCGACGTCACGCAGCGGGTGCTGCGCGCGCAGGCCGAGCAGCAGAGCGCGCAGACGGCCTACCAGATTTCGCTGGAGGCCGAGGCACTATCCACCCACGGGCAGTCGGTGATCCTCAAGACAGTGGAGCAGATGCACAGCCTGTCCAACCAGGTCGGGGCTTCGTCCGGGCAAGTGGAAGGCCTGGGCGAGAAAACCAGCCAGATCACGTCGATCGTGAACACGATCAAGGAGATCGCGGATCAGACGAACCTGCTCGCGCTCAACGCCGCTATTGAAGCGGCGCGGGCCGGCGAAACAGGCCGCGGCTTTGCGGTGGTGGCCGACGAGGTACGCAAACTGGCGGAGCGAACGGCGAAGTCGACCGGCGAGATCTCGCACATGATTGGCGAGATTCAGACCGAGACGCGCACGGTGATCGACAGCATGGCCTTGAGCCTGAGCAACGTGGCCGAGGGCGTACGCCTGGCGAACGACGCCGGTGAGGCGATCAACCAGATCCATGCCGGCGCGCGCAAGGTTGTCGAGGTGGTGCAGGACTTGTCAGCCAAGGTTGGTGATTGAGGCGGCTGCCACGCAGGTGCTTGCAACGCCAAGTGATGCCACACGGCGTTGCCGACCGCTGCCTACCAGCCGTTTTCGAGCGCGATGTGCGCTGGCGCACGCAGGCGGCTCAAGCGGTAGCCCATGCGCATCAGTTGGCGATGGGTGTCTTCCACCATCGCCGGGCCGCCGCAGATCATGAAGCGCGAGCGTGCCGGATCCAGCGAGAGGCCGGCTGCGGCCTCCAGCGCGCCTGACGCGAGCAAGGCCGGGATGCGATCGCGAAGGCCGACGAAGCCAGGCTCTTGGGTGACGACCGGCAGATAGGTAAAGCCCGCGCGGCGATCCTCGAACAGGGGATGATCGGCGGCGGGTTCCAGCGCATCCCGATACGCCAGTTCAGACGACTCGCGCACACAGTGCACTGCCACGATGCGCTCGAAGCGCTGCCAGGTGGCCGGATCACGCAGAATCGAAACAAAGGGTGCCAGTCCGGTGCCGGTTGCCAGCAACCACAAGTCCGTGCCGTCGGCGAAGCGGTCAATCGTCAGAAAGCCCTGCGGCGTCGAATCGAGCAACAGTGTGGCTCCCGGCGCTGTCTCTTATACACATCTGACGCTGCCGACGACTAGTCG
>CAMFLH010000104.1 GCA_945957295.1 uncultured Uliginosibacterium sp.
ACGCGATAGGCTCCGGTCTCGTGGGCTCGGAGATGTGTATAAGAGACAGGCGTATCAGCCGCGCGGCTGCAGCCGGCCTACGCCGGCGTTCGACCCAAGCTTGGCGGGCCGAACGCGCCTGCGCACGACTTCCGAATCGACGGCCCCGCCGAACATCGCGTCGCCGGTGTCATTCAGCTTTTCGGTATCGAGTCACCGGGGCTGACGGCGTCGCTGGCGATCGCAAACCGCGTCGCAACGACAATCGGGGCCTGAAGGCCCCGATCTAGCAGTGCGTCGCCGCCCACAATGGGCATCGTCCGCTCATCCCGCTGCGGGCGGCGGCTCCGGCGGCAGCCACAGGCACTTGCCCTTGTTGGCCTTGGCGATCGCGGCGATCACCTCGTCGTGCGCAGCCAGTTCTTCCGCAGAGGCCCGAACCACCCGCAAGGGATGGCGCTCCAGCGGGGCGCCCGACTCGTCGCTGCCAGCGGCCGATGCGGGCTCGCTGTCCAGATCCATGACCAGGCTGTCCTGGCCCCGCGTCATCGCGAGGTAGACCTCGGCCAGCAGCTCGGAGTCGAGCAGCGCGCCGTGCAACTCGCGGTGGCCGTTATCGATCTCGTAACGCTGGCACAGCGCGTCGAGCGAAGCCTTCTTGCCCGGGTTCTGCTCCTTCGCCATCTTCAGCGTGTCGATCACGCCGGCACACAGCACATCGAGCTTGGGCCGGCCAAGGCGGTCCAGCTCCATGTTCAGGAAGCCCACATCGAACTGCGCGTTGTGGATGATCAGCTCGCCGTCGGCAACGAAGGCCTCGAAATCCTCGACGATGTCCTTGAATTTCGGCTTGTCGGCCAGGAACTCGTCCGTGATGCCGTGCACCGCCATAGCCCCCGGATCGACCAGCCGTTCGGGGTTGATGTACACATGGAAGTGCCGCCCGGTCAGCTTGCGCGCCACCATTTCCACGCAGCCGATTTCGATCACGCGGTCACCGGTGCGCCAATCCAGGCCGGTGGTTTCGGTATCGAGGATGATCTGCCGCATCACTTGCCCCTTACCTGATCAACACCACGCCGCGCCAGTTCGTCCGCGCGTTCGTTCTCAGGGTGGCCGGCGTGGCCCTTGACCCACAACCACTGAATCTTGTGCAGCGCCGCGAGTTGATCCAGCTCGCGCCACAGATCGTCGTTCTTCACCGGCTTGTTGTCGGCCGTCTTCCAGCCACGGCGCTTCCAGCCGTGGATCCACTCGGAGATGCCCTTCTGCACATACTGCGAGTCGGTATGTACCCGCACCTCCACCGGCCGCGTCAGCGCCTGCAGTGCGCGAATCACCGCGGTCATCTCCATGCGGTTGTTGGTCGTCGACGGTTCGCCGCCGAACAGTTCCTTCTCATGCCCGCCGGCGCGCAGGATCGCGCCCCAGCCGCCCGGGCCGGGATTTCCGGAACAGGCACCATCGGTGTAGATATCTACGATTGAATCAGTCATTCCGGGATGTTTCTTTCTATCGACACCGGGTCGCGCTGGGCAACCGGCGCAAAGGCTTTCGCGCGGGCGCGGCGGTCGCGCCACGCCGGGGCTACCAGGCGCATGCCACGCACGCGCTTGGTCGCCTGAATCAGGTAGGCACCGCCGGCGAACGGCCACCAGCGGGGGCCGGCATTGTCCATGAAATTCCACTGTTCGATCCAGCGTGGCGGCGTCACCGGCGGAATGTAGGCGCCAAACACCGCCGGCTGGCTCTCGAAACTCAGCAGCGCGAGCCAGTCCTTCATACGCCGTACGCTGAGAAACTGGCCCTGCCACGGGAACTCGCCGGTACTGGCCGCCAGCAATCGACGCGCGCCCCACAGGCTGACCGGATTGAAGGCCGTGATCAGCACCTGACCTTCCGGCACCAGCACCCGCTCCACCTCGCGCAGCACCTGGTGAGGATGCTCGGAAAACTCCAGCACATGCGGTAGCACCACGAGATCGACACTCTGCGACGCGATCGGCAATTCGTAGGTATCGCTGATCAGCGCAACCTCGCCCGAGCGGGCACAGCGGAACTTGAAACCGATGCGGTTGTTGCGCAGGTAATCACGCTCGGGCAGACCGATCTGGATCGCGTGGAAGCCGAACACGTCGGCCACCCGGGCATCGACCTGCGCCAATTCCCAATCGATCAGGTAACGGCCCAGTGGCGTTTCGAGCCACGCGGCACATCCGGGAATTGACATCGTGAGCAGTGCGCCGAAAATTGCCGGGATGCAGATTGTTCCGCTTTCCGCCTTCTCGGACAACTATATCTGGGCCATCGTGGTTGACGGCCACTGCGTGGTTGTCGACCCGGGTGACGCCGAGCCCGTGCAACGCTTTCTCGCCGAGCACGAGCTGGTGCTCGACGCGATCCTCATTACGCATCACCACGGTGATCACACTGGCGGCATCGCGGCGCTGTCGGCGCGCCACCATCCCAAGGTGTTCGGCCCCGCAACGGAAGCGATCGCGGGCCTCACCGACACGCTGACCGATGGTGCAACGCTGAATCTGCTGAACGGTGCCCTGCCCCTGTCGGTGATCGCAGTACCGGGCCACACCGCCGGCCATATCGCCTACCTCACGCAAGGTGCGCTGTTCTGCGGGGACACTTTGTTCTCGGCGGGTTGCGGTCGGCTATTCGAGGGCACGCCGGCCCAGATGCATGCCTCACTCGGGCGACTCGCGGCCCTGCCCGACGACACCAAGGTGTTCTGTGCGCACGAGTACACCCTGTCGAACCTGCGCTTTGCCATGGCGGTGGAGCCGGGCAACGCCGATATCGTTGAGTACAACGGGCAATGCGAAGTGCTGCGGGCGCAGGCACGCCCCACGATCCCGACCACGATCGGCATGGAGCGACGGATCAACCCTTTCCTGCGCTGCGAACAACCAGGCGTTCGGCGCGCAGCCGAACAGGTGAGCGGTGAAACGCTGGCCGACGCGGGCGCCGTCTTTGCCGCGCTGCGTCGCTGGAAGAACGAGTTCCGCTAGCGGTGTCAGGCCAGCAGTGATTGCGCGATGAGTGCGCGATTGCGCCCCAAACGCTTGGCTTCGTAGAGCGCCGCATCGGCCGACGCCATCAATGCGCCCGGCGTTGGCGCCTCGCGCGGCGGCACCGCTGCGGCGATCCCGAGACTGATCGTCACATTAGGCAGATCCGCAGTCGGCGCATGCGGCAATGCGAGGTCATACACCGCACGCCGCATTGCTTCCGCGACCTGCAATGCGCCCTCGGCATCGGTATCCGGCAGGATCGCCGCAAACTCCTCGCCGCCGTAACGCGCCACCAGATCCGCTGGGCGTTTGGCCTGGTCGGCAAGGCATCGGGCAACCTGCCGCAGGCATTCATCGCCGCCCTGATGCCCGAAGTGGTCGTTGTAGCGCTTGAAGTGGTCGACATCGCACACCACCAATGCAATCGACGAGCTTCGACGCTGCGCACGGCGCCATTCGCGCACAAGAGTGCTGTCGTACTGGCGGCGGTTGGCAATGCCGGTCAGGCCATCGATCGATGACAGGCGCTGCAGCTCACGATTGGCGTCGTCAAGGCGGCGCGTCAAGACCACCAGCGAATAGCGCATCTGTGACAGGCGCTGCATCGCGCGCACCTTGGCGGCCAATACGATCGAACTGATCGGCTTGAACAGGTAGTCGTCGCCGCCGACCTCGATGCCACGCTGCAGGTCATCGTCGCCGGTACGGGCGGACAGGAAGATGATCGGCGTCCATTCGCCGTGTTGCTCAAGTTGGCGGATGCGCTTGGCGACCTCGAAACCGTCGATACCGGGCAGGATGACGTCGAGCAGCACCAGATCGGGCCGATGCGCCTTGAACAGCTCGATGCCCTCTTCGCCCTCGCGCGCCACCAGCGGCTCGATGCCGATCGCACGCAGCTGGTGGGCGATCAGCGTTGCACTGGTCAGCGAATCCTCGATCAACAAGGCCTTCATGCCGCCTTCGCGACGGAAAACCGGCGAACCGTCCATCAATCCGGTCATCGTGCGGCCCCACCGAATGCTCGGCCAAGCGACCGAAACCCTAACGCAACCCTATGAAACAAAAGCATTTTGACCCCATCGCCGCTGGCCCGATACAATTACGCCTTTGTAAGTCGCCGGACCTTTCCCATGCAGTCTATCGCGCGCCGGTTCGCTGCGCTGCTTTGTTGCGCAGTCGCACTGGCCATTTCACCCGCCGGGAATGCGGCCGCAGACGACAGCGACCCGCCTCCGCCCCCCGCCCAGACGGGAGGGGCCACACCGATTGCAGCAACTGCCGGCACCGGCCTGACCGCGGTTTCCAGCATCGATCTATCCAAGCTCGGCACCCCTTCGGTGGCGACAATAGACCTCACCACCGAATCGTCAGACCTCTGGGCACGCATGCGCCAGGGCTTCGCGATGCGCGATCTGTCGATGGATCTCGTCACCGACCGCCAGATCTGGTACCTCGCCCGGCCTGGCGCGCTGCGCAACACGCTGGAGCGCGGCCGCAAGTACCTCTACTACATCGTCGAAGAACTTGAGAAGCGCGGCATGCCGACCGAGCTCGCACTGCTGCCGATGGTCGAGAGTGCCTACAACCCGATGGCCTACTCGCCCGCCCGTGCTTCCGGCCTGTGGCAGTTCATTCCATCCACCGGCAAGGATTTCTCGCTCGACCAGAACTGGTGGGTAGACGAACGCCGCGACATCATCGCCTCGACCAACGCCGCACTGACGTATCTGCAGGCGCTGTACGAAATGCATGGCGACTGGCAGCTTGCGCTGGCCTCGTACAACTGGGGCGAAAACGCCGTCGCACGCGCCGTGGCCAAGAACAAGGCTGCCGGCCTGCCTACCGAGTTCGCCTACCTGACAATGCCGCAGGAAACGCGCTACTACGTGCCCAAACTGCAGGCGCTGAAAAACATCATCGCCAACCCGCAGCTCTTCGGCATCACGCTGCCGCCGATTCCCAACGAGCCCTACTTCGTCTCGATCGGTACCCGCGGCGGCATGGACCTCCACACCGCGGCACAGCTCGCTGAAATGCCGATGAAGGACTTTCTGGAGCTCAATCCGTCCTTCAATCGCCCGGTGATTCCGGGGGAATCTGACCATCACGTCATCGTGCCCAAGGACAAGGCGGACGCCTTCGTCACCAACTTGGAAAACCACGATCGCCCGCTGCTGAGCTGGAAAACCTACACCGTTGAACGCGGCGAGCGCGTCGAACAGATCGCCGCACGTTTCGGCATCAGCGTCACCAAACTGCGTGAGGTCAACGGTCTCGCCCCGCGTATGCGTCCTGGCCCGGGCTACACACTGCTGGTGCCTTCTGGCGACGCGGTCGCGATGGCCGAAAACGCCCCGGTACTCGCGCCGAAACTCAGCTTCGCGTCCCAAACGCCAGCGCCGGCACCGCGCCTTGGCAAACCGCCGCGGGGCGGCTCAACGAGCCACCACACAGCCAAAGGCAGCCGGGCATCGAAGTCGGGCGGCGCGAAGGCCGGCGCCCACCACAACAAGCACCGCAAGTAAGGTTCAAGGGGCGGCGCAGCGCAAACGCATCCAAACTGGGTATTGCACCAGGGTAGTAGAGCGCGAAACACGCAGGTATGATCCGCGGGACTTGCTGACTGCCCTGACTGTTACTGCAGAATGCTTCGCCACCTCGTCCTCGCCTCTCTCGTCCTTCTTCCGCTCGCATCGCCCGGCGTGCGCGCTGATGGCGTACAGGTAGACGAGGCCTCTCGCCTGCGCAAGCTGGTTCCGGCGGAGCAACTTGAGCAGTCAGCCGGCCAGCAATACCACCAGATGCTGCGCACCGCGGCGGACAAGCGAGCCCTTGCGCCCGCCGGAGACCCGGCACTCAAGCGCCTGCGCGGGATTGCCGACCGGATCATTCCTTTCGCTGTGCGTTTCAACCCGCGCGCGAACGCGTGGCGCTGGGAAGTGAACCTGATCGCCTCACGAGAAGCCAACGCCTTCTGCATGCCAGGTGGCAAGATCGCCTTCTACACCGGGCTGATCGACGGCCTGAAGCTTAGCGACGACGAAATCGCCATCGTGATGGGCCATGAGATTGCCCATGCGCTGCGCGAACACGCGCGGGAGCGCATTGCGAAGACACAGCTCACGCAACTCGGCGTCGGTCTGCTTGGGCAGTTCGTTGGTCAGGGGCGCTATGCAGATGCGTTCAACATCGGCGGCAACCTGCTGACGCTGAAGTTCTCGCGCCAAGATGAGAGTGATGCCGATGTCGTCGGCCTCGACCTCGCCGCCCGTGCTGGTTACGACCCACGCGCCGGCATATCACTGTGGCAGAAGATGTCGAAGGCTGGCGGCGGAGGCGGTTTCGCCTGGCTCTCGACGCATCCGGCCGGCAAGGACAGAATCCGGGAGATCGAGCGCCACCTTCCGGAAGTCATGCCGCTCTACGAGCGGGCTCAGAATCCCCACACACAGAAACAGAAAGGCTGAAACGATGGCGAACGATGCCCCGATTTTCACCGCGGAGACATACAAGGTGCAGGACAGCTTCGGCTTCATGATCAACGCGTTGCGGGCGCGCATGATGGCGGTGATGGATCGTGAGCTCGCACCGCTGGGCATCACCAGCGCACAGTGGGCGGTGCTCGTGCAGGTTGCCGAAACGCCGGGGGTGACCGCCGCCGCGCTATGCCGCCGGGTGCATTACGACACCGGATCGATGACGCGCATGCTCGACCGGCTGGAGGAGAAAGGCCTGATCCGCCGCGCCCGCAGCGATCACGACCGCCGCGCCGCCTATCTACATCTGACCGAAACCGGCGCCGATGTGAATCAGAAACTGCCGGAATACGCCGCCCGCGTACTCAACGCGCACTTCGAGGGCTTCAGCGCCGATGAAGTGACGCAGCTCCGCGACCTGATGAGCCGCATGCTCGCCAACGCAGAGCGCCTATCGGCCGGCACCTGAGCCAAACCCGCAAAAAACGAAACGGGGCGCCCGTCATCCTGACGGGCGCCCCGTTTGTGTTACTGCCAGCCGCTACGATTAGCGCTTGGCGAAGGCTTCAGCAGCGCCGTTATAGACGCCGACGAACTCTTCAACGATCAGCGATGCACCACCAACGAGGCCGCCGTCGATGTCCGGCATCGCGAACAGACCCAGCGCGTTGCTGGCCTTGACGCTGCCGCCGTACAGGATCGCGGTTTCAGCGGCGAAGGCGTCACCGGCCTTCTTGATGTAGTTGCGAATGAAGGCGTGGGTTTCCTGCGCCATTTCCGGCGTTGCGGTCTTGCCGGTGCCGATTGCCCAGACAGGTTCGTAGGCGATCACGATCGCACCCGGTGCAGCGTTCGGCACTGCAGCCAGCATCGCGTCGAGCTGCTTGGCGAGCACAGCTTCGGTCTGGTTGCCGACGCGCTCGGCTTCGGTTTCACCAACGCAGACCACCGGCACGAGGCCGCCAGCCAGCGCAGCGGCCGTCTTCTTGCCAACCCATTCGTCGGTCTCGCCGAACAGCGCGCGGCGCTCGGAGTGGCCAATCACGGCGTAGGTCACGCCAACATCCTTGAGCATCGACACCGACACTTCACCCGTGTAGGCGCCCTTGTCGTATTCCGACACGTCCTGCGCGCCGACCCCGATCACGGAACCTGCGGTTTCGGCGATCACCGACTCGAGGTAAGCGAACGGCGGGCACACGGCGATGGCCACACCCGCCTTGGCGGCAGGCACACCGGCCTTGAGGCCATCCAGCAGCGCCTTATTGGCGGCCTTGTTGCCGTTCATCTTCCAGTTGCCGATGACGTAGGTCTTGCGCATGGGAACTCCTTGTTTTCGGTTTTTGCCGGCGCGAAGCCGAAGGGGGAAATATGGGATTTTAGATGGAGGACGGTGTTCGGGACACCGGCCAGATCAAATTGGCGGCAGGTACGGACCTCAGGCTTCGAGTTCGCGCGCCTTGCTTAGCGCGTCCTCGATGCGGTCGACGCCGATCACCTCGATACCCGGAATCACCTGTTTCGGCAAATTGGCCTTGGGCACCAGGGCGACGCGAAAACCAAGCTTGGCGGCCTCGCGCAAGCGCTCCTGCCCGCGTGGCGCGGGGCGGATCTCACCCGCCAGACCGACCTCGCCGAACATCGCCAGATCGCGCCGCAGCGGTTTGTTGCGCAGCGACGAGACGATCGCAAGGCACACCGCCAAGTCCGCCGCTGGCTCACCGATCCGCACACCGCCCACGGCGTTGACGAACACGTCCTGGTCCGAGCACATCAGGCCGGCATGCCGGTGCAACACCGCGAGCAACATCGCCAGGCGGTTCTGCTCCAGACCCACACTGAGTCGGCGCGGGCTCGGTGCGTGGGCGGGGTCCACCAGGGCTTGCACTTCCACCAACAGCGGCCGCGTGCCCTCCTGCGTCACCAGCACGCAAGCGCCGGAGACATCCTGTTCGTGTTGCGACAGAAAGATCGCGGACGGATTGCTAACGCCGCGCAGCCCCTTGTCGGTCATCGCGAACACGCCCAGCTCATTCACGGCGCCAAAGCGGTTCTTGAACGCACGCACCAAGCGGAAGCTCGACTGGGTGTCGCCCTCGAAGTACAGCACCGCATCGACGATGTGCTCCAGCACGCGCGGGCCGGCCAGCGAACCGTCCTTGGTGACATGCCCCACCAGCACCAGCGCGCAGCCGCTCTGCTTGGCGAAACGGGTGAGCTGCGCAGCACATTCGCGCACCTGCGCGACCGAGCCCGGGGCGGACTGCAGCACCTCGGAATACAGCGTCTGGATCGAATCAATCACCGCGAGCCGCGGCTTCTGTGCTTTCAGCGTATCGAGAATGCGCTCGAGGTTGATCTCGGGCAGCATTTCGAGCGCCGCGGCATCGAGCTGCAAACGTTGCGCGCGCAGCGCCACCTGCTCGCCGGATTCCTCGCCGCTGACATATACCGCCTTGCAATGCAGCGATAGCGTCGCCAGTGCCTGCAGCAGCAGCGTCGACTTGCCGATGCCTGGGTCGCCACCAATCAACACCACGCCACCGGCGACCAAGCCCCCCCCAAGCACACGATCGAACTCTTCGATGCCGGTCGCGAAACGCGAGTGTTCCTGCGGCGTGAAATCCGCGAGCTTCTTGATCTGGCTGACTTCGCCCGCCAAGGCACTGAAGCGACTCGCCGCCCCACCAGCGGGAGCGGCAATCGACTCAACCAGGGTGTTCCATTGCGAGCAGCCCGGGCACTGCCCCTGCCAGCGCGACGCCTGCGCACCGCACTCGGTGCACTGATAGACCGTTTTGACCTTCGCCATCAGTTCGCGTCGATAACGCTGACCGGCACGCGATTGGCGAGTGCGCAGAACATCTCGTAGCTGATCGTGCCGGCAGCGGCAGCCACCTCGTCAGCAGGCAGATCGCGGCCCCACAGCACCACTTCGCTGCCGACCGATGCACTCGGCAGATCTGACAGATCGCAGGCCAGCATGTCCATCGACACCCGGCCGAGGGTGCGAGTACGCTGCCCACCAACGATGATCGGGGTACCGGTCAGCGCATGGCGCGGATAGCCGTCGGCATAGCCACAGGCGACGATGCCAACGCGGGTCGGTTTGTCGGCGACGAACCGGGCGCCGTACCCGACAGCTTCGCCAGCCTCGATCTGCTGGACGGCAATCACGCGTGACTCCAGATGCATCGCTGGGCGCAGATCCAGTGACGCAGCGGACTTCAGATCCGGCATCGGCGAGCCGCCGTAGAGCATGATGCCCGGTCGAACGCCATTGCGCGCCGCCTCCGGAAAGCGCAGCAGCGCCGCTGAATTCGCAATGCTGTGCGGCAAACCGAGTCCGGCCGCCGCGGCGTCAAAGCGCGCGAGTTGCGCTGCAATACCGGTTTCATCGTCGGCGCGCGCAAAGTGCGTCATCAAGGTCACGCTGGCAACGTTGCGGAGCGCTTTGAGGCGCGCACTCAGCACACCGGCCTGCTCCGGCGCGAAGCCGAGCCGGTTCATACCGGTGTTGAGCTTGAGAAAGACGTCAACCGGCCGCGCGAGCGTTTCGGTTTCGAGCATCCGGATCTGCGAAGCGTCATGCACCGCCAGGCTCAAACCCAGCGCCCCGGCCATGCGGGTATCCGCGCTATCGAAGGCGCCTTCCAGCATCAACAACGGCTGCTTGAAGCCCGCTTCGCGCAGCGTGGCCGCCTCGGCGAAATCCAGCATCGCGTAACCATCCGCCACATCGGCCACCGCGTGCGCACAACGCACAAGGCCGTGACCGTATGCGTTCGCCTTGATCACAGCCCACGCTTTGGCTGCCGGTGCGAGCGCTTGCGCTCGCAAGTAGTTGTGACGGAAAGCAGGCAGGTCGATCGTTGCCCGAATCGGTCTAGGCATCGCGGTTGATCCCCCGCGACTTGAGATGCTCGGTCGCGAAGTCGGCGAAGATCGTGACGACACGCGAGCGGAACTTGTCCTTCGGCAATAGCACCGAAAGCGTTTCGTACAGATGCGGCTCCAACGGCAGTGCAACCAGGCGACCGCTCTGGATGTCCTTCTCGATCGACGCACGGGCTGCGATCGCAAAACCGACACCTTGCTGCACGAGATGCTTGATCGTGGAAAGGCTGGAGAGCTCGGCCGTCACATCCAGGTTCTCCGGCGGAAAACCCGCTTCACGGAAGAAGCGCTCTGCCGCTTCCCGGATCGCCGCCCCCGGATCGCGATCGATGAACGGCAGCCCGACCAGGTCGTCCGCACGAACGCGAACATGGCGCGCCAGCACATGGCCCGGCGGCACGATCGCGAACAACTCATCGCGCCCCACTTCGCGGCATTCGATACCGGCGTCGGAAGATTCCAGCTCGACAAGGCCAACATCCAGTTCCTTGTCGGCCACGCGCCGTTCAACCCATTCCGAGTTGCCAACGAACACCCGCGGCACGACCTTGGGATACTGCCGCTTGAAGCCATCAAGCAGCGACGGTAGCCAGTAGGACGCAATGGTCGGTGACAGGCCAACCGACACCACACCGTTCGGCTCCTGAGTCAGGCCCGCTACCTGATCCTCCATCTCGGCACTCATACCGAGAATACGCTCGGCGTAATCCAGCACGATCTCGCCGGCCGGCGTGAGCGTGACCTTTCCGTAGCCGCGGTCGAGCAGGCGGGTATTGAAGTGCTCCTCCAGTTGCTTGATCTGGAAGGTAACGGCTGGCTGAGTCATGTAAAGCGCTTCAGCCGCGCGCGTGAATGAACGGTGTTTCGCGACGGCCAGGAATACCTGTAACCGGCGGTCAGCCATGGTTGCCATGGTGGATGCTCCTGACGGGCCGGGGGTTCCGATATGCAGGCAGGGTTCTGCGCTGCATGGCACGCCGCCGAAACACCCGTCAAACAAGGGTTTTTGCAGCGCACGATTGCATCACAAATCAGGCGGGGCCGCCAGCGACGCAGTCTGCCGAACCACCGCGATTCGGCCGCGTCACGCGTTCGTGATATAAAGCCGCGTCCCTCCGGGGCCACGCGAAACGTATCAGGATGACCCCAGGCTTCTACATCATCATGGCCGCGCAGTTCTTTTCTGCGCTTGGCGACAGTGCTTTGCTCATCGCGGCGATCGCGATCTTGCGGGATATGCAGGCGCCGGCGGCCTACGAACCGCTGCTGAAGCTTTTCTTCACAGTTTCCTATGTCGTTCTGGCGGCGTTCGTCGGCGCCTTTGCGGACTCGATGCCGAAATGGCGAGTAATGCTCATCAGCAATGGCATCAAGGTGCTTGGCTGCGGCATGATGTTCTTCGGTGTTCACCCCTTGCTTGCCTACGCCGTTGTGGGGCTTGGCGCGGCCGCTTACTCGCCGGCCAAGTACGGCATCCTGACTGAACTGCTCCCCGCTCGACTTTTGGTCGTTGCTAACGGATGGATCGAAGGGCTAACCGTCGGCGCGATCGTCATCGGCACGCTGGTCGGCGGCATGCTGATTGAGCCAAGTTTCGTAAACAGGATGCTGGCGTTCGACTTTCCGGGAATCGACACAGGCATCGATACCCGTGGCGAGCTGGCGATATCAATCATTGGCGTTCTCTACGCCATCGCTGCCATCATCAACTTGCGGATTCCGGACACCGGCGTCGACCACAAGCCGATACGAAGTGGCCCCCTCTACCTTTTTCACGAATTTGTTCACTGCAGCCAGTTGCTGTGGCGGGATCGTCTCGGGCAGATCACGCTCGCGGTGACCACCCTGTTCTGGGGTGCGGGCGCGACGCTGCAATTCATCGTGATCAAATGGGGCGAAGAGAATCTCAACTTGAGTCTGTCGAAGGCTTCGATGATCCAAGGTGTCTTCGCACTCGGCGTGGCTTTAGGGTCCATCATGGCGGCGCGGCTCATCTCGATGCGCCGCTCGATCAGCGTGCTGCCCGTTGGCATTGCGATGGGCCTTATCGTAAACGTCATGATCTTCGTCCACGACATCCGGCTCGCGATGTTCCTGATGGTCATCATCGGCGCACTCGCAGGCTTCTTCGTGGTGCCGATGAACGCCCTGCTACAACACCGCGGCCATATCCTGATGGGCGCGGGCCACTCAATCGCGGTACAGAACTTCAACGAGAATCTAAGCATCCTCGCCATGACCGGGCTCTATGCCCTGCTGATCTGGGGCGGCCTCTCGGTCCACGCGGTGATCGTCATGTTCGGCGCCTTCGTCGCAGGCACCATCTTCCTTGTCAAACTCCGGCACGAAGCCAATCAGCGCGAGCGGGACTCGGTCAGCCAGCTCGACGACTGCCGACACTGAACGCCGGTAGCGAGCGGCGACGGCAGGAACCGTGGTCGGTCGACTTAACCCGCAGCGACTGCCTTAGGCGGCGACGATTCCAGCGTCTTCTTCGCGAAACACAGGTCGGCCCATGCCTTGCCCTTGTCCGCCGGATTGCGAAGCAGATAGGCGGGATGGTAGGTCACCACTACAGGTATTTCGCCGAACCGGAACGCCTGCCCCCGCGCCGCGCCGATCCTAACCTCTTGCTTCAGCAATGCCTGCGCAGCGGGCCGCCCCAATGCCACGATTACTCGCGGCTGAATCAACTCGATCTGCCGTTGCAGGTACGGGAAGCACGCCTCGATTTCATCTGGCTCGGGCGTACGATTGTTAGGCGGTCGACACTTGACGGCATTGGCGATGTAAACGCGATCACCCCGCGCGATCCCCAAACTGGCGAGCATCGCGTCCAGCAACTTGCCGGCTTGCCCGACGAAGGGCTCGCCGCGAAGATCCTCCTCAGCGCCCGGCCCCTCGCCTACGAACAACCAGTCGGCGGAGTGGTCGCCGACACCAGGCACAGCCTGAGTCCTGTGGTCGGACAGCCGACAAGCAGCACACGAGACAATCCGCGCATGCAAACCCGGCCAGTCCAAAAGATGATCAGGATCCTTTGCCACTGCCGGCTCCGCTGGCGCGTGCTCACTTGCAGAGGCGGCCATAACTGACGCAGCCTCGAATGAGGCCGCCCCCACCAAGACGCGAGTCCTTGGAGAGGTATCGGCAGCATATCCGGGACCAGTACGATTGGCATCCTCTTCCAGGTTCGGCCACTCGCGCGTTTCGCGCAACCGCCAGATAGGCCCGCCGCTAATCACGGAAATAATGGCACGACTGTCCATCATCGACTCCTAACACCTCTGCGCTCGCTAGCGTCAACCACGCTAGCTGCAAACAGTGAATCTATCGGAACGCTCTGCGGCGCTTCACGCGCCGAGGGCGGCACGTCTAGCCCGGCGAAAAAGTAAAACTCAGCAAAAGTATGGAATTAACAGGGGCGCCGTTAATCTCACCCGGCGTGAACGCGACCGCGGTCAGCGCGGCGACCACCGCATCCTCATAATCCCGATCCTCTCCGAACGACTGGACCGCTACGACGTGCCCGTCACGGCGAATCATCACCGCAACAACGAACTCAACCGACTTCGAACGGGCCGGCAGGCGCCATTTCGACTGATCCAGTTCGCCAGTCGCATAGGGCCGTCGCGACAAAGCGAGAGATTCAAACCACTCGTCGCCGTCAGGCAGTTGTAACGGACGCCCGTTGAGCTCATCCATAGCGGCCTCTCGGACGGCAAACTTCTCCGCATCGGTAGGGCTACCGCCATTGCTTGTGGCTTTCGGGTCAGTCTGCGCAAGCGGCTCCGATTTTATACCCGCCGCTTCAAGCCGCTCTCCTACCGGGGGGGGCGCAGTCGCAAGACTTGCCGGCAGTCTTCCAACTCGACGCTTCAGGCGGGCATCGACTTCGCTCGGAACAGGCCGAGGGGGGGCAGATACATGCTCGCGGCCAGGGTGACCGTCGACCGCTAGCGTGGCGCGCAGCCTCGGGTGCGGCACGCCCTCATTGCCCTCTGCTCTTTCGTACCGCTGCGCCAACACGCCGTTCAGGGAGATGGCGATAGCAACGTGGACGGCCACGGAAAGAAAAATGGCCCGCGGAAACGGGCCAAGGGTCCGATCGAAGTCGCGATCTACCGCTGCCAACACTCAGCTACCGGCGAAGACCCAGTGCTACCTCGTTGACCGACGCTGTTCAGCGTTAGGCTCCCGCAATGGGCATCGACCCAATCTTTGGGCGTCGCAGTGATGACGTAAGACGTCGCGATTACGTCGCCGGCCATAGCCGCAACACTGATGGTGTAGCGCCCGCTGGTCGACGTAGCCGGTATTCCTGCATCTGCGAGCGTAACCGAATAGCTGTTGGTACGCGTGTATAGGCGCTCCAACATCTGCGCAGCCTGCTCCAATGTTGCCCGCCCCTCCGCCCGCCTTCCTCGCTCAATGAACCCGTTATACGAAGGCACTGCAATGGCCGTCAGAATAGCAACGACCACGACCACGACGAGCAACTCGATAAGCGTGAAGCCTGTCTGTAGAGTTTTCACGTTTGTCGTCCCATTAACGCGACAGGTCGCGCCAGTTCAAGCGGCCAGTTGATGCCGAGCAAGATGCAGGAATCATCTCTGTGCTGCCGTCGCTACGCTTAATTTCCTGATAACACACTTTCGGCTGCGCAGAACATGCTGCACCTACGCATGGCGGCTCCGGGCCGAGCAACGTGGGAAGACCGCCAACCGGTGAAACGCGCCTGCTCGTCGGCGATTTCCCGACACCGATTCGATCTGGATCATCAAAAGCGCCGTCATGGTTCAGATCGAATGGCGGCACCACCAAGCGCGCCCCCGTAACAGCATCCATAACGTTGATCCAGCCCTCACCGCCACCGTTGCACGGATCATTAGTCGGAGTCGCCGAGACGAACACAATCCGACCAGCGTCTATGATGGGGTCTTCAATCACACGCTCGCCGTATGCCTTGAGCGCACTGTCCGCCGCCTTCTGTTCAACCAGATCCACATACCATCCAAGTGGCCCCGTCGGGTTGCTAACTGCGTCCCACCAGTTTGGCGTCGCCGTATCGACAGTTCTCAACTCGTAGGAGTAAGAGGCAAGGGTCTTCGCGTTAACCGAGGTTATCTTGACGTTCGGTTCAAACACATGCTTCAGCATCCGTGACCGGGTAATGACGTCCGGCGATGCGGAATCCCAAAGTCCGTAAAACGTTTGAACGCTCATGTCGGCGACATCGGCATCCTCAATGCCCTTGCCGGTACCAACGAGCACCAGCACGCCTCCCTTAGGATGCAACATTGCTTCCGGACCGACAGTGATCGGCTGGGCCTTTCCGCCCGAGTCGACCGCGGAAAAGAGCTTTTTGACCGTGACAGCAGATCCCATCGTAAAAGACGACAGGTCGAACTTCCAAACGTTGCCGTACAAATCGCCAGCGTAAGCGGCATCGACCTTTCCGTCTCCGTCCACGTCAACCACCGTCGGAGTAGACAATCCGTTGGGAGATGTCCCAACCGCGGCACCGGTATCGATGAAACGGAAGTTAGTCCCGGAAGCCCAGCCGGTTTTTCCCGCCTCAATATAGGCGACATACAGCCCGGCTTTACCACTTGTGCTGTTGTATCCATTACCAAAGATGGCCGCCCACTTCCCGTCTTGAAGCTTGGCAATCACAGGGCGACCGTATGAGTAACCCAAATTGCTCGAATCGTCGGCACTAGTGAACTCCCAAAGAACAGTTGATCCAGGAGCACTCTCCGAG
>CAMFLH010000105.1 GCA_945957295.1 uncultured Uliginosibacterium sp.
GCGCGCTGCATGAGATCGACGCGCTGCCCAAGCTCGAGAAGAGCGGCAAGCATTCGATCGACATCGTCGTCGACCGCCTGAAGGTGCGCGCCGACGCACGCCAGCGCCTCGCCGAGAGTTTCGAGACGGCGCTGGCGCACGCCGAAGGCCGCGCACTGGCGGTGGAGATGGACAGCGGCACCGAACACCTGTTCTCCGCCCGCTTCGCCTGCCCGGTGTGCAGCTACGCGATCGCGGAACTGGAGCCACGGCTGTTCTCGTTCAACAACCCGGTCGGCGCCTGCCCGAAGTGCGATGGCCTCGGCTCGGTGGAGTTCTTCGACCCGACGCGCGTCGTCGCCTTCCCGCACCTGTCGCTCGCCAGCGGCGCGATCCGCGGCTGGGACCGCCGCAACCAGTTCTACTTCCAGATGCTGCAGAGCCTCGCGACGCACTACGGCTTCGACATCGACGCAACCTTCGAGGAGCTGCCGGCCGAGATGCAGCGGATCGTGCTGTACGGTTCGGGCAAGACGAAGATCGCGTTCAAGTACCTGTCGGAGAGCGGACGCAACGTCACCAAGGAACACAGCTTCGAAGGCATCGTGCCGAACCTGGAGCGCCGCTACCGCGAAACCGATTCGATCGCGGTGCGCGAGGAACTCGCGAAGTACCGCAGCCATCAGGCCTGCCCCACCTGCGAAGGCACGCGGCTGCGCGAAGAGGCACGGCATGTGTTCATCGGCGACCGCACGCTGCCGCAGGTCGGCCGCGTTGCGCTGGCCGAGTGCAAACATTTCTTCGATACGCTGAAGCTCGAAGGGCATCGTGCGCAGATCGCCGACAAGATCGTGCACGAGATCTCCGCACGCCTGCAGTTCCTGATCGACGTGGGCCTCGATTACCTGATGCTCGAACGCAGCGCCGATACGCTCTCGGGCGGCGAAGCACAGCGCATCCGGCTCGCGAGCCAGATCGGCTCCGGCCTCACCGGCGTGATGTACGTGCTGGATGAACCCTCGATCGGCCTGCATCAGCGCGACAACGACAGGCTGCTTGGCACGCTGGCGCGACTGCGTGATCTGGGCAACACGGTGATCGTGGTGGAGCACGACGAAGACGCGATCCGCGCCGCCGACTACGTGGTCGACATGGGCCCCGGCGCGGGCGAGCATGGTGGCCAGGTGATCGCGCATGGCCTGCCGGCGCAGATCGAAGCGCACCCGGATTCGGCGACCGGCGCCTTCCTTTCCGGCCGGCGCAAGATCGCGTTGCCGGGCGAGCGCAAGTCGCCCGACCCGCAGCGTCAGCTCTACCTGCGCGGCGCGCGCGGCAACAACCTCAAGCATGTGACGCTGGAACTGCCGGTGGGGCTGTTCACCTGCATCACCGGCGTCTCCGGCTCGGGCAAGAGCACGCTGATCAACGACACGCTTTACGCGATCGCCGCGCGGCATCTGTACGGCTCAACCGCCGAGCCTGCGCCGTATGACGACATCGAAGGGCTCGAATTCTTCGACAAGGTGATCAGCGTCGATCAGGCGCCGATCGGCCGCACGCCGCGCTCCAACCCCGCCACCTACACCGGCCTGCTGACGCCGATCCGCGAACTGTACGCCGGCGTGCCGGCCTCGCGCGAACGCGGCTACGGCCCGGGGCGCTTCTCCTTCAACGTGAAGGGCGGCCGCTGCGAGGCTTGCCAGGGCGACGGCATGATCAAGGTGGAAATGCACTTTCTGCCCGATGTGTTCGTGCCCTGCGACGTCTGCCACGGCCAGCGCTACAACCGCGAGACGCTGGAGATCCGCTACCGCGGCAAGACCATTGCCGAAGTGCTGAACATGACGGTGGAAGAAGCGCACGCTTTCTTCGACGCGGTGCCGACCGTCGCGCGCAAGCTCGAAACCCTGCTGGATGTCGGCCTCGGCTACATCCGCCTCGGCCAGAGTGCCACCACCCTTTCAGGCGGTGAAGCGCAGCGCGTGAAACTCGCGCTTGAACTCTCCAAACGCGACACCGGCCGCACGCTCTACATCCTCGACGAACCGACCACCGGCCTGCACTTCCAGGACATCGAGATGCTGCTGAAGGTGCTTGCGCGCCTGCGCGACCATGGCAACACCATCGTCGTTATCGAACACAACCTGGACGTGATCAAGACCGCCGACTGGCTGATCGATCTGGGCCCCGAAGGCGGTGGCGGTGGTGGCCGCATCCTCGTCGCCGGCCCGCCCGAAGCAGTCGCCGCCCACCCGATCAGCCATACCGGAAAATACCTCAAACGCTTGCTCGACTAGCGATGACGCACCAGATCCTCGAGGTCGCCAACGGCCGCCCGATCAAGTTGTGGACCGAGGGCGTGCCGGTCGAGGACGACGCGCGCCGGCAACTGATGAACACCGCGAAGATGCCCTTCATCTTCCGCCACCTGGCGGTGATGCCGGATGTGCATCTGGGCAAGGGCTCGACCATCGGCAGCGTGATTCCAACGCGCGGCGCCATCATCCCCGCAGCGGTCGGGGTGGATATCGGCTGCGGCATGATGGCGGTGCGCACCACGCTGAGCGCCGCCGACCTGCCGACCAATCTGCATCGCCTGCGCAGCGCGATCGAGCACGCCGTGCCGCACGGGCGTGCACCAGGGCGGCGCGATCCGGGCGCGTGGGAGACGCCGCCGAAAGCGGTCGACACGATGTGGGCGGAGCTGAACGCCGGCTTCAAGCGCATCACCGAGAAGTACCCGCGCCTGGAACGCACCAACAACCACAAGCACCTCGGCACGCTGGGCACCGGCAACCATTTCATCGAGGTGTGTCTCGATGAGGCGGATCAGGTGTGGTTCATGCTGCACTCAGGTTCGCGCGGAGTCGGCAACGCCATCGGCAACCTGTTCATCGAGCTCGCGCAGGCGGACATGCGGCAACACATCGCCGATCTGCCGGACCGCGACCTCGCCTACTTCGAGGAAGGCAGCAAGCACTTCAAGGACTACGTCGAGGCGGTCGGCTGGGCGCAGGACTTTGCGCGCCGCAACCGGGTGCTGATGATGCAGGCCGTCATCGCCGCAGCACGCGGCGTGATCAGAAAACCCTTCAGCGCCGAACTCAAAGCAGTGAATTGCCACCACAACTATGTGCAGCGCGAAACGCACTTCGGCGCCGAGGTGTGGGTTACCCGTAAGGGTGCGGTGTCGGCACAGAAGGGGCAGCTCGGCATCATCCCCGGTTCGATGGGTGCCAAGAGCTTCATCGTGCGCGGACTCGGCAACGAAGAAGCGTTCTGCTCCTGCAGTCACGGCGCCGGCCGCACGATGAGCCGCAACGAGGCCAAGCGCCGCTTCACCGTGGCCGACCAGGTACGCGCCACGCAGGGTGTGGAGTGCCGCAAGGATGCCGAAGTGATCGACGAAATCCCGATGGCCTACAAGGACATCGACGCGGTCATGAACGCGCAGCGCGAGCTGGTTGAGGTCGTGCACACGCTGCGCCAGGTCGTGTGCGTGAAGGGCTGAGCAAGACGTTCACGGTCAGCACACACACCGTCCACTGTCGCCATTCAACGCTGTTGCAACAGCGCGTTCAGCGTGATCCCGCTCTCAACGAGCAGTTTTGAACAGCGGTGATGCTCCAATGCCAGAAACTCTTCGGCGAATACCTTTGGGTAAGTCGAGCCCTCTCGCTGGAACTCGGGAAAGACAACGCTGTGAGTGTTATCTCTTGCCGCACTTGAGTCCTCCTCGAGCGCAGGAAACACAATGCTTCGGTGTTTGGCCAAGTTCGCTAGTGCTGACAGATGGGGAAATGCCCCGCCTCGCGCCAGTTCCTCCAGCAAATCCGCCAGTTCGGCGAGCCCCTGATTGGCCCTCAAGAGCTTTACGACACTGCCAACCGTGATCGAGCGTGGATTCAAGAACGTAGGGGAGAGGTTGTAAGCCAGCGAGTAGTAAACGGCGTGCGCCAGAATGTCAGGGATAGCGTGAATACTCTGAACACAAGCGGTCAGGTGTGCGCCAATCTCCCTGATCACGATATTGAAATCGTCCCACGCCTGCTCATCCGCCACTATTTCCAGTAGAGAACTCTGCTGTAGGTGAGTCTGAACGTACGACTCCGCCTTCGCGCGAGCGTCACGAAAGTGGATCTGTGCGTAGATCTGCCGGTCGGCAAGGGAACGAAGACACGGCCTGACAAGCGCCAGTTGGTCGGCACCGTAGATGCGTCTCACGTGTTCGCGCGTTTGCTTAACGTCCCATCCCATTCGTTGCCTCCAACATTTTCGGACAGGCTATCAGCGTGGTCGATAGTTGGCGCGAAACGCGCTGGGCGTCGTACCCCGGATCGCGCGGAACTGGCGATTGAAGTGGGCGAGGTTGGCGTAGCCGACCTCCGCGGCGATCACGCCGATCGGACGCTCCGATTCGATCAAGGCCTGGCAGGCGCGGCCCACGCGCAGGTGGGCGACGTAGGCGGTGACCGTCATCCGCATGTGGCGACGGAAGAAGCGGTGAAAGGCGCCAACGGACAGCGCAGCTCGGGCGGCGAGATCGGTGATGTCGGCCGGCTCGGCGAAGTACTCGTGAAGCTGCGTCAGCACGCGCGTGAGGCGCTCGTTGTGCGGGTCGGTCTGGACCCAGCCGGCGTAATGCCCGCTGGCGAGTTCGCACGTATCGGACTCTTCGGCGAGCTGGATCAGCACATCGAGCAGCGCGGGCAGGCGCCTCGCTTCGGACATTTCCGCCAGTTTCAGGATCGCGTCGCGCTGCCCTTGCGCGACAGCTGCCGGAAAGGCGAGGCCACGCGCGGCGCGCGTACACAGCCGCGCAAGCGACGCCAACTCTGGGCAGCCGGCCAGCAAATGATCGAGCCAGGCCTGCGAGAACCAGCAGACGCGAAGCGTCAGCGGGCTGCGCCGGTCGAGCCGATCGTGCACCGACCAGGCGTGCGGCAGGTTCGCGCCGATCAGCACCAGATCGCAGGCGCCGAACTTGGCCGCACTGTCGCCAACGAAGCGCTGGCCGCGCGCGTTGATGGTCAGTGTCAGCTCGTATTCCGGGTGGTAGTGCCACTCGAAGGGAATTTCGGTCTGTGGGCTAGCGAGCAGGTGCCACGAAGCCGCAGCCGTAGGGTCGCCGACGTACTCCCGAACTGGACGCAAAGCAACGATCTCCGCACTGAAAACGTCATTTTAGTATCAATCAACAGCAGCCGATTCTCAGGGGTATGGCGGTGCAGGCCGCAGAATCCTCATATCGCCAATCCGATCGATGTATACCCGATGCACCCAGCCTGTGAAGTGATTGCGACCGACACGGCACCGCGCGCGGTGCTGACAGCGCGCGAACAGCAGGTGCTCAACGCCGTGATGCGCGGTGAGCGCAACCGCGAAATCGCGCAGGCACTCCAGATCAGCGTCAAAACGGTGGAACACCATCGCGCGACACTGATGCGGAAGGCGGGCGCACGCACCGCGGCCGATCTGGCCGCGCGGGTGCTGAGCGGCCGGCTGCGCATCGTTACCAACAAACCCGTTGTCACCTGAATCCATGATCGATCGTACTCAGACCCCATCCACCACTCAGCGCCCCTGCGCCGTTGTCACCGGCGCGAGCAGCGGCATCGGCCGTGGCGTTGCGCTGCACCTGGCCCACGCCGGCTGGAACATCGCCTTCACGCATGTCGGCGCGGGCGACGCAGCGGCCGCCGTTGCTGCCGAGTTACGCGCGGCAGGCGCCGAGGTGCTTTTCGAGGAATGCGACGCCGGCAACAAGGCGCAGGTCGACCGTTTCTTCGATCGCGTTGCGAGCTGGTGCGGCGCCCCCGCGTTGCTGGTAAACAACGCCGGCATCCAGACCTGGGCGCCGCTGCTGGACTTGGCCGAAGCCGACTGGGACCGCGTGATCGCGACCAACCTGAAGGGCTGCTTCCTAAACACCCAGGCGGCGGCGCGGCTGATGCGCGAGCGTGGCGGCGGGCGCATCGTCAACATCGGCTCGGGCTCGAACAAGCTGGCGTTCCCGCATCTCGTGGACTACACCGCGTCGAAAGGCGGCATCGAGCAGTTCACCAAGGTCGCCGCAGTAGAACTCGGCCCGTTCGGCATCACGGTGAACTGCGTTGCACCGGGTGCCATCGAGCTTGAACGCACCCGCCAGGAAGCGCCGGGTTACGGCGACACCTGGGCGGCCGTCACGCCGCTCGGCCGCGTCGGGCAGGTGGAGGATGTGGCCGGCGTGGTGGCCTTCTTCGCGTCCCCTGCCGCCGCTTTCGTCACCGGCCAGACGATCTGGGTCGACGGCGGCGTGTTCACCCGCGCCACCTGGCCCTACGCGCAGCCTTGAGGCGCCGGCGCCGCGCCCATTGCCGGGATTGCCTACGTAGCGCTACGTACATGCGGGCCGGCGCATTCTGCTAGCCTGCTGCGGCAGCAAGCGATCCCAACGCTGCCGTCGCCAACCGCGCCGGCTCGCGCTCACCGCCCCACCCGGGCACCCAGCAGGCCACACGCCGAGCAACGCTTTGCCGCGTTTCCGAACCGCCGGAAACGCCGGCGCGTCGTGGCGTTCACCGCCGCCCGCGCCGGCGCCACGGCCTGCCAAGAGCCCGATCATGACCAGCACCACGCTCACTGCCGGCGCGCTGCACCGCCCGCTCGGCGCCAGCGACTACAAAACGCTTTCGCTCGCTGCCCTCGGCGGCGCGCTCGAGTTCTACGACTTCATCATCTTCGTCTTCTTCGCGACGACGATCGGCCAGCTGTTCTTCCCGCCCGAGATCCCGGATTGGCTGCGCCAGCTCCAGACCTTCGGCATCTTCGCCGCCGGTTACCTGGCCCGCCCGCTCGGCGGCATCGTGATGGCGCACTTCGGCGACCTGGTCGGCCGCAAGCGCATGTTCACGCTGTCGATCCTGATGATGGCGGTGCCTACGCTTTGCATGGGCCTGCTGCCGACCTACGCGACGATTGGCCTCGCCGCGCCGGTACTCTTGCTCGTGATGCGCATCCTGCAAGGCGCTGCGGTCGGCGGCGAAGTGCCGGGTGCCTGGGTGTTTGTCGCGGAGCATGTGCCGGCCCGCCATATCGGCTACGCCTGCGGCACGCTCACCGCCGGCCTCACCGGCGGCATCCTGCTCGGCTCACTGGTCGCTACCGCGATCAACACCCACTTCACGCAACCCGAACTGCTGGCCGTCGGTTGGCGGGTGCCCTTCCTGCTCGGCGGCGTGTTCGGGCTGTTCGCAATGTTCCTTCGCCAGTGGCTGGAGGAAACGCCAGTCTTCATCGAACTCAAACAGCGCAAGGCGCTCGCCGATGAAGTGCCGCTCAAGACAGTGGTGCGCGATCACCGCGGCGCAGTGGTGGTGTCGATGCTGCTGACCTGGATGCTGTCGGCAGCGATCGTCACGGTGATCTTGCTCACGCCGACCTTCCTGCAGAAGATCTACGGCTTCGATGCGCCGACAGCGCTGCGTGCAAACAGCGTCGCGACGCTCGCGCTGACCGTGGGCTGCGTGTTCTGGGGTGCGCTGGTCGATCGCCTCGGCGCCGCGCGCACGATCCTCGCCGGCGGCCTGCTGCTGGCGGCCACCAGCTACGCCTTCTACACCGGCGTGCGTGCCGACGCGTCGCTGCTGATGCCGCTGTACGGGCTGGCAGGCTTTGCGGTCGGCATCGTCGGCGTCGTGCCCTACGCGATGGTGAACGCCTTCCCGCCGGCGGTGCGTTTCTCGGGGCTCTCGTTCTCGTACAACGTGTCCTACGCCATCTTCGGCGGCCTCACGCCGATGGTGGTAACGCTGATGCTCAAGAGCGATCCGCTCGCACCGGCGCACTACGTCGTCGCGCTCGCGCTGATCGGCGCCGTAACCTCATTCTTCCTCAAGCGCGATCCAGTGCGCTGATCGCCGCCGCGTTGCCTGCCCTCAGGCCGGCAACGCGAGCGTTCCGACGTAGCCCGCCGCGAGCGCGAGCGGGCGGCAACGGAATCCACCCGGTGCAGCGCCAGTGCGCCACTCGCGCAAGGCTTCGCCACGCAGCTTCAAACCGGCTTCAAGTCGGGTCCAGGCTTGAGAGAAGGCTTCGGCGCGTTGCGCCGGTGTCGCCGCTGCGATCTGTGCTGCGGCATCAGGCCCAAGGTAATCACGCGCCACGGCGGCCCAGTCTTCCGGCAGCGTCACGCGCATCAGATCGACGCCCACCGCGCCGTCCCAATTCACTGCAATCAGCGAGCAGCCGGGCTCATGGCTGAACGAGAGGCCGATCGCGTGCCCAGCTACGCGCGGCGCGCTACCGGGCTGAGTCAGCAACGCCATTGATTCGGGGGCGGCACCCAAGTGCATTGCGATGTAGTCGCGCGCAGCAGCGCGCACCGCAGCGCGCGCTTCACAACGCGGGAGCGCGGCTGGTAGATCCAGCGCCAACACGACACAGCGCGCGGTAGGCGGTGGCCCTTGCAATGGCCACGCATGCACCGGCCAGCGCGACATGTCAGCTCAGCTGCGGCGCGGCCGGGCAGCCCTGCCAGCGGCTATCGGCCGGGATGCTTTCACCCTTCATCACCAGCGTCAGCGGACCGAGTTGCGCACCGTCGGCCACTGCGGCGCTGTACAGCACCGTACTGCGGGGGCCGATGTTCACCTTGGCGCCGATGTGCACATGGTCGATCTTCATCACGCGGTCTTCGAACAGGTGCGTCTGCGGGCAGGTCAGCGCGTTGAGTTCGCTGTACTCGCCGATGTGCACACAGTCGAATTCGGTGATGTCGGTGGTGTCGAGATACACGCCGCGGCCGATCTTCGCGCCGAGCAGGTTCATCGCCACCGGCAACCACGGCGTGCCGCGCAGGTAGCGCAGGAAGTTCGGCACCGTGATGCCTTCGTACATGTTGGTCGCCGCTTCCGACAGCCACACGAAGGGGGTCCACATCGGCACCGCACGCTTGCTGTAGCGGCCGATCGTGATCCACTTGAACAGCGCGACGAAGATGAAACTCGCGAGGCCGAACAGCAGGCCGGCTTCGGTCAGATCCCACGCCACTTCGCCCCAGCGGCCGGCACCGGCCGCTGGCATCACATCGAGCACGATGCTGTAGCCCACCGCAATCACGATCGCGTGCGGCGACACGATGCGGAAGGCTTCGATCAGGCCACGACCCAGGCGGCGCATCGCCGAGGGGTGGAAGGTCAGCGACTCCGGGTAACCGCTGGTCGTTTCGCGCGCGGGCAGGTTGATCGGCGGGCTGCCGAGCCAGGTGTCGCCGCTCTTCATCAGGCTACCGTCGGGCACGCGTGACAGCACGCCGACCAGCACGTTCTCGGGGATCGTGGTGCCGTCCGGCACATAGGCGCCGTTGCCGACGAAGCTGCGCCGCTCGACCACCGTGGCCTGCATCGTCATCCAGCCACCGTTGATCTCTTCGTCGCCCAGCAACACCGCATCCGCAATGAAGGTTTCGTCGCCTAGCGTCAGCATGTCCGGCACCACGCCCAGCGCCGTCGAAATCTCGGCGTCGCGCCCGACCTTCGCGCCGAGCAGGCGGTACCAGAACGGCGCATACACCGTGGCATACACACCGTGCAGGATCTGCAGGCTGTTTTCCTGGATCTGGTTCACCAGCCACTTGCCGCAATAGACGTTGCTATGCACCGGCCAGCTGCCGGTCTTGAGCTTGGGCAGGATGCCCCAGCGAATGCCCGCCGAGACCAGCGCAGTCACCACCACGAGGATCGCGCTCGCGGGCAGCGCGAGCAGGAAGTACTCGATCAGTTGCAGCATCACGATGTCGCTCTGGCCCCATGCGAGGCCATCGATCTCGTCGAGCCAATCGATCAGGATGAAGGTCGGGAACACCGGCATGAAGAACAGCGTGGTGACCAACAGCGCGCCAACGATGAAGAACACACCTTCGGTGACGGCTCGCAGCGTGCTGGTTTCCGGCCGCGGCCGCAGCGAGGCCGGATCGAAGGCGCCGGTGTCGCGCGCCGGCGAACCGGTCCAAATGCGGTGCGGCGGGACCGACATGCCGTCGGACAAGGCCGATTGGCCCTCCAGGTGGCCCCACTCGGCGACCGATGTGTTGCTCTCCAGCACCGCGTAGGAACCGACGTAGGCGTTCGGCCCGATGTCGATGCGGCCGAGGATCAGCTCGCCATGCTGTACGCGGGCGTTCTCGAAATTCACCGCGTTGCCGATGCTGGCACCGTCGGCGATCGACAGCAGTTCCGGTGCGCGCAGCGTCATCGCGCCGATCTGCACGTCCTTGCCGATCTTCGCGCCCAGCGCGCGCAGCCACCATGCGTACAGCGACGAACCACTCAACAGGTAGGAGGGTGCGGCTTCGGTCAGGCGATCGGCGAGCCACCAGCGGTAGTACGTCAGCCCCCACAAAGGATAACGACCCGCCTTGAGCCGCCCTGCGATCAGCCACTTGCCGACGAACGCGAGCACGAACTCGCCTAGCGTTGCAGCGAGAAATACCAGCACGGACATCGCGACTGCGTAGGGAATCGAGTCGCCCGGGTCGCCGGTGAAGAAGTGGTAGGTGAAGAAGGGCGCCAACCACTGGGCCATGCGGATCGCCACCAGCACCGGCACTGCCGCTGCCTGCGCGATGCCGCAACGCCAGCGGCGGAAGGCCGAAGGCGGCGCCCATTCAACCGCGACCTGCGGCGCTGCGGTTTGCATGGCGTTGAGCACCGCTGCGATGTGCCCGACCGTGCGATGCAGGTAGATGTCGCGCACGGTGAGGCTGGCGTAGCGCGGGTCGGCGCGCAGCGCCGATGCGAGCCGTGCCGCGAACAGCGAGTGGCCGCCGAGATCGCTGAAGAAGTCTGCCTCACGGCGGATCGGCTGGCCGGGGAAGAGGCGCTCCAGCGCGGTGAACAGCGCGCGCTCGGCGTCGCTCTCCGCCACGTCGGAGCCTTCCGCGCTGGCCAGCGCCGCCAGCGGCAGCGCCTTGAGCACCTTGCGATCGATCTTGCCGGAGGTCAGGCGCGGCATTTCGCTCATCTGCTCGTAACGCCCCGGCACCATGTAGGGCGGCAGGCGCTCGCCCAGCGCCGTGCGCAGCGCTTTCGGATCGAGCGGTGCGTCGCCCTCCGGCACGATGAAGGCGACCAACTGGTCGATGCCGTCGTCGTTGCGCAGCAGCACCGCGACAGTGCCCACACCCGGCTGCTCGGCCAGCACGGCTTCGATCTCGCCCAGCTCGACACGGAAGCCGCGGATCTTGATCTGGTCATCCGCACGGCCGAGGCACTGCACACGGCCATCAGCGTCGATGCGCGCGAGGTCACCAGTGCGGTACATGCGGGCGTCGTTGTCGCCGACGGCCCACGGATTGGCGAGGAACTTCTCGGCGGTCAGCTCGGGCCGGCCCAGATAGCCCGCGGCGACGCCCGGCCCGCTGATGCACAGCTCGCCGGTTTCGCCGCGGGGCAACAGGCGCAGGCCGTTCTCCACATCGGCGGCAATCACCAGCAGCCCGTAGTTCGGTAATGGCGTGCCGATCGTGACCGGCTCGCCGGCGTGCAGTTCGGCCAGGCTTGCGGATACGGTGGCTTCGGTCGGGCCGTAGGTGTTGAACACCTGCCGCCCCGGCCGCGCCCATTTCGCGACTAGCGCCTCCGGGCACATCTCGCCGCCGAGGTTGATCAGGCGCAGGCCCGGTACATCCTGCGCGAACAGCGCGAGCAGCGTCGGTACCGCATGCAGCGCTGTGATGCCGTTCTCGGCGAGCGCTTGGGGCAGTACGTCGGGGTCGGCGGCGATTTCCTTCGGCGCGATCCACAGCGTGGCGCCGACGAGGTAGCTGATCCAGATCTCTTCGAAGGACATGTCGAAGGCGACCGAGAAGCCCTGATAGACCTTGTCCGATGCGCGAATGCCGAGTACCGCGTTCTCGCTGCGGAGGAAGTGGCAGATGCTGCCCTGGTTGATCGCGATGCCCTTGGGCTTGCCGGTGGAGCCCGAGGTGTAGATGACGTAGGCCGGGTGATCCGGGCGTGCGCCTTCGCGGCGGCGCAGCGGTGCATCGTGCGCGGCAAGCAGCGCTTCCGCAGTCCACACCGAACGGCCAAGATTGCTCAACTGCGGCGCGAACGCTTCGCAGCTGACGATGCCGGGGGCTGCTGCATCCTCAAGGCATACCGCGACACGATCCACCGGCGTGTCGGCATCACTCGGCAACCAGGCCGCGCCGGTCTTCGCAATCGCCAGCTGCATCACCAGCAGCTCGATGCCACGCGGCAGCCATAGCCCGACAATCTGGCCGGGCCGCACGCCGGCTTCGATCAGCCGCGAGGCGGCGCGATCGGCCAGCGCATCGAGCTCGGCATAGCTGAGGCTGCGTTCGCCGTGCATCAGCGCGATCTGGTCGGGCGTGCGCTGCGCTGTGGCTTCGAACAGATCGGCAAGGATCTCGTCGCGAATCAGGTCTGGACGAACGGGGCCAAGCAGGACGTCGGCGGATTGGGGTGTGAGCGATGCGGACATGATGGACATTCGGCTGGCGCCCGCGATGCGACGCATCGAGGCAGGCGGGATTATGCATTGTGCGCCCAAGCTGGCTGCCCGACACAGGTTTGCCGAAGCGCAAAGTGCGCTATTCCCGCTGCGCTACCCTTCGGCCGCACATCGCATCTGTTCGCCGGAATCGCGAGCCAGCCCGACTCGCCGACCGGCGGCGTTTGGCGGCCCCGTGTGACCTGCGAATCGTTGTGCCCCTGATTCCACAAGTCTCCCGGAGCACGTCTTGAATATTCAGCGTTCGATCTGCGCGGCCGCCACCCTGGCCGCAATCACTTCAATGGCCGCAAGCCCCGCCATCGCCGCCGACTGGAGCGATACCTCGGTCAGCTATCGCTACGGCACGCAGTTCGCCGAACCCGGTATCGAAGGCGACATCGCAAAGAACATCTTCGCGCTGACGCATGTCAGTGGCTTCAAGTACGGCAGCAACTTCTTCAACGTCGACTTCCTGCTGTCGGACAAGAACGACCCGGCCGCCGGCGGCCAGGGCGGCGCACAGGAAATCTACGCGGTGTATGCCAACCAGCTGCATCTGGGCAAGATCACCGGCAGCAGTTACGCCTTCGGCCCGGTGCGCGATATCGCGCTGACCACCGGCTTTGACGCCAGCAGCAAGAACAACGACTTCGCGTCGCGCGTACGCAAGTTCACCTTCGGTCCCACGCTGAAGTTCGGTGTGTTCGATGGCTGGGCCGACCTGAGCCTGCTGTACTACAAGGAAACCAACCACAACGGCATCGTTGGCAAGGATGTGAACTTCGACAGCAGCTGGCGCATTGCCGGCGCATGGGGCGTACCGTTCGCAGCCGGCAGCCTGCCGATGAACGTGAATGGCTACTTCAACTACACCGCCGCAAAGGGCAAGGATGGCTTCGGCGACGAGACCAAGCCCGAGACCCTGATGAACATCTTCCTGATGGCGGATGTCGGCGCGCTGGCAGGCAAGAAGGACACCGTCCTCGCCGGTGTCGGCTACGAGTACTGGCAGAACAAGTTCGGCAACGACCACACGAAGCTGGTCGGCTCCACCGCGCGCACGCCGATGGTGAAAGTCGAAGCGCACTTCTGATCGCAGCGCCGCAACACCACGAACGGGGTGGCTTTGGCCACCCCGTTTTTGTTCAAGCGGCCACGCCCGCGTAACCCCGCTGCGCGAACCAGTCGTCCAGCGCGGCAATCCATGCAACGCGCTGCGTCGCATCGACGAAACTCGCCTCGAAACTGTTGCGCGCCAGCCGGTACCAGACCGGCGCATCAAAGTCGAACGCCGCCTGCAGCGCGCGAATGTTGTCGCCCATGTAGCCGCCGAAGTAGGCCGGGTCGTCGCAGTTGATCGTGGCGCACAGGCCCTGCGCCAGCAGCGCCGGCAAGGTGTGCTCACGCATGTCCTTGAACACGCACAGGCGCACGTTCGACAGCGGGCACACCGTCAGCGGCACCCGCTCGCGCGCCAGCCGCGCCATCAGCGCCGCGTCTTCCACCGCGCGCACACCGTGGTCGATGCGCGACACTTTCAGCAGATCCAGCGCCTCGAAAACATAGGCCGGCGGCCCCTCTTCGCCCGCATGGGCAACGACCGGCTTGCCCAACTCGCGGCAGCGCGCAAACAGGCGCTCGAACTTCGACGGCGGATGCCCGCGCTCGGACGAATCCAGCCCGAAGCCGTGGATGCGGTCGATGAAAGGCTCCATCTCGGCGAGCGCGGCGAAGCCGTCTTCTTCCGACAGATGGCGCAGGAAGTTCGGGATCAAGCGTGTGCTGATGCCCGACTCCTTGCGCGCCGCCTCGGCGCCCGCTTCCAGCCCGGCCAGCACGGTCGCAAACGGCACGCCACGCGGCGTGTGCGTCTGCGGATCGAAGAACACCTCGGCATGCACCACACCATCGGCCGCCGCGCGGCGCAGGTAGGCCAGCATCAGGTCATGAAAATCCGCCTCGGTGCGCAACACCGCAGCACAGGCGTAGTAGAGGTCGAGGAAGGATTGCAGGTCTTCGAAGTCATACGCCCGCCGCAAGGCATCCACATCCGCAAACGGCAGCGCCACACCGTTGCGCTGCGCCAGCGCGAACGCCAGTTCCGGTTCCAGCGAACCTTCGATGTGGATGTGGAGTTCGGCCTTGGGCATGCCGAGGGCGAGGTCAAGCAGTGGGGTAGTCATCGCAGCGCCTTGTTGTTGTGGATTCGTTGAGACAAACGGTATTCCAAAGTCTGGCTGAACAGTACCCCGCCAAGCGGATTCCGGGCACCGTCAACAAGCGAGAGGCCGGCCCACAGCGCGTGTCACGTGCGCAATGGGCCGGCCTCTCATATTTCGGGGCGCAGGCCCCGTGCCTTACCGCTTACTGCGGATTCTGCGGGCTGAGCTCGTGCTCCCACACGTTGCCGAAGGCATCAACACCGGTCAGCGTAGTCCAGCCACCTTGCGGGAAGATCTTGTGCGTCGGGTTGAACACCGTCTTCAGCGGATTCGCGAGCTTCGGGTCGACGTTGTAGTGCGAGGCACCAACCGCGAACTCGTCATAGCCGGCGTTGAGCCAGTTGCCGTTGGCGTCGAGCTTAGGCGTCAGGATGCTCATGCCGACCGATACCAGGCGGAAGCCCGGTTGCTGCGGCAGCGTCCAGGTCAGCGTGACCGGCTTGCCGGGCATGAAGGGGCCGTCCACATCGTTGAAGAAGTTGCGGTACGAGAAGGCATGCGCTTCGTCCAGCGTGTACTGCGGGAACAGCTGATCCTTCTTCGCATAGGCATCGGCTTCACTGACCGGCTTGCCGCGCAGCGTGTCGTGCTGAACCGCGACGACGTTTCCGGCCGCATCCTTCATCGTGAAGGTGTAGTCCGAACCCTGCACGACCTGGCTCCAGTCCATGCCGCAGTTGGCGACCGGGTTGCTGGCGTTGTTGATCTGGTTGCAGCGGTCGGCGTTGAACGCGTTCCAGTCGAACTCGTCACCCTTGAACACCCAGTAAGGCCGCTCGCGACGAACCGGCGGTTCGAGGTTCAGGCCGCCAGCCGGCAGACCCGGGCCGGTAACGGTGATCGCCGTCACGTTGCTCGCCACACGATTGGTCGGCACGTCGAACACGATGTAGTTGCTGACGCGCCCATCCTGCTTCGCGTAGTAGCGGTTGTACTTGAAGCGCGCGAGACGCTCGGCCGTACCCCACTCGGCACCAGCAAAGCCAATCGTGCCAAAGCACTCCTGGCCCGGCCCACACAGCCACAGATCGAGCGGCTTACCCGCATCGTCGTTGATCGTCTGCTGGTAGTAGGTCTTGCCGTCCCAGCTTGCGACGAAGGACTTCACGCCCGGCAATGCCTTCACCTCGGTTTCGGTCAGCGGCGTTTCCTTCAGGCGTGCCATCAGGCTGACGCGCACGCGACCGGCCAGCCCGTTGCCGGCGAGCTGCCACTTGCCCGCGCTGCGCTTGAAGACCATGCGCTCATCGGTCGCACGGAAGCCCGCACGATAGACGACGCGAAACGACGCTTCGATCGTATCGGCATCGATCACGTT
>CAMFLH010000106.1 GCA_945957295.1 uncultured Uliginosibacterium sp.
GTCGACTTCGCCGGCCTTGAAAGCCACCGGCACGCGCGCGAAGGGGTAGTAAACCGGTTTGAGCCGGTGCCCGCCGCCCACGGCCAGCGCCTCGGCGATCACTTCGATCTCGATGCCCGAATTCGTCTCGGGGAAGCAGAACGGCGGAATCTTCTCGCCGAATGCCATCCGCACTTCATCCGCGAACGTCGATGTCGCGACGAAAACCATCAGGGCGGCGAGCAAGCGATACATCAGCAACGTATCCGGAATGGGTAGCGCGAACCGAAATGTAAAACGCCCGGCGCTGAGCGGCAGCAAGGGATTTCCCTAGGCGCTGCCTGCGCGTCGGCGCACCCGCGCCGCGGCATTGCGCAGCGCCGCCGCAAAGGTGTCGGCAAGCGGTGTGCTAGGCCGCTGCTGCGGGCGGATCAGCGTGACCCGGAACGGAATCGACACGCTGATCGGCCGCCAGTGCAGGCCCAGGCCTTCCAGCTCGATCGCAGTGAGCGGGTTGACAATCGACACGCCCAGCCCCTGCCGCACCAACGCGCAGACCGATACCGCGCTGGTGGTTTCGATCACCAGCCGGCGCTGCACGCCCTGCGCGGCAAACATCGCGTCGATCGCCTGGCGGTAGGCATCCTGCGGCGCGAGGCTGACGAAGGATTCGCCTTCAAAATCGGCCGGGCGCAACACGTTCTGGCCCAGCAGCCGATGCCCCTCGGGCAGCACCGCCACCTCATCGCCGACGAAGAGGTCTTCCGCCTGCGTGCCCGGTGGCGGCTCGGCATGTTCTGTCAGGCCCAGGTCAAAGCGCTGGGCGCTGAGCCATTCTTCAAGTAGCGGCGACTCCTGCGGCGTGATCGACAGGCTGGCTTGCGGATGTGCGGCGACAAACTCGGCGCAGGCCGCCGGCAGCAAGCCGTGCGACAGCGCCGGCAGGCAGGCGACACTCAAACGCCCCTGCGCGAAGTGGCGCAGCGATTCAGCGGTGGCGGCCACCCGCTCCAGCCCCACGTAGCTGCGCTGCACTTCGTCGAACAACTGCAAGGCGCGCGCGGTGGGCTGCAGGCGGCCGCGCACGCGGTCGAACAGCGTCATGCCAACCACCTGTTCCAGCCGCGCAAGCTCGCGGCTGACCGTCGGCTGCGAGGTATGCAGCAGCTCGGCGGCGCGGGTGACGTTGCCGGTGTTCATCACGGCGCGGAATACATCGATCAGGCGGTGGGTCAGCAGCATGGCGCATCCATATCAGCGATGCATGATTGACGCACAAATCTGCATTTTTCGAAATACCCGGCACGCGGCACACTGTCGCCATTCCCGAATCGCAATTCCCAAATTCAACCGGACGCGCACGATGAAGCCCAGCATCAATTCCGCCCAACTCCTCGATCTGACCCGCCAGCACGGCACGCCGCTGTGGGTGTACGACGCCGCCGTAATCCGCGCGCATGTCGCCGCGCTGCGCGCCTTCGACACGATCCGCTTCGCGCAGAAGGCGAACTCCAACATCCACCTGCTGCGCCTGCTGCGCGAAGAAGGTGTGAAGGTGGATGCGGTGTCGCTGGGCGAGATCGAGCGCGCACTGGCCGCCGGCTACAGCTCGCGTAACGGCGAATCGAGCATCGTGTTCACCGCCGACCTGATCGACCGCGCCACGCTGGCCCGCGTGGTCGAAGAAGAGATCCCGGTGAACGCCGGTTCGATCGACATGCTGCATCAGCTCGGCGCCGTATCGCCGGGCCACCGGGTGTGGCTGCGCATCAACCCGGGTTTTGGCCACGGCCACAGCAACAAGACCAACACCGGCGGCGAACACAGCAAGCACGGCATCTGGCACACCGACCTGCCGGCTGCGCTGGCCGCGATCCGCCAGCACGGCCTGAAGCTGGTCGGCCTGCACATGCACATCGGCTCCGGTGTCGACTACAAGCATCTGGAGCAGGTGTGCGGCGCGATGGTCGAACTCACGCGCCAGCTCGACGCCCCGCTGGAGGCGATCTCGGCCGGTGGCGGCCTGTCTATTCCGTACCGCACGAACGATCCGCAGATCGACACCGAACACTACTTCGGCCTATGGGACGCGGCGCGCCGCGAAGTCGGCCAGATCCTCGGCGTCACGCCGCATCTGGAAATCGAACCCGGCCGTTACCTGGTCGCCGAGTCCGGCCTGCTGCTGACCGAAGTGCGCGCCGTGAAGCAGGCGGGCAAGAACCGCTTCGTGCTGGTGGATGCCGGCTTCAACGACCTGATGCGGCCATCGATGTACGGCAGCTTCCACCACATCAGCCTGCTGCCGCAGGACGACAGCCCGCGCGCCGAACACGCCACAGTCATCGCCGGCCCGCTTTGCGAGTCCGGCGACGTATTCACGCAAGGCGAAGGCGGAGTGGTGCAAACGCGCCACCTACCCGAAGCGCGCGTTGGCGACCTGCTGGTGATCCACGATGCCGGCGCCTACGGTGCCTCGATGTCGTCGAACTACAACTCGCGCCCGCTGATCCCGGAAGTGAAGATCGACAACGGCACCGCCCGCCTGATCCGCCGCCGCCAGACGGTGCAGGAACTGCTGGCGCTGGAACTCGAAGCCGGGCGCTGAACCCGGAATACGGCATAGCTATCGCGTCGCGGTTGCAATGCGATAGCCCGCAAAGGCCAACCAAGGCCAAATGAGGCCAGCTAAGACGCCGCCCTCGCCTGTTCGCGGCGCGCCCGCATCAACCGTACGATCGTCGTCGCGTTGGTCAGCCCGATCACACATTCGAGCGCCGAACCACCGATCGAGCCGGAGAGGATGTTGTTGCTCAGCCAAAGGCCGGTTCCGACCAGCAGCGTGACGCGCATCGGAATGCCATCGAGGAAGAACATCGCCAGCGTGCCGAGCACCGAGCCCACCAGTGGCAACAGGTGCTGCCAGTGCGACACCAGCATGCCGCCCACCGTCAGGTTGGCGAGAATCACCACCGCCGCCACCCAGGGCGAGCGCGTGAACAGCGACAGCCATGCGCGCACTGCGGAAATCCCGGCCCCCGCCGCGGCGGCCGGGTTGCCCAGCAGCGTAAAGTGCACCGCGTAAGTCAGGCTCAGCGCGGTCACGAGGTAGCGCAGGCGCCGGTCGTCGCGCTGCCAGAAGGCAGAGACGCCGAGTACAAAGGCCAGGTAGCCGAGTAGCTGCGCAGCGGAAAGCGGGCTGCCGGAACTCACTTCAACGCCGGCCGCAGCGCCGCCGCCTCGCGTGCGAGGCGCTCGATGGTGGCCCAGTCCCCTGCCGCCACGCGATCGGCCGGCAGCATCCACGAACCGCCCACGCACAGGATATTCGGCAGCGCGAGCCAGCTCGGCGCCGAGGCCAGATCGATGCCGCCCGTCGGGCAGAAACGCACTTCGGGGAACGGGCCCGCAAGCGCACGCGCCAGGCGCGGCCCGCCAATTTCCGTGGCCGGAAACAGCTTGAGGCGGTCGAAGCCGTCGTCCATCGCGGCCATCACTTCCGAGGCCGAGCCCACGCCGGGCAGCAGCGGAATCGGCACACCACGCGCCGCGGCGGCCAGCTCGCGCGTGAGGCCTGGGCTCACGGCAAAGCGCGCGCCCGCCTTCACCACGGCATCGAGCTGAGCCGGCGTGCGGACCGTGCCGGCGCCGACCACGGCATCCGGTACTTCACGCGCGATCAGCGCAATCGCATCCAGCGCCACCGGCGTGCGCAGCGTGACTTCAAGGGCTGGCAGACCACCCGCCACCAACGCGCGCGCCATCGGCAGCGCCTGTTCGAGGGTGTCGATCCGGATCACCGGAATCACGGCAGCGAGCCGCATGACGTCTTCGGATTTCAGCTTCATCTGGGCTTCCAATTCTGTTGTGACGAGCGGCTCAAGTCGCCGCCGCTGCTTTACGCCAGCAGTGCCGCCGGCATGCGTTCACGCGGGATGATCGCGCCCGGGCACTGGATCACCGCTGCGGCGAGCCGGTTGCCCACGGCGGCGGCCTGCGCTGCCCCAAGGCCATGCAGCCTCGCAGCGAGGTAGCCGGCGCCGAATGAATCCCCCGCCGCCGTCGTATCGACGACGGTGGGCACCGGCTCCGTCGCCACTTCCGTACGCGAGCCGTCAATCGCCCGCACCAGCGTTGGTGAGGCACCGCGCTTGATCACCACCTCGCGGCACGGCAAGGCACAGGCGAACTCGATCGCCTGTGCTTCATCCGCGATCGACTGCACGTCCATTTCGTCGCTTAGCGTCACCAGCGCGATGTCGGCGCGGGCATACGCCGCGGCATAGGTCTGCCGGGCTTCGTCCGCGCTGGACCACAGGCGCGGGCGGTAGTTGTTGTCGAACACGAAGCGCGCGCCCTTCGCGCGCAGCCAGTCGATCAGCGCGAACAAGCGGTCACGACCGGCCTGCGGCAGGATCGCGAGGCTGATGCCGCTCAGGTACAGCAGGTCGATCTCTGCGGCGCGGCGCTCCAGAGGGCTTGCGTCGCTGGCGAAGTAATTACGGGCCGCGCTGTGCTGGCGCCAGTAGGCGAAGCGCCGTTCCCCCGCCGCGTCGACCTCGATCGTGTAGAGCCCCGGCAGCTCACCCGCGCGCCGTTCGACAAAACCGGTATCGATACCTTCCGCCGCCCAACTGGCGAGCATCGCGTCGCTGAACGAATCGCTATCACCCAGCGCGCTTGCGTAGGCCACATCGAAAGCGCCGCCGGCGAGCCGCGCGAGATACACCGCGGTGTTGAGGGTGTCGCCACCGAAGGCCTGGCGCATGAGGCCCTCTTCAACGCGGCGCAGTTCGACCATGCATTCGCCGAAGGCGACGAGCTTCTGTTTTCTGGTGTTCATGAGTGACTCCACTGCGGATAGGCGCGCGACAACGCCGGGCGACGCTGCCGCCCGTTTGTCACTGCGTTGTGATGCGCCTGGGCGCAGTTCAGGCGTCGTGGCCTGACTGCCCTGCAGGTAAGTGATTGACGAAGTAGTCGGGGCGGAAGTTGCGGGCGATTTCGACCACCGGGAACACATGGTCGAGGTGATCGCGCATCGCCGCGACGGCCTGCGGCGCGTGGCCCGATTCCATTGCGGCGACAACCGCTTCGTGCTCGGCCACCACGCCATCCATGCGGCCCGGCATTGGCAGCGTGAGCCGGCGATAGCGGTCGACCTGGGTCTTGGCCTGCACGATCAGCCGCCACACGCCGGGGAAGCCGGCGATGTCCGCCAAGGCTTCGTGAAAGGCTTCGTCGGTGCGGTGAAAGCCGCGCGTATCGTTGGCTTCCACGCAGGCGTGCTGCTCGGCGAGGATCGCGCGGAGCCGTGCCAGGCCCTCGCTGGTCGCCCGCGTCGCGGCGCGTTCGACAACTGCAGCTTCCAGTGCCGTGCGTACCAGCATGGCCTCCTCGATCTGGTCGAGCGGAATGCGCGCGACAAACGTGCCCACGCGCGGCGCGATTTCGATCAGCCCCTCGTCGGCCAGGCGCTGCACCGCCTCGTGCACCGGCGTACGGCTGGTGCCGTGCTCGGCGGCAATATCCCGCTCGATGATGCGGGTGCCCGGCAGCAGCGTCATGTCGAGAATCTGCTGTCGCAGTGCGTGATAAACCTGCTTTGCGGCGCTCATTGCAATGTCCGTTTGCGATATCCGGGGAGACGTCAGCCCGCTGCACTCCAACAACCGGCCGTGATGCGCTGGTGCGCCAAACCGGTCGGCTTGAAGTCATCGGTCGGCTATTGATTCTAGGCATTCTGACGTCATTCCCAAACTGGTCCGGCCGGGTGCGACCGTGATGTCACACCCGGCCCGGTGCTTACCAGGTGGTGCCGCCCGGGCTGGTGGGCGACGGGAAGTCGACGTAGGCCCGGCTGCAATCGACCACGTTGGCCGCTTCAACCGCCTGCGAGGCCTTGCCGTTCAGCACGATGCGCTGATCAGCCGAGGCCACGATCGGCAGGTTCACACCGCTCAGCGTGAGGTTGGCGTCCGACGCGATCAGGTTCATCGCAGCCGGCGAATCGGCCACCACATTCTTCAAGGTCATCACGAGCGGGTACTGCGGATTGCCCAAACCACCGGTGTTGGCCTGGAAGCCCATCAGCTTGAGCGTGGACTTGTCCTGGATGCGGACGTTGCTCAGGTAGATGTCGTGGAAGTTGGGGATCAGCGCACCCGCGGCAGGCAATGCCTTGGTGCTGTAGTACGGCGTGAACAGCAGCGCGTTGGTCGAATCCTTGATGCAGATGTTGTCGTAGTAGATGTTGCTGACTTCACCGCCGCGCGCGTAGTCGGACTTGATCCGCAGCCCCTCTTCCGAGCCGTTGAAGCTGTTGTCGTACACGTGCACGTTCTTCACGCCGGCGTTGGTCTCGGAACCGATCGAGATGCCGTGGCCCCAGTAGATGTGGTTGTGCGCGATAGTGATGCCGTACTTGCGATCCGCGCGAACATCCATGTTGCCGTCGATGCCGGGCAGGCCGGAACCGGTGGGGCTGGGGTTGTTGCTGCCCTTCAGCACGATATCGTCGTCGCCGGTGCTGACGTAGTTGTAGACGATCGCCACGTTCTTCAGATAGCCGTCGAAGTACATCTTGGCGGCCGAGGTCGTGGTGGTCGTCGTCCAGGTCGTAGTCGGCTTGCCAGCGCCAGCGGCGGCGGTGGTCAGCACGTTGGTCGCACCGGTGGTCAGCGCAACCTGCGTCGGCTTGGAGGCCGAACCCGGGTCGAGCGCATCGGTGTTCTTGACGTTGTCTTCGTTGAAGGTGTCGCCGTTGTACAGCGGGTTGCCGTTACCGGCCGGGTTCGCAAAGGCCGCCAGCGAAGGGGTCTGCAGCTTGATGCCCCACACCGTCAGCCCGTCGATGCCGCTCGGCACGAAGTGGAAGTTCGCGCTGTTGTTCATCGTGATGCGGTACAGCGTCAGGTTCTTCACATAGTTGAAGACCATCATGCGGAAGCACGATTGCGAGCCGGAGCCGGTCGTACCGTTGTCGACCATGTTCCCCTTCATCGCCAGATCCCACCAGGTCATGTTGCGGACCGTGGTCGTGCGGTTCACCGTCGTACCGCCGTTGTCGCACGGCGTGCCTTCGGCCGCGAAAGTGCCCTTCTGGTAGGCCGCATAAGTGTTCGAGCAGGTCTCGTTCACCTTCATGATCGGGTAGTACTTGTCGGTGGTGACGATCTCCGCGTAGGCACGGCTATCGATCGCGCCGTCACCCACGATGGCGGCGTTGACCAGGTTGTCGCCGCCGATGAGGGGGCGGCAGTTGCCCGAGGAGCCGGACTTGGCGGCGGTCGTCGTGGTCGTCGGCGCAGCGGTGTTGCCGCAGTATTTGCCCGGCAGGTTGTAGAGCATCACGTCGCGGCTGGCGAAGAGCGTCACGCCCTTGTCGATCCACAGCGTCACGCCGGAGGGCAGGTTCAGCGGGCCGGAGATGAAGGCGTTGCCACCGTTGGCACCTACCGTCAGGCGCACCGCGTACTTGGTCGCCTTGTACTGGGGCTTGGCCAGCTCTTCACCCGACGCGCCAGCGATATTCTTGGTCGGGTCGGCTGCGGCGATCTGCAGCGCGGCGGCCGCGGCGTCGGCGTTCGCGATCGCCGCGCCCACTTCCGCTTCGACACCGGCGCCGCAGGCGTTCAGCGCGGCCTGGATACGGGCCTGGTCCGGATTGGTCGTCGCCGCGCTTGCGGCCACGCCTGCACCGGCAACGGAGGGGTCGGCTTCCGGCGGCAAGGCACCGTCCGGCCGCTTGATCAGCGTGTCGCTTGCCTGCAGCGTAGCGCAGACCTGCGTATCGGCCGGCAGGGTCGGTTCAGCCGGCAGGTTCACGTCGTAGGCCGTGGTGCCGACCTGGAAGGGTTTTGCCGACGAATAGCTTACGGCGGCATCGCCATCGCCACCGCCGCCACAGGCGGCCAGCACCAGCGACAGGGCGAGGCAGGAAATCATCACTGCACCGTGCTTCATGCGCGGTGCGAGCGTTTGAACAGAGGCCTTCATTTCAGGAATCTCCTCGATAAGGTCCGGCGCACATCCGGTGCGGGACCGATCAACTTTGTGGTCTTCATGCGTTGCGAAGCGGAGTGCATCGGCAACGCTCACGAACGGTTCAGAAGCGCGCGATCACGCCGATACCCGCAGCGCGTGGGCTGTTGCCCGGCGCGAGGTAGGCGTCGTTGCTGCCTGAGTTGTTGCTGAAGACTGGCGACTGGCCGAAGTTGACGTTCTGCTGCGACTTGTTGTCGATGTTCGTGTAGTACAGGTAGGTCTTGAAGTACTCGTTGAACTTGTAGCTCGCGCCCAGCGAATACTGCGTCGCCGAGTAGTCCTTGCCTTCGCCGACTACCGCGTTGTCCAGATCGCCGAGTTTGGCGTAGACGGCCATCAGCGAGATCTTGTCGCCGATGTCCTGCGCGATCGAGATCATCGTGCTGCCCTGCTTCATCGTGCCGGTTTCAACACCCGGGTAGAAGTTGCTGCCCGAGGGCGGCACGAAGAGCTGGTAGCCGTAGCTGCCCTTCTCGTAGCCCACGCCAAGGTAGGTGCTGGTCGGCAACTTGTACGAGGCGATCAGCTTGTAGAAGTAGGTGCTGGCGCCATCCTGCCCGGCGAGCTTGAAGCCGTAGCCCTGCTGCAGTTTGTCCACGTCCACCGCGGTGTCGTTCTGGCGGTCGTAGCCAACTCCGATTTCGAACGGGCCGTAGGCGTACTTCAACGCAAGCGCGTAGCGATCACGGTTGTTGCCCTCGGTACGCGTCTCGTCAAAACCGTACGACAGCGCTGCCTGAAAGCCGAAGAGTTCCGGCGAGAGGTAGTGCACCGAATTCTTGTAGCGCGCCTCGCCGCGGCCGAAGATGCTGCTGGCGTTGCCGGTCATCTGCGCAGTGGTGTTGTTCCACAGGTCGAGACCATGCGTCGTCATGCCGACGTTGCCACCCAGCTCACCGCCCGAACCAACCAGGGAGCGATAGGCCGAATCGTTGTTGCCGGCGATGATGCGGCCGAAGCGGCTGTCCTCGATGCCGACGAAGCTGTTGCGCGACACGATGGTCGCCGAACTGCCCTGATCGTTGGTGCCGCCCTGCTCGAAGTTGTTGAAGCTGCCTTCGATCTGCCACAGCCCTTTCGCGGTATCGGTGATGCCGATCGAACCGGTGAAGCCGATGCGCGAATTGCCGTCTGACAGGCGACCACGACGCTCGTACGGTGTGGCGCCGCCCTTGGCTTCGACCGACTCAACCTGCGCGTTGAGAAAGCCGTACACCTTCACGCTCATCGGCAGATCGGCGTAAGCCGCGTTCGAAAGGCACGCAAACAAGGCCGGTGCTGCCAGCAGCATCGCCTTGCGTGTGAACTGCTTGTTTGTCTTCATGTCCTGCTCCTCCAGATTCCGGGTGTGGGTAGCCATACCTGGCATTTGCAATGCAGCGCCGTTGCGATGCGGACAGCCGTGCCCATGCGGCGGACAGAAGGCTCTGTCCGTCGCCATGCAGGATGTCTGTGATGCTTGCGACAGCGCTGTCCGCTGGCGCCTGCCATGCGCCAGCGGGTTTTCGGGTGTCGGGCGGCGCATCGCTGCGCGGCCCGGAAGTGCTACGCGCGCTCAGGCGCCGTTGCGAGCCGCCTGCAGGGGCGGTGTCACCGCTGACGGTTCGGCCACACGGTTACGGTCGGTGGCGAGTACGCACACCACCGCCGCGCCGATCAGATCGAACACCGCGAGCACCACGAACAGCGGGCTGTAGCCCACCTTGGTGACGAGCACGCCGAACACCGCAGTGAAGGCCGCAGCGCCGAGGTAGCCCATCATTCCGCCCATGCCGGTGGTGGTCGCAACCTCGTTCTTGCCGAACATGTCTGAGGTCACCGAGTACAGCGCGCCGGACAGCGTCTGGTGCGCGAAGCCACCCACGCAGAGCAGTGCGATCGCGGTGTAGGGGCTCTCGACGAGGCCGATGCAGGCCGGTCCGATCATGAACAGCGCGCCGGTGACGACGACCATCTTGCGCGAGGTGAACAGCGAGACCTTGCAGTACTTGTGATACAGCGGCGACAGGTAGCCACCCAGCACGCAGCCGATATCCGCGGCAAGGAAGGGCAGCCACGCGAACAGCGCGATCTCCTTCAGGTTCATGTGGCGCTCGGTCATCATGTAGAGCGGAATCCACGCGTTGAAGGTCTGCCACGCCGGCTCGGAGAGGATGCGCGGGATACCGATCGCCCAGAAGTTGCGGCTGGTGATGATCTCGGTCCAGCGGCGCTTCTTCGCGTTCGGATCGGAGTACTGCGCCTCCTGGCCCGATACGATGTAGTCGCGCTCTTCGTCCGACAGCCGTTTCTGGTCGCGCGGATGCTTGTAGAACAGCATCCACAGGAAGGTCCAGACGATGCCCAGGCCGCCCACGATCAGGAAGCCCCATTCCCAGGAGCCGTGCATGATCGCCCACACCACCAGCGGAGGAGCGAGCAAGGCGCCGATCGACGAGCCGATGTTGAACCAGCCGATCGCGACGGAGCGTTCCTTAGCCGGGAACCACTCGGTGGTGGCTTTCACGCCAGCCGGGATGCCCGCCGCCTCGGTGATGCCGAGCATGCCGCGGAACACCGCGAGCCCCTGCCAGCTGGTTGCCATTGCCGCTGCCGCACAGGCCAGCGACCAGGCCAGCGCAAAAATGGCAAAGCCCATCTTGGTACCGATCGCATCGAGGATGTAGCCGGCGATCGGCTGCATCAGCGCGTAGCAGACCTGCCACGCTACAACGATGTGCGAGTACTGCTCGGTGGAAATGTTGAGGTCTTTCATCATCGTCGGTGCGGCCACCGACAGGGTGTTGCGGGCGAGGTAGTTGACGATCAGCCCGGCTGTCACCAAGCCCACCATCCACCACCGTATTCCTTTCATGGTCTTCACGAATGTCTCCTTCATGCTGCTCGATGGGTCCCCCTGCCGGCGCGCTTTGTGTCGGGAATACCCGCTTGCACGCTCTGTCGGGGGCCGGACAAATCACTCTCTAATCCGGGATCACTTCTCTAGTTACTGCGGTACTGCTGTCTTTCCAGGGGCGCGAGCGATGTGCCCGCGCCCTGTGTTCAAACCACGGCCGGCTGCCTCGATGTCAGCGCCGCCAGCACCTTGCGCATGCCCTGTTGCCCGATCGCTTCGAGCGCGGACGCGACGGCCTCGCACAAACCGGGCACCGTGTTGAGATCACGTCCCCACAGCGCGGCGTTCGCGAGCCACTGCTTCGCCAGTTCATGCAACGAGCACTCGCCCTGCGCAACGCGCTGCCAGCCCGCCTCGAACCAGGCAAGCGTGGATGCATCGTCGGCGAGCTTGATCACACCGCCGCGGTAGAGCTGCATCGTTGCGGCCAGCGCCAGCACCAGCCGCTGCGGCAGCACGCCGTTCCTCGCCTGGTAGGTCAGCAACTGCGGCAGCACGCGCGCGGCGAATTTGCTCCAGCTGTTCAACGCGATCGACTCGAGCCGGTGGTGGATGTAGGGGTTGCGGAAGCGGCGCAGCACATCCGCCGCGAAGGGGTCCAACTCCTCGCGCGGCAGCGGCAGTGCGGGGATGATTTCCTCGTGCAGCGCATCGAGCAGGAAGCCACCTACGTCCGCGTCATTCATCGCTTCGCCCACGCTCTCCAGCCCGGCGAGCAGCGCTACCGGCACCATCGCGGTATGGCCGCCGTTGAGCACGCCAACCTTGCGCTGCTTGTAAGGCGTGATGTCGTCGACCAGCTTGATGTTCAGGTTCGCGCCGGACAGCTTCAGCTCATCGGCCAGCCACGCGGGGCCTTCGATCACGAAAAGGTAGAAGTGCTCCGCGGTGACGAGGAACTGATCGTGGTAGCCGAGTTCTGCCTCGATCGCCCCGATCTCCTCACGCGGGTAGCCGGTGACGATGCGGTCCACCAGCGTCGAGCAGAAGGTGCAGGTTTCGTCGAGCCAGATATCGAAGGCCGCACCGAGCGACCACAGGGCCGCGAAGTGCTTCACGGCTGCGCGGAGTGCGTCACCGTTGTGGTCGATCAGTTCGCAAGGCAGCAGCACCAGCCCCTTGTCGCGCACACCGGAGAAATGCTGGAAGCGTTCGTGCAGCAGGCGCGTCAGCTTGGCCGGGAAGCTTGCCGGCGGCACATCGCCGTACGCATCGCTGTCGTTCGTCGTGATGCCCGCTTCGGTCGTGTTGGACACGATGAAGCGCAGCTCCGGATTGCGCGCCACCGCGAGGTAGTCGTCGTACATCGAGGCGATGTCGATCTCGCGCTGCACACAGGTGATCTTGCGATACGTCTTCACCGCCTCGCCGGCCTCGTTGAGGCCACGGATCAGCGTGGTGTAGACGCCACCCTGGCTGTCGAGCAAGGGCATGTCGGCACGGGGAATCGGGCGCAGCACCACGACACCGGCGTTCAAGCCGCTGCGCTCGTTGAGCAGATCGATCTGCCAGTCGACGAAAGCACGCAGGAAGTTGCCTTCGCCGAACTGCGCAAAGCGGATCGGGTAGGCAAAGGGCGTTTCGCGATTAAGTTGTTTCATGTCGGTTCTCCGCGCGGCGATCAGAGCGAGATGTCGCGCTTCCAGAAGATGAAGTCGTACTGCTGCAGGCGGTCGGCCTTGGCGGCGTAGTGGCCACCCGCCGTTGCAACGACCAGATCCAGCAGCTGACCGGCGACCTCGGGCAGCGGCGCGCCGTCGACGACCGGCCCGCAATCGAAGTCGATGATGTCGTGGAGCTTGGTGGCGACGCGGGTGTTGGTCGCGATCTTCAGCACCGGCACGATCGGGTTGCCGGTCGGCGTACCAAGACCGGTCGAGAACAGCACGACGTTCGCGCCTGACGCGACGATGCCGGTCACCGATTCCACATCATTACCCGGCGTGCAGAGCAGCGAGAGGCCGGCCTTGTCGGTTTGCTCACCGTAGTCGAGCACCGACACGATCGGCGAGGTGCCGCCTTTCTTCGCGGCGCCCGCGGATTTCATCGCATCGGTGATCAGGCCATCGCGGATGTTGCCGGGGCTCGGGTTGTCGGCGAAGTGGGTACCCACCGCCTCGGCCTTGGCCTCGAAATCGCGCATCAGGCCGAGGAAGCGGCGTTTGTCGTCCTCGTTCACACAGCGCTCGATCAGGTTCGCCTCGACGCCACACAGCTCCGGGAACTCGGCAAGGATCGACGTGCCACCGAGCGCGACCACCATGTCGGACACCAGACCCATCGTCGGATTGGCCGAGATGCCGGAGAACCCGTCGGAGCCGCCGCACTTCACGCCGATCTTCAGGTGCGACAGCGGCACCGGCTGGCGCGTCACCTCGTTGGCCTGCTTCAGTGCAGCCAGCGTGTCGCGCAACACCGCCTGCATCATCACCTGTTCGCCACCCTCCCACTTTTGCTGTTCGTAGATCAGGCAGGGCTTGTCGAAATTCGGGTTCTGCTTCGCCAGCGCTTCCTTGAACATCGGAATCTGGGCGTTCTGGCAGCCTAGGCTGAACACCGTGATGCCGGCCACATTCGGGTGGTCGGCATAGGCGGCAAGCACCTTGCACAGCGTGCGCGCATCAGCGCGCGTGCCGCCACAACCACCGGCGTGGGTGATCATGCGGATGCCGTCGACGTTGGGGAACGGCCGTGTCACTGCCTTCGGCGCTGCCATGTCTTCGTTGAGCAGCGACAGCGTAAAGGCCGCGAGATCGTCGGACTTGTAGCCCAGCGGCCCTTCCAGCGCGTTGCGCAGATGCTCGACGTTGCGGTTCTCGCAAAACACCAGCGGGAAGATCAGCCAGTAGTTCGCGGTACCGACGCGGCCATCGGCGCGCACGACGCCCGGGAAGGTGGCACCAGCCCAGCGGTCTACCGAAGGCGGCGTCCACTCGTACGCTTGCGTCGCGCCCAGTTCAACATCGGCTGCGTAGTGGCGCAGGTTCTCGGTCGTGACTGCCTCGCCACGGCGGATCGCTGCCGTCGCCTTGCCGACGGGCACGCCGTAGAGCTTCAACACGTCGCCCTCGGCGAAGGCGCGACGCGCGAGCTTGTGTTTGCGCGCGACCGGCGTGCACACGAGGATCGACTCCGACGCCCACTGGACCACCTCGCCGGCGGCGAGATCGTCGAGCGCGACAAGCATGTCGTCGTCGGGATGGATGCAGAGGACTTTTTGCATGATTGCGTTTCTTGGTCCGGTTCCGGTCACAGCGCGAAGTAGCGCTTGGCGTTCTCGTAGCTGACGCCACGCACGATCGTCGCGAGTGCTTCGAAGTCGTTGGGGTACTCGCCAGCCTCGACCCACTGGCCGAGCAGGCGGCACAGCAAGCGGCGGAAGTAGTCGTGGCGCGGATAGGAAGCGAAGCTGCGCGAATCGGTGACCATGCCGACGAAGCTGCCAAGCAGGCTGTGGTTCGCCAGGGTCTGCAGCTGCTGCAGGTTGCCGTCCTTGTGGTCGTTGAACCACCAGGCCGGGCCGTACTGCAGCTTGCCGGCCGAGCTGCCGTCCTGGAACGCGCCGATCAGCGTCGACAGCACTTCGTTCATGCCCGGGTTGAGGCAGAACAGCATCGTCTTCGGCAACTGGTCGTCGGCATCCAGTGCATCGAGCAGCGCGGACAGGCCGGCGGAGCAGCTCATGTCCGAGATCGAGTCGTAGCCGGTATCCGGTCCGAGGCGGCCCATCATGCGGCTGTTGTTGTTGCGCTGCGCGCCAATGTGCAGGCACATCGTCCAGCCATGCTTGGCATACACCCGGCCGAGCGCTTCGAGCAGGCCGCGCAGGTATTGCGCCGCTTCGGCGTCGCTGAGCAATTCGCCGCCGACGCGCTTGGCGAACAGGCTTTCGAGCTGCGCCGCACTGACGTTGCCGACCGGCAGCGCGATATCAACCGCGTGATCGGAAATCCGCGCGCCGCGTGCATGGAAGAACTCGACCCGCGCCGCAAGCGCCGCGATCAACGAATCGAAGTTGCCGATCCGCACGCCGGAAACCGCCGACAGCCGATCAAGATAGGCGACGAAGTCCGCATTGTTGATGCGCATCGCCTTGTCGGGGCGGAAGGCCGGCAACACACGGGTCTTCAGCGCCGAAGCGGCGATCTCGGCGTGTTGCGCGAGGTCGTCGGCGGGGTCGTCTGTGGTGCAGGCGATTTCCACTTTGGCCTGTTCCAGCAGCGTCCAGGTGTTCATGGTCGCCAGCTTGGCGTTCGCTGCCTCCCAGATCTGGCTCGCGTTCGCTTCGTTGATCGTCAGCGCGATGCCGAAGATGCGGCGCAGCTCAAGGTGGCTCCAGTGGTGGATCGGGTTGCCAGCCGCCAACGGCAGCATCTTGCAGAAGGCGCGGAACTTGGCCTCGTCCGGCTGATCGCCGGTGATGTAGTCCTCCGGCACGCCGGCCGTGCGCATCAGGCGCCATTTGTAGTGGTCGCCACCGAGCCACAGCTCGGCAATGTTACGAAAAGTCTTGCGCGAGGCGATTTCGCCCTGCTGCAGATGCGAGTGGTAGTCGATCACCGGCAGCTCGGCCGCCACCTCATGGTAGAGGCGGCTGGCGACCGCGGTGTCGAGCAGAAAATCCTGGTCGATGAAGTTGCGCATGCTTTGAGTCTCCTGGCTTGGCAGCTGGATCCCGAGGCGCCGCAATCAACGCTGTCTATCGCGGGATAAGCTGATATATCACTACACTAGCGCTGATATATCAGTGTTGCAAGCGAATTTTTCTTGGGGTGTCCTTGACGGAAATTCGTGGGCACAACTTGCCGCGCATTCGGCCGCCCACCAAGAAAGGCGCCGCAAACTTGGCGCCGATTTGCGAACGACACGCCTCAGTGCGACATGTCGGCGGACGCCGCGGGAACCCACGGGGCAAACGGCGGCCGCGTCAAGTCGCGGCCGCCGCCGCCGTTAACATGGCGATCAAGGGTGTTTCCAGAGGGCCGTTTGATGCGCGCTGTGCAAGCGCTGGTGGGGTGGCTGTGCGTTGAGCTGCTTGGCAGCCCGTATGCGCTGTCTCTTATACACATCTCCGAGCCCACGAGACGTAGAGGAATCTCG
>CAMFLH010000107.1 GCA_945957295.1 uncultured Uliginosibacterium sp.
GGTCGTAGAAGGTGTAGACGCTGGAGAGCCCGTCGGTCAGGCAGTCGACGATGCTGACCATGCGCAACACGCCGTTCTCGCGGAACTCGATCAGCCGGGTGTCGATGTGGCTTTGCAGCAGGAAGTGGGAGTACTGCTCGCGGCTATCCTGATCCATGCCACCACCAGCGTGCCGGCTGGCTTGGTAGCGTTGGTACAGATCGTAGTGCTCTTCGTTGAACACCAGTGCGTGCTCTGCGGCGACGAGCCCGGCGTTGCGCTGGGCCGCGCGGCGCTGGCTGCGCGCCGGCAGGAAGCGATCCACCGGCACACGAACCGGCACGCAGGCGCGGCAGGTATCGCAGTGCGGCCGGTAGGTGAATACGCCGCTGCGGCGAAAGCCGTTGCGCAGCAGATCGCTGTAGAGCGGCGTGTCGATCATGTGGCCTGGTGTCGCAACCTGCGAGCGTGCGATGCGGTCGGGCAGGTAGGAGCAGGCGTAAGGCGCCGTGGCGTAGAACTGCAGAAACGCGTAGGGCAGGTCTTTCAGCAAAGTCATGTTTGCGTGTCCCCCCAGTCTATGTCCTGCATTTGTGTGGGCTGCCAGCGAGCAGGCTGCGCATCCGCAGCGTGCGCCTCCAGCAGCGCGGCGAAGTCCGCACGTGGAACCTCTCTCCCCCCGAGCGAGGCCAGGTGCGCGGTGTTCATCTGGCAATCTATCACCTTGAAATCGCGCCGTTCAAGGTCGCGCACGAGGTGGGCGAGCGCGGCTTTCGATGCATTGGTACGGCGCGCGAACATCGATTCGCCGAAGAACACCTTGCCGATGGCCATGCCGTAGAGGCCGCCGACCAGCTCGTCACCCTGCCAGCTTTCGACGCTGTGTGCCCAGCCGAGTTCATGCATTTCGCGGTAGGCGGCTTGCATCGCCTCGGTGATCCAGGTGCCGCCACCCGGTTCGCGCGGTGCGGCGCAGGCCGCGATCACGTCGGCAAACGCAGTGTCGCAGCGGATTTCAAACGTGCCCCGACGCAAGGTTTTGCGCAATGAGCGCGCGCATTTGAATTCGCGCGGCAGCAGCACCATGCGTGGGTCCGGGCTCCACCAGAGAATCGGATCTCCCGGCGAGAACCATGGAAAGATGCCGCGGCGGTAGGCCGCGAGCAGCCACTCCGGCGCGAGTTGCCCGCCTGCCGCAAGCAGCCCGTTTGGCTCGCGCAGCGCGCGCGCCAGCGGCGGGAATGCAGGGCGATGCGGGTCTAGCCAATCGATCATGGGGTGGGCTGGGCAGCAGATATCGGCACGAGTATAGGCCGCGTCCCGCCCTGGGATTGCGGAAGGGGTGTCGCGTCGCCAATTTGCATGCGGCTGCCGCGCTCGCGAACGCTGGTGTTGCGCCGCAACGGCATGATCATCAGCTTTGACACGTTACGGCAGCCGCGACCGCGAGCTGCATCGAACCGGGAGCATGCAATGCGTAAGAGTCTTGCCTGTGTGAGTCTGTTGTTGAGTGCGAGTGCGATGTTGCCGGCCTACGCGGCAGCGGTGCCGGCCATGCAGGGGAAGATCAGCATCCCGAGCGCAGAGCAGATTCCGCAGCGCTGTGACGAGGCCGTGTCGTCGCTGCGTGCGCAGGTGAAGGCGCTGGAAGCGATCCCGCCGGGCAAGCTTTCCGCAGCCACCGTGTTGAGCGGCTGGAATCGGCTGGCGCTCGATGAATACGCGGTGGTGGGGCCTTTGTCGCTCGCGGCCGAGACGCATCCCGACGCGGCGGTGCGCACTGCATCCGAAGCCTGTACGCTGAAGCTGGCGGCATTCGATAACGAATACCTGCAGAGCGAGGCGCTGTTCGGTGTCATCAAGGCTGCGCAGGGGCAGGATGCGATCGAACGCAACGCACTCAGCCGTATCCTCGAAGACTTTGAAGACCGGGGCATCGGGCTCGACCCTGCGCGTCGCGAGCGCCTGCGCACGATCTTCGAACGCATCGAACTGTTGGCGCAGGAATACAACCGCAACGTGCGCGATGTAACGACTCGCGTGAGCTTCACGGCGGCCGAGCTGGACGGCGTGCCCGCGGCTTATCTGGAGTCCGCCAAGAAGAACGAGCAGGGCGCCTATCAGATCGGGCTTGATTACCCCGACCGCGACGCGATCCTGCAGAACGCCAAGAACGAGTCGACGCGCCAGCGTTTCTACATTGAGTTCTTCCGCCGTGGTGGTGAGCGCAACCTCGCGATCCTCAACGAAGTGGATGGCTTGCGCACCGAGATCGCGGGCCTTTTTGGTCTGCCCAGTTACGCCGCATGGCAGTTGCGCACCCGCATGGCGGGTACCCCGGAAACGGTCGATCGCTTCCTCGCCGAGATGCAGGCTGCGGTGGCGCCCGTTGAGCGTGCCGACATCGCGGTGCTGCGTGACGCCAAGCGCAAGTTCACCGGTCAAGCCGACGCTGAGCTGAAGCGCTGGGACGTCGACTTCTACGACAACCTGGTCAAGCGCGAGCGCTTCAGCGTCGATCCGCAACAGGTGCGTGCGCAGTTTCCGACCGAGCCAACCGTTGCCTGGCTGCTCGATGTGAGCAGCCACCTCTACGGCCTGCGCTTCAAGGCCAACAACGCGCTGCCGGTGTGGCACAAGGATGTGCGCCCGTACGACGTGATCGATGCGAAGACGGGGCGCTACCTGTCGAGCTTCTACCTCGACCTCTTCCCGCGCGAGGGCAAGTACAAACACGCTGCCGCGTTCCCGGTGCGTCAGGTGAGTACCGCTGCGGGCTCGACGCCGGTTTCGGTGATGGTGGCCAACTTCTCGCGTGAGGGTTTCAGCCAGGATGAAGTGGAGACGCTGTTCCACGAGTTCGGCCACATCCTGCATGGCGTGCTGTCGCAAACCCGTTACGCGATGGATGCGGGCACCTCGGTGCGGCGTGATTTCGTCGAGTCGCCTTCGATGATGTTCCAAGAGTGGCCATGGCGGCCGGAGGTCACGCGTCGCTTCAGCGCGGTATGCCCGACCTGCAAGCCGCTCGATGCCAAACTGATTGCGCGGCTCGAGGCTACCAGCCGCTTTGGCAAGGGCATCTGGTTCGCGCGGCAGAACTTCTACTCGCGCTACGACATGGCATTGGCCGGTGCGAAGCCGGGCGAGGCCCTTTCGGTGTGGCGTGCGATGGAGGCGGAGACGCCGCTTGGCACCGTGGATGGCACGCTGCAACCAGCCAACTTTGGCCACCTGTTGGGTGGTTATGCGGCCGGCTACTACGGCTACATGTGGGCGATGGCGCTGGGGCTCGACATGCTGACCGCCTTCGGCAAGGACGCAATGGACGTCAAGGTCGGCGCCCGTTATCGCAGCACCATTCTGGAACGCGGTGGTGAGGTACCGCCGACCGAGCTGGTAACGCAGTTCCTTGGTCGCAAGCCGGACAACCGCGCCTTCTTCAACCGCATCAACGGCAAGCCCTGAGGACGTTGCGCATGAGCGTGCATCAAGATATCCGCTACACCATCACGCCGGCAGACCCGGCTGCGCACCTGTTCGAGGTGACACTGGAAGCGGACGCCCCGGAAACTGGCATGCAGTTCGTGCTGCCTGCCTGGATTCCGGGGAGCTACATGGTGCGCGAGTTCGCCCGCAACATCGTGTGGTTGAAGGCGGAGATTGCTGGCGAGCCTGTTGCCATCGATAAGCGCGACAAGCACACCTGGGTACTCGGTCGGGTGCCAAGCGGCGCGAAAACGGTGCGCTTGCGTTACGCGGTGTATGCGTGGGATCTGTCGGTGCGCTGCGCCCACCTCGACCAGAGCCACGGATTCTTCAATGGCACGCAGGTATTTCTGCGTGTGGTCGGTCGCGAGGCGCTGCCGCATCGCGTCCGGATCGACGCACCGGGCGGTGTGCGCGATTGGACAGTCGCCACCACACTGCCCGAGGCGAGCGGGCGAGGCGGCGCGAAACGTCGTGGTTTCGGCTGGTATGTGGCCGCCGATTACGATGCTCTGATCGACCACCCGGTCGAAATGGGGCGCTTGGCTTGGGCGAGTTTTGATGTGCGCGGCGTGACGCACGACTTTGCCATCAACGGCCGCCACGACTGCGACCTCGAACGGCTCACGGCTGATCTTGCCAAGGCTTGCGAGGCGCAATGCGCCTTGTTTGGCGACGAGCCGCCGCCCTTCGCCCGGTATTTGTTCATGCTGACCGTCGTGGGCGAGGGCTATGGCGGCCTGGAGCACCGGGATTCAACGGCCTTGCTGGCGTCGCGGAACGATCTGCCTTTCGTCGGTATGAAGGAGACGACCGAGGCCTATCGTGGCTTCCTCGGCCTTTGCAGCCACGAGTACTTCCATGCATGGAACGTCAAGCGCATCAAGCCGGCTGCCTTTGCGCCCTATGACCTTCAGCAGGAGAACTACACCCGGCTGCTGTGGCTGTTCGAAGGTTTCACCTCGTACTACGACGATCTCGCACTGGTACGTGCGGGTCTGATCACTCGCGACGAATACCTTGGCATGCTGGCGAAGACGATTTCCGCCGTGCAACGTGGCGAGGGGCGCACGCTGCAATCGGTGGCTGAGTCCTCGTTCGATGCTTGGATCAAGTATTACCGTCAGGATGAGAACGCGCCGAATGCAATCGTCAGCTACTACGCGAAGGGGGCGCTGGTGGCGCTGGCGCTCGATCTCGCCCTGCGCGCCAAGAGTGGTGGCGCGAAGTCGCTGGATGACGTGATGCGCTTGCTTTGGTCGCGCTACGGCGACGGTTCCGGGGTGCCAGAGTCCGCGTTGCCTGCGTTGATGCGTGAAGCGACCGGCATTGATGTCTCCCGCTTGCTGCGGCAGGCGACCGAGGGCTGCGAGGATCTGCCGCTGGCGAAGCTGCTGCGGCCGCTCGGGGTGTCGCTCAGCTGGGAGGCGGATGGTGACTTGCCCTCGATTGGCGCCAAGCTATCGACCGAGGGCGAATCGATCAAGCTCGCGCAGGTGTTCGCTGGTGGTCCGGCCCATGTGGCGGGTCTGTCGGCAGGGGATCTGCTTGTTGCGCTGGACGGTTTGCGCGTGAAGGCCGGTGGTCTGGATGCGCGTCTCGCCCGCATGCAGCCCGGTGCGGCGGTATCGGTACATGCCTTCCGTCGCGATGAGTTGTTTGAAACGAGGCTACAGTTGGCAGCGCCGTCTTCTACAAAGGCAAAGCTTGTCGAGGATACGCGCGTCGCAAAATCGGTGGCGAGTTTGCGTGAGGCCTGGATCGGCCGACGTTAAGGGCTGTCAGGCCTGCGATGTAGGGCTCGGATTGAAATGGAATCGGGCGGCCACCTCGGCTGCCTGAATCGGATGAACGGCTACGGTCCGCTCGCCCAGCGCGAGCGTGCCGTGTCGAAGGTCGTCTCCCAGCTGTAGCTGGTCTGACAGAGCGACCAGATCCTGGCTTGCGAGCAGTCCGATACCTAGATCGGTGTCGATGAGCAGTGCGCCGTGCTCGTCGACAAATGCCGCGCGCGCGTTTGTCGTCCGTCCGGTATGACTGATCAGAAGGTTGGGCGTTGCCGCATTCCATCCGAACACCCACGGCGTGTAATCGAGCGTCACGTAGACGCGTTGCGGCCCATTCTGGAAGAACCACTGACCCGCGTCGTCGTGCTGGTAGTTGCGGCCAATGAATTCAGCCAAGCCGCGGTGGCGCACCACGTTGCCCTGCAAGCGCCACCGGCCAGTGCGATCAAGCGAGAGCCAACCGTAGCAGGCTGGCACATCGGGCCAGCGAACGAGGGACCGCAGGACCGCCTCGTCCATGTCAGCTCAAACGCTTACCAGATCTTCCACCACGGCCGCGCATCAGGATTCACATCCTTGTTGTAGCGGCTTTGCGGATAGTTGAGCGCCAGCACGCGGCGAGTGTCCGCTGCCAAGTCTTTCATGCCCAGCTTGTCGTAGCTGAAGATCATGATGGCGAGCGCTTCTTCGACCGAAGGTGAATTCGGAAAGTTCTTGATTGTCGTCTGCGCCCGGTTCGCGGCAGCGAGGAAGGCGTTGCGGTTCTGGTAGTACCGCGCGACGCTGATCTCATGTTTCGCGAGCGCATTCACCAGATACGCCATGCGGATCTTTGCGTCCTCGGCATAGCGACTTTCCGGGAAACGCGTCGCCAGTTCCTTAAAGGCCTGGAATGAATCAAGCGCAGCTTTCGGGTCGCGCTCGGTCAGATCCTGCTGACCGATCAACCCAACGAAACCCTGATCCTCGTTGAAAGTGATCAGGCCTTTCAGGTAGTAGGCGTAGTCGACGTTGGGATGGTTCGGGTGCAGCTTGATGAAACGGTCGATAGCTGCAGAGGCCTGTGCGGCATCCTGGGCTCGGTAGTAGGCATACGCAATCTCAAGTTGAGCTTGCTGCGCATACCGACCGTAGGGATATTTGGCTTCGAGTTGTTCGAAAAGCTTGACCGCGCGATCGTAAGAGCCGGACTCGAGGTTGTCCTTGGCGTCGGCGTAGATCTCTTCGGCAGGGCGCTGGTCGATCTTGCCGCCTTTGTCCGATTCGAACCAGGAGCTCATTGTGGAGCAACCAGCGATCGAGATCGAAAGCAGCAGGCTTGCGGCTACACTACGCGCTCGCAAAAACGGCATCAAAGCACCCGTGAGTGAACAAAGCGACGATTATAACGGATGCGACGAGCTAGACCCCGACCCGTCAACGGTCCGACAGCTCTGCGTGCCCGACACGGAAGCCGGTAGCCGGCTCGATCAGGTGCTCGCGCGCCTCGTCCCCGAACATTCCCGCAATCGCCTCCAAGCCTGGATCCGCGATGGCCGCGTCACTGTTGACGGCGTTCGCGTCGATGACCCCAAGCGCAAGCTTCGCGGGTCGGAACCGCTTGAATTGACTGAGCCTCCGCCGCTCGATGTGGTGGCGGCAAGTCCGGAGAATATTCCGTTATCAATTGTGTTCGAGGATGCCGACATCCTCGTCATCGACAAGCCCGCCGGTCTGGTGGTGCATCCGGGGAGCGGAAACTGGAGCGGCACGCTGCTCAATGCGCTGCTATACCACGTTCCCGACGCGGCGCAGTTGCCGCGTGCCGGCATCGTGCATCGGCTCGACAAGGACACCAGTGGCCTGATGGTGGTCGCGCGCAATGTGCTCGCGCAGACGGACCTTGTACGCCAGCTTCAGGCGCGAACGGTCAAGCGGCAGTACCTAGCGCTGGCGCGCGGTGTCGTGCCGCGCAACACGCTGGTCGACGCGCCGATCGGCCGTCACCCGACGCAACGTACGCGTATGGCGGTGGTGCAGGGCGCACGCGAGGCGCGCACGCATGTCGCAGTGCGCGAACGCTTTGATCGCTGCACCCTGGTCGAATGCAGCCTTGAGACTGGGCGCACACATCAGATTCGAGTGCACATGGCCCATCTCGGGCACCCACTGGTGGGTGACACCCTCTACGGTGGCGGGCGCGGATTGCCGGAGTTCCATCGACAGGCCCTGCACGCCTGGAAGCTCGGATTGATTCATCCCAAGACAGGCGAAGCGATGTCTTGGGAATCCGCGTTGCCGGCCGACTTTCAGGGTTTGATGAAAACCATGCGTGAGGAGCATGGCGATGCGTGACTGGATCGTCCCTGATTGGCCTGTGCCACCTGCGGTGCGCGCAGTGTTTACCTCCCGCAAGGGAGGCGTCAGCCTCGCCCCTTACGCTGAATTGAACTTGGGGACGCATGTCGGGGACGACCCGGCAGCCGTCAGCGCGAATCGCGCACGTGTGCGCACCATGCTGCCGGCGGAGCCTTGTTGGCTCGATCAGGTGCATGGTGTGACGGTCGTTGACGCGGCGGTGGCGCCTGAGCGCAAGGCTGACGCAGCGTTCACCAGCGTGGCCAATACGCCTTGCGTGGTGATGGTCGCGGATTGTCTGCCGGTGCTGTTCTGCGATCGAGCCGGGACAGTGGTGGCCGCGGCGCATGCAGGGTGGCGTGGTCTGCTAGACGGCGTATTGGAAGCAACACTGACGAAAATGGGTACGCCGAGCGCTGCCGTCATCGCATGGCTGGGGCCGGCCATTGGGCCCGATCGCTTCGAGGTCGGGCCTGAAGTTCGCGACGCGTTCGTAGCGAAGGCGCCGCAGGATGCGGTGTGCTTCCGGCAGGGCGAGGGCGATCGCTGGTTTGCCGATATTTTCGGGCTCGCGCGTGCGCGCTTGGTCCGTGCGGGTTTGGGAGCGGATGCGATCTTCGGCGGCGGCGTCTGCACGGTGAGCGATCCGACGCGGTTCTTTTCCTATCGGCGAGACGGGGTATGCGGCAGGATGGGGGCGTTCATCTGGATTGCGGGGGATCGTCCGGCGGGGTGAGCGCTTCCTGTGTTTCGCGCTCCGCCCGCCTGCGGCGCCGTGCGCCGGTGCCCGCAAGCCACAGCACCAACGCGAGCGGGAGTGTGAAGCCGAGAAAGGTCATTACGCCGCCGACGACCGATTGGGCTCCGACGGCGGCCATCAGCGCGACGTAAATCCAGGCAATTGCGGCGATATACATGCTTGTCTTGTGCGTTTAAGTGGGGCGGCGCTGTGCGCTGCTTGACCAGAAGTTTTGTGCAGTGCAAAAATCCGCCGAAACCCGCGCCAAATCTGGCTGCTTGGGCTGTTATAAGCCTCGGCGTGCGGTGAGCGGCGAGTATTTTGACGTGGAGAACACAATGTCAGTGTCCAGTGAGCAGCCCGCTTTCGATGCTTCCGTCTGGCTCAAGGCCGGTCAGGGCATGATGCAAGGCCTGTTCGATTTTGCCTCGCGTCAGCAGGAAATGCTGAAACAGGCTGGAATCAACATTGCGCCGCTTGAGGCCGCCGCAGCCGACTCACAGCCACTCACGAAGCTCCAGCAAGAAATTGCGGAACAGCACGCGCGGCTGTGGGCCGGGCTCGTACAACGCAAACCGGACGAACCCTACACGCCGGTGGTGCCACATGATGCCGATCGCCGCTTTGCCGCCCCCGCCTGGGTTGGTAGTCCGCTGTTCGACTACATGCGTCAAGCCTACTTGTTGAATGCCGCGTTCCTGACCCGTGCGGCCGACGTGTTGCCGGTGGCGGACAGGCAGGCGAAGAGCCGGATGCAGTTTCTCATTCGCCAGTATGTGGATGCGATGAGCCCGGCGAACTTTGCGGCGACCAACCCCGAGTTTGTCGAGAAGGCAATCGCCAGCAAGGGCGAGAGCATCACCCGCGGCATCCTCAACATGATTGCGGACCTCGAAAAGGGTCGCATCGCGATGACCGACGAGAGCGCCTTCGAGGTCGGGCGAAACCTCGCGGTTACGCCGGGTGCGGTGATCTTTGAAAACGAAGTGATGCAGTTGATCCAGTACGCACCGCAGACGGCTGAGGTCTGCGAGCGCCCGCTGCTGATCGTGCCGCCCTGCATCAACAAGTACTACATCCTCGATCTGCAGCCGGAAAACTCTTTCGTGCAGTACGCGGTTTCGCAGGGCGTTACGACCTTTTTGGTTTCGTGGCGCAATCCGCAGCAGGCGCAAGGGCGTCTCGGTTGGGACGACTACATTGAAGACGGCGTGCTGCGCGCGCTGGAGGTTGTTCAGGCTGTCAGCAAATGCGAGAAGCCGAACATCCTTGGCTTCTGTGTCGGTGGCACGCTGACCAGCAGCGCGCTGGCGGTTGCGGCGGCGCGCGGCGAACTGCCGGTCGAAAGCCTGACGCTGCTGACAACGCTGCTCGATTTCGAGGAGTCTGGCGATCTGGCCTGCTTTGTCGATGAGGCGAGTGTGGCCACGCGCGAGAGCACGATCGGGCAGGGCGGATTGCTGGCCGGGCGAGAGCTTTCCAGCGTGTTCTCGGCCTTGCGGCCTAACGACCTGATTTGGAACTACGTCGTCGACAAATACCTCAAGGGCAACGCACCGCCGGCTTTCGATCTGCTGTACTGGAATTCCGACAGTACGAACCTGCCCGGCCCCTTCGCCGCCTGGTATCTGCGCAACATGTATCTGGAAAACAATCTGCGCGTGCCGGGGCGTTTGTCGATGTGTGGTGTGCCGGTGGATCTTGGGCGCGTTACCTGCCCAGCCTATGTTTTTGCGACACGGGAAGACCACATCGTGCCGTGGCGTTCGTCCTATCTTGGGCGCCGCCTGCTCGGCGGGGATACCACTTTCGTCCTGGGGGCGAGTGGGCACATCGCTGGCGTCATCAACCCGGCGGCTAAGAACCGCCGCAGCTACTGGGTGGGCGCGAACAACACGGCGATCGCGGAGGATTGGCTGGCGACGGCATCCGAACAGCGCGGCAGCTGGTGGCCGCACTGGATCGATTGGCTCAAGGCCCGCAGTGGTGCGCTGGTTGCCGCGCCCAAGCGTGCTGGCGACAGAAAATACAAGGAAATCGAACCGGCGCCCGGCCGGTACGTTAAAGAGCCCGCCTAAAAAGGGCCTTTGCAGCAAGTGCCGCATGCGCATCGCGGGGCGCATCGGTCATGCAGGACTAAGCCCGCAGCAGGCAGCCACGGAAATCCGTGCCCGGCCGCACCATCCGGTGCCGAAGCGATCGCGTCACTTCGGCATTGTTGCGGGTGCGGTGCAGGGCGCGCGACGATGTGTCGCCCCAATAACGAGAGGAGAGGAAGCACATGGTTCGAGTTGCACTGATTACCGGCGGCATGGGCGGGCTGGGCGAGGCGATCTGCATCAAGATGGCGGCGCTGGGCTACCACGTTGTCACCACCTATTCGCCGAACAACACCAAGGCGCATGACTGGCTGCAGACCATGAACAACATGGGCTACGGCTTCAAGGCCTACCCTTGCGACGTGACGGACTTCGAGTCCGCGAAGGCCTGTATTGCCGCCGTCACCAAGGACATCGGTCCGGTTGACGTGCTGGTGAATAACGCCGGCATTACTCGCGACATGACCTTCAAGAAAATGACCAAGGCCGATTGGGACGCGGTGATTCATACCAACCTCGACAGCGTCTTCAACATGACCAAACAGGTCATGGACGGCATGGTCGAACGCAAGTGGGGTCGCGTCATCAACGTGTCGTCGGTCAATGGCCAGAAAGGCGCTTTTGGCCAGACCAACTATTCGGCCGCCAAGGCCGGCATGCATGGCTTCAGCAAGGCGCTCGCACTTGAAGTCGCGAAGAGCGGCGTCACCGTCAATACGATCAGCCCGGGCTACATCGGCACGAAGATGGTGACGGCGATCCCGCAAGAGATTCTGGATTCGAAGATCCTGCCGCAGATTCCGGTTAGCCGGCTCGGCAAGCCCGAAGAAATCGCCGGCCTCGTGGCTTATCTGGCCTCGGACGAGGCGGCATTCCTGACTGGCGCGAACATCTCGATCAACGGCGGCCAGCACATGTTCTGACCGCGCCGCAGTGTTGCGGCCTCCTGCATGGCGTCGGGCCTCGGCGCCGTGCGGGTGAAAACCGTTTTTATAACCGAGGCAAAGGAAGCAATCATGTCGAGGAAAGTCGCCCTGGTGACCGGGGGTATGGGCGGGCTGGGCACCGCCATCTGCAAGTCGCTCCACAAAGCCGGCTACAAGGTTGTTGCGAACTGCTTGCCAGGCTTGCCGGGCAGGGATGAATGGCTCGCCAAAATGCGCGCCGAAGGCTTCGACGTCGAGCCCGCGGATGCGGACGTGACCGACTACGAGCAGTGCGCTGCAATGGTTCGTAAGGTCGAGTCCGAAATCGGCCCGGTGGAAGTGCTGGTCAACAATGCGGGGATTACCCGCGATGCAATGTTCCGCAAGATGGACAAGGGGCAGTGGGATGCCGTGATGTCCACCAACCTCGACAGCATCTTCAACGTCACCCACCAGGTTCTGGCCGGTATGGCAGAGCGCGGCTGGGGACGCGTGATCAACATTTCGTCAGTCAACGGCGTCAAGGGTCAGTTTGGCCAAGCCAACTATTCGGCGGCCAAGGCGGGCATCCTTGGTTTCACCAAGGCGATCGCGCAGGAAGTGGCAAAGAAGGGTGTCACCGTGAACGCGGTGGCACCGGGTTACGTCGGTACCGACATGGTCATGGCCATCAAGCAGGAAGTGCGCGATCAGATCGTCGCGACGATTCCCGCCGGGCGCCTTGGCAAGCCGGAAGAGATTGGTGATCTGTGTGCTTTCCTTGCATCGGAGAGCGCCGGTTACATCACCGGCGCCACCATCAATATCAACGGCGGTCTGCACATGGGCTGATGCGCTGCACAGCGCTGCAATGGGGCTCCGCGAAAGGCGGAGCCCTTTTTATTTGTGCAGTGCTATACACTACGCCGCACAACAAAAACACCCATTCGAACTCGAGGGAGGAGACCGTCAATGGCACAGCTCAGACTGATCAAGAAGTACCCGAATCGACGGCTGTACGACACGCGCACGAGTTCTTACATCACGCTCACCGACGTGAAGGAACTGGTCGTCAATCAAGAGGAATTCCAGGTTGTCGACGCGAAGACGGGCGAAGATCTGACGCGCGCGATCCTGTTGCAGATCATCCTGGAAGAGGAGTCGGGCGGCGCGCCGATGTTCACTGTCGACCTGCTGTCGCAAATGATCCGTTTCTACGGCAACGCGATGCAGGGGATGATGGGCAAGTATCTTGAGAACAACATTCACGCCTTCACCGACCTGCAGTCCAAGTTGCAGGAGCATGCGAAGTCGATCTACGGCGAAAACAACCCGATGAGCCGCGATCTGTGGGCGCAGTTCCTGAACTTTCAGGGCCCCGCGCTGCACAGCATGATGGGCGCCTACATCGACCAGTCGAAGAAGATGTTCAGCCAGATGCAGGAGCAGGTCGAGAGTCAGACACGCAACCTGTTCTCCGGCTTCCAGTTTCCCAACATGACCCCGCCCGGCGTGGCGCCGGACGACAAGGACAAGACGCCGCCGAAGCGGTAAACTGCCGCCCTTTCGCGAGTCGCCGGACGGCCTCTCGGTGTGTGAACGCAAGTTCTCGCACGGGAGGCCGTAGTCATTCGGGCGGCGCCGCGCGCGCAGATTTCAGCAAGGCCAGACCATGAACAGCACATCCCGTACCCCGACCGTCGGTTTCGTCTCACTCGGCTGCCCAAAGGCAACGTCCGACTCGGAGAACATCCTCACGCGACTGCGCGCCGAGGGCTATGACATCTCCGGCACCTACGACGGCGCCGACCTCGTGATCGTCAACACCTGCGGCTTCATTGATGCGGCGGTTGAGGAATCGCTCGACGCGATCGGCGAGGCCCTGCACGAGAACGGCAAGGTCATCGTGACCGGATGTCTGGGGGCGAAGAAGGATGCCGCAGGGCAGGGCATCGTCGAGCAGGTGCATCCGAAAGTGCTGGCGGTGACCGGCCCGCATGCCACCGAAGAAGTGATGGGCGTCGTGCATCAGCATTTGCCGAAGCCGCACGACCCGTTCATCGATCTGGTGCCGCCGCAGGGTATTCGCCTCACGCCGCCGCACTACGCTTACCTGAAGATCTCGGAAGGCTGCAACCACCGTTGCAGCTTCTGCATCATCCCGTCGATGCGCGGCGATCTTGTCTCGCGCCCGATCGGTGACGTGATGAAGGAAGCCGAGGCGCTGGTTGATGCCGGCGTGAAGGAGATCCTCGTCGTTTCGCAGGACACCAGCGCCTACGGTGTCGACGTCAAATACCGCACCGGCTTCTGGGGCGGCCGCCCGGTCAAGACCAAGATGTACGACCTGTGCAAGGCGCTTGGCGAACTGGGGATCTGGATTCGCTTGCACTACGTGTATCCGTACCCGCACGTCGACGACATCATTCCGCTGATGGCCGAAGGCAAGATCCTGCCCTATCTGGATATCCCGTTCCAACACGCGAGCACCCGGGTGCTGAAGGCGATGAAGCGCCCGGCCGCAGCCGAGAACACGCTTGAACGCATTCGCCGCTGGCGCGAGATCTGCCCGGATCTGACGATTCGCAGCACCTTCATCGCCGGCTTCCCCGGTGAGACCGAAGACGATTTCAACCAGTTGCTCGACTGGCTGTCCGAAGCGCAGTTGGATCGCGTCGGCTGTTTCTCGTACTCGCCGGTCGAAGGTGCGACGGCGAACGAACTGGAAGGGCTGTTGCCGGACGAAGTGCGCGAAGAACGTCGCGACCGCCTGATGGCGCACCAGGAAGACATCTCCACCCAGCGTCTTGAGCGCATGCTCGACCGCGAGATCACGGTGCTGGTGGACGAAGTCGATGAAGATGGCGCGGTCGCGCGTTCGATGGGCGACGCCCCGGAAATCGACGGCCTTGTGATCATCCCGGACGGCACCGAGCTTGAAGTGGGTGAATTTGCCCGGGTCAGGGTGTCGGACGTCGATGTGCATGACTTGTATGCGCAACTGATCGATAACTGAGTAACGATTGCGACGCCCCGAAAGGGGCGTCGTGCTATGGACATGACGAAACTGCTTACTGAACTGGCCGGCGTTGTCGGTGGCCAAAACGTCATCACTGATCCGCTCGATCAGGCGCCCTACCTTCGAGATTGGCGAGGGCGTTACGAGGGCAAGGCCTACGCCGTCGTGCGACCTGGCTCCACCGAAGAGGTCGCCGCTGTGGTGCGCCTGTGCGCGGAGCAGGGCGTTCCGCTTGTGCCGCAAGGCGGCAACACCAGCCTTTGCGGTGCTGCAACCCCCGACGACGCTGGTCATGCGGTTGTCGTTTCGCTGCAACGGCTCAACCGGATCCGTCATGTCGATGTCGACAACGACACCCTGACGGTCGAGGCGGGTTGCACGCTTGCCGAAGTGCAGGCAGCAGCGTCGGCGTCGGATCGCTTGTTCCCCTTGTCGCTCGCCTCTGAAGGCACTTGCCGCATTGGCGGCAACCTGTCGACGAACGCGGGTGGCGTTCATGTGCTGCGCTACGGCAACGCACGCGATCTTGTTCTCGGGCTTGAAGTGGTGCTGCCTGACGGCCAGATCTGGCATGGTCTGCGCGCGCTGCGCAAGGACAACACCGGCTACGACCTCAAGCAACTCTTCCTCGGTGCCGAGGGCACGCTGGGGATCATCACGGCTGCGGTGCTGAAGCTGTCGCCGCGACCCCGCAGCGTCTGTACTGCTTGGGTTGCCGTGCCGACCCCGGAAGCGGCCGTAGCCTTGTTGCGTCGTTTCCGCTCCGAGTGCGGTGAACGCCTCAGCGCTTTTGAGTTGATGAGCCTGCCGACGCTGGCGCTGGTTTTGCGCCACATTCCCGGCGCGCAGTGTCCGCTGGCCGAGGTGCCGCCGTGGTCCGTGCTGATCGAGGTGGGCGATACACGTGCGGATGCAGGGCTGGAAGAGATTGCGGAATCCATCCTCGCGCCCGCGATTGAATCGGGTCTTGCACTCGATGCGGCGATTGCGCGCAGCGAGGCGCAGCGTGTCGCGCTTTGGGCGTTGCGCGAGAACGCGTCAGAAGCGCAGCGCCATGAGGGAGTCAGCGTGAAGCATGACGTGTCGGTGCCGGTCAGTCGTATCCCGGAATTCCTGCGCCGTGCGGACGCTGCGCTGCTTGCGGCGTTCCCGGGACTACGCATCGTCGCTTTCGGGCATGTCGGCGACGGCAACCTGCACTACAACTGCTCGAAGCCGGATGCGGACGCTAACGCTGCGCTGATCGGCGAGCGCGGTGACGTCAACCGCATCGTGCATGACCTCGTGCATGAGTTGGGCGGTTCGATTTCGGCCGAGCACGGGCTGGGGCAACTCAAGCGTGACGAGATCCGCCGCTACAAATCGGCACTGGAGATGGACCTGATGCAACGGATCAAATCGGCCTTCGACCCCCAAGGCCTGATGAACCCCGGCAAGGTGCTGTGAGCGGCTTGGAGAGGGCGCGCGGCAGAGTGCGGCAATTTGTGCGGAAGCGGTGCAGATTCTCAAAAATAGGGTTGACGTACCCCGATTCGTAGTCTAATATCTCATCTCTTTCGCGGCGGGGGTATAGCTCAGCTGGGAGAGCGCTTGCATGGCATGCAAGAGGTCAGCGGT
>CAMFLH010000108.1 GCA_945957295.1 uncultured Uliginosibacterium sp.
AATACGACGCGATGGGCAACCTCACCAAGGTGACCGATCCGCGCAACGTCGCCACCTCGCAGGACTACGACACCCTCGCTCGGGTCAAACAGATCAATCAACCCGCCCCCAAGACTGGGGACGCCGCGCCGGTGATCAAGATGGGATACGACGGCGCCGATCAGCTCAAGAGCGTCACAGATCCAAGAAACTTGGTCACCAGCTATACCCGCGATGGCTTGGGCAACACCACCGCGCAAACCAGTCCGGACACGGGAGCGAGCAGTGCCACGTTTGATGCGGCGGGCAACCTCACCACGCTTACCGACGCTCGCGGCAAGAAAACGGTCTACAGCTACGACGCGCTCAACCGCCTCACCAAGATCGACTACCCGAGCGGTACCGACACGGTTTTCGAGTATGACGGCGGCACGAGCGGCACCGCGGCTCAGCGCGGCAAGCTGACCAAGGTCACCGACGAATCTGGCGTCACCACCTACGCCTACGACGCGCTCGGGCGCCTCACGACCAAGACGGTCACCTTTGGTAGTGGGGCAACGGCGACCAACTATCGTGTGCGCTACGCCTGGGGCAGCAGTGGCGCGGAGAACGGCAAACTCGTTTCGCTGACCTACCCGAGCGGCATGCGGGTCAACTATGCCTATGACGCCACCAGTGGCGCGCTCACGGGTCTGAGCTGGAACAGCGCAACGATCGACTTTGGCACCGCGCCGACCAGCACCGCACTGCTCAACACGCTGACCTTCACCCCTTGGGGCGCCCCGCAGAGCTGGAAGTGGGGCAGCGGCGTGGCGGTCACGCGGATGTTCGACACCCGCAGCCGCCTGACGCAATACCCACTGGGCAACCCGGCCGGTACCGGTAAAGCGGCCGGGCTCACGCGCACGCTCGCATGGGATGATGCCAACCGCATCACCGCCTACACCCACACCAACAGTGCGGGTGTGGCGCAAACCGTGTTCGATCAGACCTTCTTCTACGACGACCTGGGGCGGCTGACCAGCGCCACACTGGGCACCACGCCGCTGGCCTACGGCTACGACGCCACGGGCAACCGCACCAAGGCTTCGGTAGCCGGTACGGACTACACCTACGTCACCGAGAGCACCAGCAACCGGCTCACCAGCACCACCGGGCCGGCGCCCGCACGGGCCAACACATACGATGCGGCCGGCCATCTGTTGTCGGACGGCACCTACACCTATACCTACACCGACCGCGGCCGCATGGCCAGTCGCAGTCAGGTGGTGGCGGGGGTGACGCAGACAGTGACCTACACCTACAACGCGGCCGAGCAGCGCGCGAAGAAGAGTGGGCCGGGTGCCTTGGTGCTCAATGGCAGCAACTACTACATCTACGATGACGCGGGGCATCTGCTCGGCGAGTACGGCCCGAATGGCACCCTGATTCAGGAAACCGTGTTCCTCGGCGACACCCCGGTTGCAGTCGTGACCGGCCAAGGCGTCACCAACACGGTGACGGCCGACAACACCGATACTGCGTCAGTGGCCAACGGCACCTGGACGGCTGCAACGAGCACCGGCAGTTACTGGGGCAGCAACTACAGCACGCACACACCGCTCGCGGCGGGCACGAGCAGCACCGACAAATTCACCTGGACGCTCACTGCTCCGGTTGCTGGCAAGTACGATGTGTTCGCACGCTGGACGGCGGATACCAACCGTGCGAGTGCCGCGCCCTACAGCATCACCCACAGTGCCGGCACCGCCACGGTCAATGTCGATCAGCGCACGAACCACGCCACCTGGGTCAAGCTCGGTACGTACGACTTTGCCGCCGGCGCCACCACGGTGAGCCTGGCGCCGAGCACCACCGGCTACGTGATCGCCGATGCGGTACGCATTGCGCCCGCCAATGGCGCGGCCAGCAAGCTCTCCTACGCGTACGCTGACCATTTGAATGCGGTGCGGGTGATTGTCGGTGCCTCCGATCAGGTGATCCGCTGGCGCTGGGATCAGTCGGACCCGTTCGGCTTCACGCCGCCGAACGAGAATCCGAGCGCGTTGGGTGCCTTCACTTACAACCCGCGCTTCCCTGGGCAGGTCTACGATAAGGAGTCGAACCTCTTCCAGAACTGGAACCGCGACTATGATCCGGTCACCGGACGCTATATCCAGAGTGATCCCATCGGGCTCAACGGCGGAATCAATACTTATGCCTATGTTGAGGGAAGTCCACTTGCCTATGTTGACCCGAGCGGGCTGGACATGGTCCTACCTGGCCCTGTCCCCATCATCGTGCCGCCACCGACGCCGAGCCTGCCGGAGCACCGCGACTATGGAAGCAATCTCCTAACGACTCCACAATCGAGCCCGGGGCTCTTCCCGTCAACGACCCCTTTTCCGGTTGTGGCTTGCGCATTTCACCCGCTTCTATGTGCGCAGATCCTTATCAACAAGATTCACGAAAGGTCGGCAGACGACCAATTCTGTTCCGCCGAAAAAGGCACGCCGCCGGAAAACATGAGTCCGTCTGGTGCCGGCCGGCGCGGCGCCTTTAATGAAGCAAAACGACGATCGGGAATTCCAACAAGCCAGCAGCCGAGTCGCGTACTGCCCAATGAAGACCGACGAGGGAACGGGCAGCCAGGGAGCATCTACGAATTTGAAGTCGCTGCGCCTGGTGGCGGTACGAGAATTATTAGAATCCGGGATGACGCCAACGGCCATTATTACGGACCAGGTGACCCACAGAACCGCGGTTCTCACTTCAATGACTCGCGGGGGAACCACTATGACTACTGATATTAAAGTAGCGATAGCGAAAGACCTTTTTGTTGATAACGATGTCTTTAACCTTCATCCCGAAGGGGCAACACCAAGGACTCCGTTTTCTGGCGCAGCTTGGCTTACGGAGGGGGCCTTGCCCAGTGAAGCCCTTCCGCATGTATTGAAACATGTCACTGCCTTGGTGAATAGGCTCCTAAGTGAACTTGAGCTTTGGCTGTTCGTAGGCTCGTCAAGTTGGCAGCCGAACACCATCGCCGTTCGACACCATAGAATCAGGGGGGCGCTGAAAGCGCGTGGTCTTTCGGTTCCAGCTGCGAATCAATGGCTGGAAAGCGAGGTCCTCGACCACAACAATAAAGTGAAGTTCTTTGGAGCTACGAAACTCGAGAATATTGGAATTGCTGGCGCTGCGAGTATTCTTCTGAATGAACGCTGTACATACCTTGCAGCGTTGCCGATGCAGTTTACGTTTCAAGATGTGTTAGCGGACGGCTGGACTGGGAATCTTGCAATCGATGTGAAGTTCGTCGATGCGTTCGCTAGGCGTGGCGCGATCCTGATTAAGCAAGTCGGCGAATTCGATGATCGCGAGCAAGGGGTTGTTGTATTGGGTGCTCTAGATATCATCGAAGCTCTTGTCGCAGAGCACACGGACGCTTGATCGATCCGGAAGAGCCCGCCTCGATTGAGGCGCCATCACCGGCTTGCACGGCAACCCGCAAGGGTATATGCGGGGTAGGAGAGCCCGCATCGAACGAACGGCTGCTCGATGGTGATCACTTGAATGGCGGATTACTCCGTCGACCAACCCGCCCTGCGGGCGATGATCGCCGACACGATGATAGGACTGGTTAACACCACCCGAGAGGCGTTTCGATGAAACACCTCTCAGCTCTTCTTCAGAGTAGAGCAGGTTTCGCCGCCTTGGTCCCAATCGTCACAGCAATCAACACCACCCCCTGCCCATCGCGCACTTCCTGCGCGAGCGCGTCGATGGTCAGCGCACGGGATTCGGGTAGGACCTTGGCAATCCGCTCCAGCGCTGCGGTGGTTAGCGTGAGGTCACTGCCTTCCAGCCGTAGCGTCGACTTCCCGCTTGCGATGTCGTGCGCGAACTGCCGCACCACAAGCCCTTCGCCGGCCGCCGCTTCCAGTTCTTCGAGGATGGGATTCCAGTCGTAAGCGAGGCGCTGGGTGCGTTCGTCGGCTGCGCGTTGTTGCTCAGCGGTCAGCGTGATGGTTGGTGTGCGCCGGGGCTTCTTCTCAGTGAGCCGCTGTTGTTCTGCCTGTGCCTGTAGCTCGGCGCGCTGCGCCTGCTCGAAGTGCATGTCGGAGGCCGCTGCGAAAGCGGCCGCGCCGAGCGCGAACAGCACCACGCCGCGCAGGCGGCGGCGCGGTGCTGGGTTGAAGTCGATCGCAAAGCCCTTCATGCCGCGGCGTCCTTGGGGGTGGTGAGCACAGCCACCGGCCGCTCTCCATCGCGCCCCACGGGCCGCACGGCGGCGATTGGGATGCCGAGGGTTTGCGCCAGCATGGCGCGCTGTGCAGCGGCGTTCGAATCAATCGGCGTGCTGAGAATCTGCCAGCCTTCGGCGGTAGCGCGCACGGCGCTGGCGGTGTCCGGCTCTTCGAACAACCAGGTTTGATCTGCTGCTGGGCGGGGCAGGCGGCGCAGGGCCAGGCCCAGCCAGGGCTGGATGCGGCCGCAGGGAATGTCGAGCGCTTCGCAGGTGGCTTGCGCAAAAGCGATGTGGGCCTTGCGCACCGCGCTGGCAAGCGGTGTGGCGCTGCGCCACAGTGGCTCCACCGCCACTTGCCATTCGCGCGCGTGCAGCCCGAGCTTGCGCTCCATCGTTGCGGTGGCGATCAAGGCGGCTTCGGCGTCGTTGCGTACGGCCGCTTCGGTGGGTAGCGGCGTAAAGCGGCAGAGGGATGTCGCCAACAACCAGTCGATCTGCCTTGCGCGCGGCGCCAAGTCACGCAGGGTGGTGGCGAGCTCGCTACGCGGCACCGGCGGTAGTGCGCGCCATTTGCCTAGCCCAAAAGCGGGCTGAACATAGGCTTGTGCATGGTCGGCACCCAGGTAGACGCAGAGCTTAGTCGAGCGAACCGAGAACACGGCTGACTTCTTCCAGAGTGGTAAGCCCCTGAGCCACGCGCCGATAGGCGGCCTGGCGCAGGTTTGAAATACCCAGGCTTGCGACATGCTCGCGCAGTTGCAGGCCGGGGGCGCGCTGCACGATGAGTTGGCGCAGAGTGTGATCGAGCGGTACCACTTCGGCCACCGCCTTGCGGCCCATGAATCCTGTGCCACGGCAGCGCTCGCAGCCTTTGCCGCGTTGCGGGGTGGCGCGTGCCAGTTCGGCGGCATCGAGCCGTTGCGCCAAGATGTTGAGCGCGGTTGGGTCCGGCTGGCTGCAATGCGGGCAATTGAGGCGCAGAAGGCGCTGGGCAATGATGCCATTCACGGCTGAGGCGAAACCGTGCAGATCGACCCCCATGTGGGTAAAGCGCTCGACCACGTCGTACACGTTGTTAGCGTGCACCGTCGTGAACACGAGGTGGCCAGTGAGCGAGGCCTGTACGGCAATCTCGGCGGTTTCGGAATCGCGGATTTCGCCGACCAGGATCTTGTCCGGGTCGTGGCGCAGGATCGAGCGCAGGCCCCGCGCAAAGGTGAGGCCCTTCTTCTCGTTCACCGGAATCTGCAGCACGCCGGGCAGCTCGTATTCGACCGGGTCCTCAATCGTAACGATCTTCTCGAAGCCGGTATTCAACTCACTGAGCACCGCGTAGAGCGTGGTGGTTTTGCCACTGCCGGTGGGGCCGGTGACCAGCAGCATGCCGTGCGGCTCGGCCGCGACTTGGCGGATGCAAGCGAGGCTGCGCGCATCGAGCCCGAGCGCGTCGAGCGCGAGTTCGCCATCGACCTGGCGCAGCTGCGCTTTGTCGAGCAGGCGCACGACTGCGTCTTCACCGTGGATGCTGGGCATGATCGAGACTCGGAAATCGAGCTCGCGACCGGCGACGCGCGCGCGAAAGCGGCCATCTTGCGGAATGCGCGTTTCGGAGATGTCGAGCTGGGCGAGTACCTTGATGCGGTTGATTACTTGCTCGGCATCGCGCCCACCCGGGTGGCGTGCGAGGGGAATCAATACGCCGTCCAACCGCAGTTTGATCTCCAGCGCGTCGCGCCGGGTCTCGAAGTGGATGTCGCTCGCACCCGCTTGCCAGGCTTCGAGCACCGCGAGGTCGACATGGCGTACCGAGGCGCCGGGCGCGCGCTCGATGCTCTCGAGCGAAATCTCGCGGGCAGTTTGGTCGCTGCCGGTACCGAGGGCGCCTTCGTTCGGGTCGTCACCGGTACGTCGCGCTTGGGCAAGCGCCAGCGCGGCATCGAGCCGCGCGAGGATTTCGACGCGGCGCGACCAGATCAACCGCGGCACACCACCGCACAGATCGGTGAGGCGCTGAATCAGCGCGATATCCCAAGGGTCGTCCGCGAGAAAGTGCAGCTGATCGCCGATGCGCACCGGCAGCACCGCGCGTTCGCGACAGTACGCCAGCGGCAGGCGATCAAGGTCTACGGCCAGTGGCGCTTCGGTCTCGGCCGACCCGGTCAACGTGAGCGAGAAGGCTCGCGCCAGCGCTTCGCGTACGGTGGATTCGGCGAGCCCGCACTCGGCCGCCAGGGCGCCCGCGAGGCTGTTCGTGCCCGGGCGCTGGCGTGCGCGGTGCAGCAGGCTGGGCAGTTGTTCAATCAGTTCGTTGGTACTGTTCATCTGTGCGCCTACCCCAAGGAACCGGCCAGGTCGAAGATCGGCATGTACATCAACACCACGATGAGCCCGATCAGGCTGGCCACGCCCATCAACAACAGCGGCTCCACGATGCGGCTCATGCGTTCGAGCTGGGTTTCGACATCGCTGCGGTAGCCTTCGGCGAGCGCGCGAAAACAAGCGCCGAGGTTGCCGGTTCGCTCTCCCGCCTGTAGCACGCCGCGTGCGTAGCCATCTGCCAGGCCGCTTTCAAACCAGGCTGCGCTGACGGTACGGCCGGTTTCAATTTGGGCGAGGGCCTGCTGCATCGCATTGGACAGTTTCGGCTCTTGTGCCAGGGCATGAGCCAGCCGCATGGCGTCCGGTACGGGAAAACCGTTGGCGAGCAGCATGTCCATCGCGTGGGTGATACGCGCCATCTGAAAACGCTGCACGCTGCGCTGCAGCGCGGGCAGGCGCAGCGCTTGGGCGACCGCCGCACGGCGCACTGCCGGGTTGATGGCCAGCTGTACCACTGCAACCAGCAGCACCGCAAAACCGGCCGCGGCCATCAGCGCATGGCCATTGATCCACTCGCCGAAGGCGAGCAGCACACGCGTGGGCCCGGAGACCTGCGCGGCTGTGTCGGCAAAGATACCGGCAAAGCGCGGCACCACGTAGCCGAGTAGAAACGCGCTCACCAGCACACCAAACGCCACTACTGACGCCGGATAGACCGCAGCGCTGAGCGCTTTGCGCCGCAGATCGCGCAAGGCGACGTCGTAGCGGGCGTATTCCTCAAGCGCGTCGGCGACGCGACCTGAGCGCTCGCTGGCGCGTACCGCGGCAACCAGCACGTCGGGAAAGCCGCCATGTGTCGCAAGTGCATCGGAGAGCGGTTGCCCCTGTTGCACGACCTCGTGGATGCGCTGGTAACTCGATGCCAGGCGCGAATCGGCGCGGGCCGCCTGGGTCTGCAAGGCTTCAGGGATCGCGAGGCCAGCGCGCAGCAGGCGCGCCAGATCGTGCGCTATCGTGGCCACGTCCTGAGTCTGGAAGCCGGCTGCATCGCGTCTCTGCGTGGCGAACGAGACCAAGGTCCAGCCGCGCTGAGCGAGCAAGTGCTCGGCGCCGTGGCGGTCGCTTGCCTCCAGCGTCAGTTCGTGGATCTGGCCGCTGACCGGATCAAAGGCGCGTACCCGCATCAAGCCACCTTCAATTGGAGATGTCGGCGTCGGGGCCGTCGCCCCCCGCGGCGCCGTCGCGCCCGAGGCTCGATATCGAGAACTCGGCGCCGTCCTTGCCGGGGCTTTTGTAGACGTAAGGGCGGCCCCAGGGGTCGTTGGGTGGCGCCTTCTTAAGGTACGGCCCCCTCCACTTCGCTTCGCTCTCCGGCTTCTGGAAGAGAGCGTTGAGGCCTTGTTCGGTAGTGGGCGGGTGTCCGACATCAAGCAGGTACTGATCAAGCGCCTTGTCGAAGGCGTCGATCTGGCTGCGCGCGACGCCCGTCTCGGACTTGCCCACCTGGGCGAAATACTTCGGGCCAACGTAGCTTGCGAGCAGGCCGAGGATCACCACCACTACGAGCAATTCGAGCAGGGTGAAACCGCGCGTGCGCGGCTCGGCGCTTATTGGCGTGCCGGTACTGGGGTGAAAATGAAGTGCCATTGATCATAGCTCTCAACGGGTGGCAGAGTCAGGGTGCCGATGGTGATCGGCGTTGATTTGATTGGGTGCGCCACGCTGCGCGAGCGAACGCCGATGAAGTCGCCTGCGGCGTCCTGAACCTGCAGCCAGTCCGCTTGACCGGTCATCGGGTCACGCGGGATGCGGCGCAGATGGCGTTTAAGCAAACCGGTTGCGCGATCTTCGAGCAGCACATTCCAGTTCGCTGGGTAGCGGCCATGCAGCGAATGGTAGCTGCGGATCGCGGCAACAACGTCCTGCCCAGCAAGTAGCAAGGCGGCTTCGCGCCGACGCGCGCTAGTAAGGGCGTTGGTTTCGCCGACCGCAGCCAACGCCAAACCAAACACCGCAACGAGCATCAGCATCAGCACGACGGCGTAGCCATGCTGCGTGTCTGTGGCGAGTTGGGCTGGGTGCCAGCGCATGCTCGTCATCGGGTTACCAGCTGGCATACGGCGTGCCATCTTGACCATTGTCCCCTGCGCCACTTTGAACATCGGCGATGCCGGCGCCGTCCTTTGGCGGTACGAGCTTCCAACTGTCGGTGCGCCCGGTCACCGGGTCTACCGGCGCTTTGCGCAAGTAGCGCTTGCTGACCAGTTCGTCCAGCGTAAGCGGATAGCGCCCGGTGTCGCTGTAGTGCCTGTCGATGGCCTGCCGTATCGCTTGCAAGTTGTGCTGCAAGGTTTCTTCCTTTGCGCGCGCGACATGGCCGATCACGCGCGGAGCTACCAATGTAGCCAACAGCGCGAGCACGGCCATCACGACCATCAGCTCGATCAGCGTGAAACCTTTGCTTCGGGCGGCGATCGGACGCTCCATCGTGCTCACCACTCCCGATACGGCACGTTATCGAGGCCGATCTGGTCGCTGCGCGAATACACATCGAACACGTCGTCGCCGGGGGCTGGATCGTTCGGGGGTGAAGCATAGGCGCGAGCACCCCACGCCCCATTGCTGCCGTTGCCCGGCGCTGGCTGCGCGGGGGCGAACGGATCGGCCGGTATGCGTCGCAGAAAGCGCAGCGGGCGCCGCGCCGGGTCACGCTGGTCCAGCGTGCCATCGACCAGTGCCATGAGGTTGGGTGGATAGCCACTGCCACCGGCCACAGGTGCAACGTGGCCTTCGTCGTAAGCGCGCTTGTACGCATCAAGCGCGCCACGGATCTCAACGAGCGCTGCGCGTAGCTTTTCTTCCTTGCCGCGGCGCGCGGTCAACTCGGCCACCGGGAAAGCGGCCAGCGCTAGCACGCTGAGCACGGCCATCACCACCATCAATTCGATGAGGGTGAATCCGGCTGCGAGGCGCGTGAGCCTTCTCACTTGATCCGTACCCGAGTAGGAGCGGGTGACGGCGCCGTGACGGTGATTGCGGGGTCAGCTGACAGTGCGGTGGCTTGCCCCACCTTGATGCTCGTTTCGCCCGCTGCGCGCGCTTTGAAGCTCACTGTCGCCACGATTCCCTCACCCGTTGCACCCTGAGTCGCATTGCGCAACATGCTGATCGATACGCGTCCGTCACTTGCTGCGCCCGAGCGCACGAAGGTGGTCTGGGCGCCGCCCTGTTTGAGAAAGGCACCTTCTTCCACGTCCACGAGCTCAAGCAACTTGGCATCGTATTCAATCTGCATCGGCAGACCACGCAGTTCGGCTTCCGTCGATACGCTGAGCGGTACTTTGAAGGTTTCGCCGGGTTTCGCAGACACTTCCGCCTGCTGTTTCAGAATGGCGGACAGCACACGCGCTTCGGACTGGGCGGCTGTGGTGATCGTACTCACTGCGGACGATGCTTCCGCGGCACTCGCTTCGGCCCCGGCCTGTGGCTTACCTGCAGCAGAGGTCGCCACCGAGCCCCCGGTGGCAGCGGCGCCTGCCGGTGTATCAGCGCGCACCGGGCGCAAGCGGGCCGCGCCTTCGGTTCCGGTATAGAACTCGGCGGCACCTGGGTGCGGGCGTTGGATGTTGCGCAGCACGCGCGGGGTGATCGAGAGCACGATCTCGGTGCGCTTGCCTTCTTCCTGATTGGAGCTGAACAAGCGCCCAACCAGCGGGAACTCGCCAACCACTGGGATCTTGTTGGCGTCGCTGCGCTCGTTGTTGTTGATCAGGCCGGCGAGTACCTGGGTTTCGCCATCGGCCAGCTTCAAGGTGGTCGTCGCGTTACGAGTGCCGATCTGGTAGGCGAGGCTGCCACCAGCGGTTTTCACCTGCTGGGTCATCGAACTCACTTCAAGGTTCACCTTCACCGTTACCTCGTTGTCGAGGGTAACGACAGGTTCGAGTTCAACCTTGATGCCCACGTCTACGTACTGCACGCTCTCCGAAACAAAGCCGGCCGTTGTGCTCGTCGTAGTGATCACCGGCAGCTTGTCCCCCACCAGGATCTTGGCCTTCTCGCGACTCTTTGCGCGAATGCGTGGATTCGCGAGGATCGTGAAATCGCCCGATTGGTTCTTCAGGTTCAAGGTTGCGGAAAGCGGCGACACGCCGATCTGGCCAGCGCCGATATCCTTAAGTCCTTCAAGGGTGAGGCCGCCCGTTGGCGGCACAACACTCAGCGTCACGGCGTCGGGCAGACGCAACCCAAGTTCGGACAGGCGGCTTGAGCTGATCTCCAGTACCTCGACTTCCATCATCACTTCGGGTTCGCTTTGGTCGTATACCGCCAGCACCTTCTCCGCGAGGCGGATGTTGTCAGCGGTATCGCGCAGCACAATCAGGTTGAGCTTCTCGTCAATGAAGGGCTCACGGATCTTCACGAGGGTCTTGAGCAGTGCGGCCGCCTGTTTAGGATCGGCATTGGCGAGGAAGAAAGTGCGCAGCACCAGTTCCTGGTACTCACGATTCTTGTCGGGTGTATTGGGGTAGATCTGCACCGTGCTCGGATCGATCACCTTCTTGTTTAGGTTGTTTGTACTCAGCAGCAAGTCGAGCGCTTCGTCCAGCTTGGTCTGGCGAAGGTACAAGGTGGCGCGTGCGTCGGAGCGGATGTCCTTGTCGAGTACAAAGTTGATCTTTGTTTCGCGTGAAAGGACATCGAAGATCGACTTCAGATTCGCGTCGCGCATCTCAAGCGAGATCGGCCGCACATCCGCAAGTGAGCTTTGGCGTTGCTCCTCGCGCCGGTACGCGTCGGCTTCGAGACGCCGTTCGAGCGCCTGCAGCTCGGCGCTGCGGGGCTGGTCGCGCAGGCCTTCGCGTACGCGGCGCAGCGCCTTCTCGGGGTTGTTCTGCGCAGCGTACTGCTTGGCATCCGCCAACGCAGCGGCGGCGCGACGGTCGCGCTCCACTTCGGCAATCAGGGCCTGCGCTCGATCCGCGGCGACGTTCAGTCGGATCGCTTCGCGATAGCTCTTTTCGGCGCCGTCAAAATCACCCGCATTGCGTTGCGCGGCCGCTTTGCTGAACAAGCGCGCCGCCACTTCCTCACGGGTGGAGCGCTCGCCCGCCGTCAATAGCGGGTCAAGCGGGAACTTGTCGAGCCCTTTACGCAGGGTGTTCAACGCGTGCTCGTACTCGCCTGCCCGGATTTCGTTCTGTGCTTGTTCGCGAATCACGCGCGGCGTGCAGGCCGATAGCAACAACGTGCATGCCGCGAAGAACAGAAGCGCCGACACGCAACGCTTAGTTGGGCGCACTTGGAATGGGAATCGAAACTTCAACATGGGTATCCGTGTTCACAAGCACCACCTGCGTGGCTTCGATGCGGTCAGTCTTGAATGTTCCGTCTAGCGGTTTTCCGGGTTCGGCACGCAAGATGTCGTTGCCCTTTTCCAGATACACCGCCATTCGATCGTCCGCATCGCGATAGCGCATCAGGAAGCGAAACGGCGGGGCTTGCTCTGCGGGTTCGCTGAGCACCACTGGTGTCAGAGGCGGAGGGGCAGCGACCGGCGCTGCGGGCGTCGCAGCGACCGTGGGCGCCACCGGAGCAAAGGGGTTCTGGCGGGCAGAGGCCAAAGGTGGGCGTCGAGGAGGCGTTCCTGCCAATAGTGGCTTTGCGCCGTCGACGACTAAGGGGGTGGCAGGCTCCGCTGCCGCGTTGGGCATTGCCCACGCGCATGCCAAGCACCACATCATCCCTGTGTGCCACTGCATCGCGATCTACTCTGCGACGGGCGTATCGGCACCGGCGCCGAAAACCTGCAGTTCAAGATCAACCTTGACTGTGCCTGGTTCAGTTGGCGTGCCATCGAGCGCCAAGCGGGTGATCGCCGCAGACGCGTGTTCGTTCAGTTGCAGCGCCATCCACGCGCGCACGTTCTCGTAAGCGCCAATGGCCACCACGCGGTAGTTCACGTCGCCATTACCACCGGAACCGCCCATGCGCGTGACGATGACTTCGCGTAGGCCCTTGTCGTTGGCGCTACGCAGCAGATCGGTCGCAGTAAGCGGCGTGTCGGAACGGCTCGACGACGCGCCCGAGGACACCACTTCAGACGATCTGCCGGGATTGGAAAACACTTGGTTCGATACCGGCTCGACGATTCGGGCACTCGACGCGAAGCCGCAATCGGCATGCCATGCGATCGCCATAGAACTGGCCAGCAGCATCCCACCAAGTAAGCGAAAGAGCCCCGCTTCCAGAAGCAGGGCTCGCAGGCGGATGTGTGTGCGGGTCGACATGTGAATATTGTACCGGGCGTGTCTGCCGATGCCGTCTCGACAGTTTGTCTCGGTAGGCGGTTTTACACAGCGAGACGTCGGGCTCTGCAAACCTAACTCCGGGCGGTCGGCGGCGCGAGCACAAGAAGAAAAGACACTTGGGTGTGCCAGTTGCAGAGAAAGTCGCTCGCAGCACTTCGGTTGCCTCCGGCAGTTTCGTTTTCTGAGCCCGTTGCTCCAGACGGGGCAAGGTTCCGGGGGGGCAGAAACTGGCGGCACGTTGAGCCCGCTAGATTCCCGACGCGACTGAGCAAGAGCTTGTTCAGCCCATTAAAAAATGGGCGCGCAAAATCAATGCGCGCCCATCGTCGTTCACATCATCCTACGGACCGTCTCAGCTATCACCCGCCTGTCGATCGCGAGTTCGGCGAGATCAGACCAAGACAATACAGCCTTCGGGTCCAAAAAAACCAGATGGAAACTGTGACCCCGAGACCGCTTGCCATGCTCAATCAACGATGCGTAGAAGGCGTCAAACTCTCGCCAAAGCGCGTACTAGTATCGAGCCGCCGTTAAGGTCACAACATCAGACATTGACCGACCTGCATTGTCTGTGACGGTAAGTCGAACCTTCCTCTCCTCCTGCGAACTCTGGGCATTCATCACCACGGAATATGTTGCTTGCGCCGAGTTCGCGTTCACAATCGGGTTAGTACTGCAGGTCACAGGCCCGCCGGGATATTGACTGCTGCAGGTCGGCGACCAGCCGACTGGCACCCATGAGTACGAGACAATGCGTGCCCCGTTGCTAATCCAATTCGGATGATAGGACTTGCTAGCGTTAAGTGAAAATGTAACGGGTGCCGCCGTACCCCACGCGACAGGCGTAATCACTTTTTGGTTAGGACCAGCATAGGCAAACGGCAGCAACTCCGGAACACCCGGATGAAGGGCTCGAATCGTCGCGAAATCGCCGTCACTGACCCCGCTATCTTGGCCAATTCCGCTTACCCCTGCGCCCTGCACTGCATCAATTTGAACGATGCACGAAGGGAAGTTCTGAAGCAGTTTAATGATGGGCTTTGCATTGTCGATTGCCATGCCTCCGCCCTTTGCAGGGTAGTGCATGACCGAGCAATAGTCGTAACCCCCTACAAGGGCACCGTCCGAAACGTGTTTGTCGTATTGGCTTCTATACTCTGTTTTGATATTTCCGTAATCGACAGATATATAGGTATCGCGATCGGATCTACTCTGCTCATGCCAGACTCCCAACGCGTGGAGAAACTCGTGTGCAAAACCCGCTGCTGAGAGGCGGTCGGTGGCGAAAAGACCCTGTGTGCCACCTTGACGCCCGATCTGGCTTGACCCAGCCGACGCCCCATCGAAATTCTGCCAATAGAGTGCAATATTGTCGTACGTATAGACCGGCGCTGATGAAATATAAGTGACGTTCTTGTAATAGTCTTGGTCTCGCGAGAATCTGATCGGCGATTTAGCCATAATCATATTCATCGCCGTCCAGAGTTGGCCGTCACGAACACTCGCAGGCAGTTGACTCTCGTTGTAAACGACAACGCCCTTATACCAGCGACCGGCGCTCGGATAAATCACGCCGGCGGCCTCTCTCCCCCCCGACTCAGCAGTGAACGAATCAGGTGAGAATTCAGCCTCTCTTAGTCTTTCGATTGGGCCTAGATTAATATCGCTTTGGAAGTACGCATTTCCGCCTTTGACGGTTACCCATATTGTTTGTGGAGCGCTATCTTTTGTAAACCGATAACTTATGGGGACGAACTTCTCGGCGGCGCCAGATGTCGTTGCAGCCGGCGCCTCGGATTGAGGAACCTCATTCGACCCTCCCCCGCATCCAGCGAGTATTGACGAACACAAGATGCCAGCGGCAATTCTACTAAAGTGCATGAAATGACTCCCGTTATACGACGAAGTCATGATATTGGAGCACGCCAAGATCGGCCACGCATGCGCGCAGCAATCCGTGAAGGATGTCGTGCTTGCGGAGCTTATGGCGGATCAATCTCTGTAGTTCTTGTTTTGTCACCGCCCCTGTCTAACCGCGATAGGAGTTACCTTGACCTAGAAAGCTGGCCGAGAGAAAAGTGGTGAGTCCTGCATGGTCTTCAGTCCGCAAGGACGGAAGTTGTGCCATAAATACATCACGATATTCAGAAAAGAGGGGACACTTGTACTCAAACGGGCCGACCTGAGAATATCGGTTGAAGAGATGTGCTGAAAGATTGGCTGTTTGGAGGTAATCATGAACGCACCCCCGCGCTTGGCTTTGCAGGCGGTCAGGGTCCGTTCGTGGTCTGCTGATTTCTTGATCGGGGTCCGCGCAGCGCCAAGGCTGGTGCGGGTTTACGCACGCAAGTGCGCGCAATCGAAGATTGCAGGGGTGTGTATCGGTCTCGTGTTGTCCGCGAGGGACTGGAAGGGGTGAGGCATCGCGTTCTCCAAAACGTGGTTGGCGTGCTTCGTATAGCGAGCGCTTTATCGCGAGCCGCTCACGGCGAGGCACGGTGTGCCCGCGAAAGTGCGGGCCACGTTTAGGGGTGGCGAGTGAGTTTTATATCTCGGCGCGCTGCGGGCGTTAAGGCAAGGCGGGCAAATCTGGTGGGCCGATTCTGCGGATAAAGCAAACGGCGCACTCTAAAAAAGAAAAGCCCGTGCAGCACGGGCTTTTCCTACTTAGGTCGGTCTGGTCCTTCTTGTGAGGACATCTATCTGTCGCCCTTTACGATTCTCTCTATGGCTTTGCCAACGAAGAATCCTGTGGCCGTGCACACCACAATGACCTGTCTCTTATACACATCTGACGCTGCCGACGAATTA
>CAMFLH010000109.1 GCA_945957295.1 uncultured Uliginosibacterium sp.
ACGCCGAGTACGGCGTGGAGGATCAGCCCTTCGTGATCGTCAAGGCCGACGCCGGCACCTATGGCATGGGCGTGATGACGGTGCGCGATGCGTCCGAGGTGACTGGCCTCAACCGCAAGCAGCGCAACAAGATGTCGGTCATCAAGGAAGGCCTGCAGGTCAATGAGGTGATCATCCAGGAAGGCGTGCATACCGTCGAACAGGTCAATGGCGGCGTCGCCGAACCGGTGGTGTACATGCTCGACAAGTACGTCGTCGGCGGTTTCTACCGCGTGAATACTGAGCGCGGCATCGACGAAAACCTCAACGCGCCCGGTATGCGCTTCGAGCCGCTGGCGTTCGAGACCTGCTGCAACACGCCTGACTGCGCGCAGGCGCCCGACGCGGCACCGAACCGCTTCTACGCGTATGGCGTGGTGGCGCGCTTGGCGCTGCTCGCCGCCTCGGTCGAGCTGGAAGAAACCGCCCCGGCAGAACTGGAACTCGCATGAAAATCGCCTTCATCGTCGATCCGCTCGAAGCACTCAAGGCCTACAAGGATTCGAGCATCGCGATGATGCGGGCGGCGCAGGCGCGCGGGCACCAGGTGTTCGCGATCCTGCGCAAGGATCTGCGCCTGCGCGACGGCACCGTCAACGCGCGCGCCGTGCCGCTGACGATATCGACCGACGACCACGACTGGTACGCCGCGGGCGAGGCTGTCGACTGGGCATTGAATGCGTTCGATGCGGTGCTGATGCGGCAGGACCCGCCGTTCGACTTCGAATACATCACCGCGACCTGGCTGCTCGAACGCGCCAAGACGCAGGGCGCGAAGATCTGGAACGACCCGCGTGCAGTGCGCGACCACTCGGAAAAGATCGCGATCACCGAGTTCTCGCAATTCACCGCACCAACGCTGGTCGCGCGCGCCACCGAAGACATCGACGCCTTCATCGACGAATTCGGCGACGTGATACTCAAGCCGCTCGACGGCATGGGCGGCAGCGGCATCTTCCGGGTGCGCCGCGACGATCCGAACCGCAACTCGATCATCGAGATGCTGGGCCAGCTCGGCACTCAGACGATCATGGCGCAGCGCTACATCCCGGCGATCAGCGCCGGCGACAAGCGCATCCTGATCATCGGCGGCGAAGTCATGCCCTACAGCCTCGCGCGCATCCCGAAAGCCGGCGAATCGCGCGGCAACCTTGCTGCCGGCGGCCGTGGCGTCGCACAGCCGCTATCGGCGCGCGATCGCGAAATCGCCGAAACGCTCGCCCCGACGCTGTGGGCGCGCGGCCTGCTGATCGTCGGCCTCGACGTGATCGGCGACTATCTCACCGAGGTCAACGTCACCAGCCCGACCTGCATGGTCGAAATCGAGGCCCAGACGAGCTGCGCGGTGGCGACGAAAGTGATCGATGTGCTGGAGCGAAGCTAAGCCGACACATCCAGCGCCGCCGATGGCGCAATTGCGACATCGCTGGTGCCGCACTCGCACGAATCAGGTGGTATTCGATCTCACCCGGGCTCACGGCAAGGAACTTGCTCGCCCGATGGCGTGAAACCTGATTAATCGATCGCAAGTGCCAATGCCCAAACTCCTTTGTCTGCTGCCCTGGCTCCGGCTAAGCCTGCTTGCGCTCGTCGCGTCGTCACTGGCCGCCTGCGCCCGCAACACCGCTCACCACGAGGAATCCTTCGTGTTCGGCACCCGCGTCGAGATCACGACCTGGGGCGTGCCGGAGGCCAAGGCGCGCGAGGCGGTGGGTGCGGTGCTGCGCGAGTTCGATCGCATGCACCGTGCTTACCATGGCTGGCAACCCTCCGAGCTGACCGCGCTGAACGAGGCGCTGGCCAAGGGTGAAACCGCGACCGTGTCGCCGGAACTGGCGGGCATGTTGGTCGAGGCGAAGACCCTTGCGGCGAAGGGCGGCCAGTTGTTCGATCCGGCGATCGGCAAGTTGATCGGCCTTTGGGGATTTCATCGCGACCAGTACGAACCGGTGACCCCCGATCCCGCGGCCTTGCAGGCAGCGGTGACCGCACATCCGACGATGGAAGATCTAACGATTGACGGCACCCGCGTGAGCAGCCGAAACCGCGCGGTGCAGCTCGATCTGGGCGGCTACGCAAAGGGCTGGGCGCTGGATCGGGCTGCGGCGATCCTGCGCGAACAGAGCGTCAGCAACGCGCTGGTTAACATCGGCGGCAATGTGCTGGCGCTCGGCGCCAAGGGCGAGCAACCGTGGAAGGTGGGCATCCAGGATCCGCGCGGCGCCGGCGCGATCGCCGCGCTGCCGCTAAAGGATGGCGAAGCGATCGGTACATCCGGCGATTACCAGCGCTTCTTCGAGCGCGACGGCCAGCGCTTCTGCCATTTGATCGACCCACGCACCGGCAGCCCAGCCACCGAAACCCGCAGCCTGACGATCCTGATTACCGCCCGCCCCCGCGCCGGTACCTTGTCCGACGCGGCCAGCAAGCCGGCCTTCATCGACGGCACGCACTGGCGCGGGCGCATCGCGGCCTACGGCATCAGCGAGGGGCTGCGTGTCGACGCCACCGGCCGTATCCAGGTGACCAAGGCGCTCGCGCGGCGAATCGAGTGGCTCAACGGCAGCAAGCCGGACCAGCTCGTCGAGTAATTGGCGCGGCGCAATGCCGAGGGCGGCAGGGTGCTTTAGAATCGGCGGGTACCTCTGCCCTGCTGACCGGAGTCAGGCATGCTCGGAATATTCCTCGTCACCCACGGCACGCTCGGCGAGTCACTGATCCAGTGCGCCTGCCATGTGCTGAACCGGCGCCCCGCGCAGATCGCGCAGCTGGGTGTATCGGCGGCGGACGACCCGCTCGACGCGCTGCCCACCGCACGCGCGCTGATGCAGACCGTGGATAGCGGCGATGGTGTCATCGTGCTGACCGACATCTACGGGGCCACGCCGAGCAATATTGCCCTCAAGCTCCTCAAGCCCGGCGTCGTAGAAGGCCTGGCGGGTGCAAACCTGCCAATGCTGCTGCGAATCCTCACCTACCGCGAAAAGAACGACATCCACACCGTGATCACCAAGGCGATTGCCGGTGGTTGTGATGGCGTACTGCACATGAAAGTGGATCGGGATGCCAAGAACTGAAGTCGAAATCGTCAACAAGCTCGGTTTGCATGCGCGCGCGTCGGCCAAGCTCACACAGGTTGCCAGCGCGTATGAATCGGAGGTCTGGCTGGAACGCAATGGCCGTCGCGTCAATGCTAAGAGCATCATGGGTGTGATGATGCTGGCCGCGGGCAAAGGCTCCAAGGTTGTCATCGAAACCGAGGGCTCCGACGCCGACGCCGCCATGCAGGCACTGGTCGCCCTTGTCGCAAACCGCTTCGGCGAGTCCGAGTAATGCCGCAGACGGTGGCACGGCCGGAATCGGTCTCCTTTGCGCTGCACGGCCTGCCGGTCTCGCACGGGATCGCGATTGGCTATGCACACCTGATTTCGCATGCACTGCTGGAAGTGCATCACTACGTGGTGTCGCCGAAGGCGACCGCGAAGGAACTGGCACGGCTCGATGACGCCATCGCGGCAGTCGGGACCGAGCTCGATGTGCTGCGTCACACGCAAAGCGCGGCCGCTTCCGAGGTGGCGGTGTTTGTCGATCTGCAGCGCATGCTGCTGCAAGACCCGCTGCTGATCGAGGAAGCCCGCGAACACATCCGCACCCGCCGCTGCAACGCCGAGTGGGCACTGGTGCAGCAGATGGAAGTGCTGGTCGAACAGTTCGACGCGATCGAGGACGCCTACCTGCGCGAGCGCAAGGCCGACGTGGTGCAGCTGGTCGAGCGCCTCGTCAAGAACCTGCTGGGTCACCCCGGCTATGTGCCGCCGAAGCAACGCGATGGTTTTGCGACCATCGTCGTCGCGCATGATCTGTCGCCGTCCGACACGATCCACTTCAAGGACGCAAAGATCGCCGGTTTCGTCACCGACATCGGTGGCGCGACCTCGCACACGGCAATCGTTGCGCGCAGCCTCGCGATCCCGGCCGTAGTCGGCCTGCAGCATGTGCGCCATACGGTGAATGATGGCGACGTGCTGATCGTGGACGGCACGCGTGGCGTCGTGATCGTGGCGCCGGACGAGCGGGTGCTGGAGGAATACCGCATCCGCCAGGGGCAGCTCGAACTCGAACGCTCCAAACTCAAACGCATCACCGGTGCCACCGCGCGCACGCTGGACACCGAGCGCGTTTTCATCAAGGGCAACATCGAACTGCCGCGCGACGCACAGGGCGTACGCGAGGTGGAAGCCGACGGCGTCGGTTTGTTCCGTACCGAGTTCCTATTCATGGGTCGCGACGAGCTGCCGGACGAAGACGAACAGTTCGAAGCCTATCGCAGCGTGCTGAAAGCGCTGCCCGGCAAGCCGGTCACGATACGGACGCTGGATATCGGCGCCGACAAGGCCTTGCGCGGCATGGAAGTGCTCGGCGACCAGAACCCGGCACTGGGTCTGCGCGCGATCCGCTACTGCCTTGCCGAGCCACGCATGTTCCTGACGCAGCTGCGGGCCTTGCTGCGGGCGTCGCAGTTCGGCCAGTTGCAGATCATGTTGCCGATGCTCGCAACGCTCGACGAGATCACTCAGAGCCTCGCGATGCTCGAACGCGCGAAGGCCGAACTGCGTGCCGAGAAGGTGAAGTTTGCCGACGGCGTGCCGGTCGGCGGCATGATCGAAATCCCCGCTGCAGCGCTGTCCGTCGGCCTCTTCGCGCGCAAGCTCGACTTCCTGTCGATCGGCACCAACGACCTGATCCAGTACACGCTGGCGATCGATCGCACCGACGCCGCCGTGTCGCACCTGTACGACCCCTGGCACCCGGCCGTGCTGCTGCTGATCCACCGCACCATCCAGACCGGTCTGCGTACCGGCGTGCCGGTATCGGTGTGCGGCGAAATGGCCGGCGATGTTGCGAACACACGGCTGCTGCTGGGCATGGGCCTGCGCGACTTTTCGATGCATCCGGCGCAGATCCTCGAGGTGAAGCAGGAGATCCTGCGCGCCCATACCGGTGAGCTGGCAGTGAAAGTCGGCAAGCTGATGAAGCTCGACGAGCCGGACAAGGTGCGCGAGGCCATTCAGCGCCTGTAGCGCCGAACGGCCATCCGCGACGCGGCGATCACGCTGGAGTGGCCTTCGGCCGCCAGGCCTCCTGGTAAGCGCCGATCAGGCTTGCGCGCGTGTCCTTGTAGCGCTCCCAGTCAAAGCCCTCGAGAAACTCGAGCGCGGTTTTCGCCCCGCGCTTGAACAGATCCAGCTTCGCCTCGTCAGTGAGCTCGAAGTTCAGCCAGTCGTGATCCGCCGTGTCGATATAGGCCACGAGTTGCCGGAAGTCGGGATTCTTGCGGATGAACTCGTAGTCCAGGCAGTGACGCGAGGAATTAAAGGTCTGCGTGATCAGTTTCAACGGGCCGCTGATCGTGTGCGCCCGCTCGTCCCACTGCAGCTTGGCGCCGAAGGTCGGTCGCGTCGGCACCTTGTAGGTGCTGTGGAAGACATCGATCGGAAAGTTCGACAACACACCGCCATCGACGAACACCGCCTCCGGCGGCGGAAAGCCCATGTTGTCGTCAGCCACCAGCCCGGCCATGTTTTCCCACAACTTCAGGTGTGCCGCATCGCGCACCCGCAGCGGCACGCGAACCGGCTTGAAGAACAGCGGGATCGACATTGAGCAGCGCGCGTAGTCGGCCGGATTCACGGCGCCAACGTCGTCCCAATACAAAGCGGCCATGCGCGGGAACTCGACCTTGGTTTCGGTCGCGATATCCGCCGCCACCACGCACAGGTAGTCCTTCGCGGGGTCCAGCGGCGGCAGCGTGTCGGCCCCTTCGAGTTGTGAAACGCGGTGCCGGGTGCCGTCGCGCAGACGCCAGCCGGCCGGCGTGGTGCTCATGCGTTCGCGCAGCGCCGTCGTGCTGGACACCGCCTTGCCGAGTACGACATCGCGCATCCAGGCACGAAACCGCTCGCCCCGGTTGAGGCCGTGGATCTCGTTCATGTTGTCGACGACCTGCATCGCGTTCCAGATGCCCTTGGCCAGACCCGGCCGTTTGAGCATGGTGTTGATGAAGTCGGGCGCATCGTCGTCGTCGTCATCCTTGCCATCGACGAAGCTCGCCATCGGCATGTTGGCGACGATCTCGGTCAGGCGCTCGCTCTTCGCCTCGGCGGGCGTGCCGAGGGCTGCGAGTGCCAGTGCGGTGATCGAGCCGGCCGACGCACCACCGAGCCCGGAGAAACGCAGCCCCGCCTGCTCGAGGATGTAGACGTAGCCGAGCAGCGCCACACCCAGCACGCCGCCGCCCTCCATCACCAGGTCGACATACTGATGACCAGCGTCGTCGATCACGTCGCTGTAGATACGCTGATCGAGGCCCTTTGCCTTCAGCGCGGCAACGGTTGGTTTGACGCAATCGAAGAACTGCTGTGCCTGCATGACTGATCTCCAGTGTCGCCGGGGTTAACCGGCCGTCAGGTCTGAGGAAAGCCGTTGGGGAAGTTGGGCACCGAACCGCGCTGTGCGCTCCCCATGCGCTCGTATCCACCGCCTGTCTTCTTGCGCTTGAGCTGCTGCCACTCCCACGAAATCGCGGTGGCGAGAAAACCTTCTTCGGGGGCCGCCTCAGGCGGCGTGGCGACCGGACTGCGCGGGTACTTCACACTGACTTTGTAGTACACGAACTTGCGCGCAGTGTTGATCATCGACTTCAACGTACTCTCCACCGCGGCCTGGTGCGCCGCGTTGCAGCTGAAGGTAATCGGCGTGAGGTTCGCAATGTTGTCGCCCGGCCCGCCGAGCTTGTTGTTCAGAAGATGCCCCATCACATAAAGCCGCTTTCCGTTGCGACGCTGATTCACTGCGGCCCAGATCGGCGGCACCACCGAGGGGGAACTGCCGGCACCATGCTCGGGCGTCAGCGGATCGGCGGTCATGCTCTTGCCGCCCCGCTGGGCATCGACGCCGCCGTAGGTAACGTTGGTCGGGATGCCATCGCCAAGTTCCAGCGCCGGATCGCTGTCGTCGGCTGGCACACCAGCCTGCCTGAACACGCCGCCCAGTGCGTTCAAGTGTTTCTGTACCGTCTTTGCGTGTTTGTCGGCTTCGGCGTCGTCCTTGGCGTTCTTGCCATCTCGGATCGCTTTGTACACATCACGCTTGAGATCCTTGGCCTGCGACTTCAGGCCGCCATCGGCGATCTGGCCGATCGCCTCGTCAATCGCGGTCTTCTTGCTTTCAACGTAGATCGCTGGCGCGTCCTCGGTGCCTTCGGTCGATATCGTATGCGACTCACCGCTCTTGCTGCGGAAACCCACACGGGTCTTCCACCAGTCCGCGATGGCACCGGCCACCGCCTTGATACCCCGAAGAATCGCGTCGATGCCGGCCTTCACCTTGTCGATCAGCCACAGGATCGCGTCGTCCACCTTCTTGCGGATCGTATCGACCAGCTCGCGGATCTTCTTGCCCACGCCGCCGAGCCCGACCTGCTCGGCGAGGAAGCCGATCACCACCGGCATCGCACGGCGCATCAGCCCTTCCACCCGCGCACCGGCCTTGTCGATGGCACCGCTCGCGATCTCCGAGGCCGAATCGAGCGCACTGATCGCAATGCGAATGATCTGCTGCGCATAGCGCTTTACTGCCTTGAAGACCTTGTACACCCGGCGCGCAATGTCGACGATCTCGGACAAGCCGCCCGACGCTGCGGCAGCGGTGGCGACGATCGCGATCTCCTCCGCCACCTTGCCAGCCACCCATTCGGCCACGCCCTGAAGCACCGTGCTGCCGAAATCCTTGGCCTTGTCGATGATGCCCTTGGTGTTCTCGGCCGGAGATTTGGAGGTATCGATCGCGCCGCGCACCCAGGCAATCGCACTGCCGAAGCGCCGCATCCAGGTGCGCAGCTTGTCGACCTTCTTCGGATCGAAGCGCTTCTTCAGCAGATCGAAGATGTGGTTCACCGAAAGGCCCATCACATCCAGCGCAAAGCCGAACACCGCCATCGGGTCTTTCCAGCTGCTCGGCGCAGTGATGCCCTTCTCCGCCAGCTCACCGAACAGCCAGCCTTCGATGCCGAAGCCCAGGTGGCTCAGGATGTTCTTGCCGAAGCGCTTGAAGCCGGCGCCGGTCGCGCGCACGGCGTTGCGCACGAAGTCGATCGGTGCGCGCATTACGCGATCCCACACCGAGAAAGCCTTGGTGATCAGTTCGCCGAGCAGTTCCGGTGGCACATCGAACACCCGCAGCACCAGTCGGAAGCTCGCCTTCACCGCGCCCATCAGGTCGCGGTTCTTGAACACCAGTTTGATCAGCGCGCGGATCTCGGTCTTGGTGCGCGCCCAGGCCTCGCCATCGCGCGCCAGCGCTTCGAAGAGCTCAATCTGGCGCAGGATGATCGGGATCAGGAAGTCCACGAAGGGGTCGCGGATGCACTTCGGGATCATGTCCCAGATCTTCTCGGCGAGCAGGATCGGGATGCCCCACACATCCAGCACCACATTGGCGATGCGGCGCAGGAAGTTGAGCGCGCGGCCGAGGAAGGCGCCGAGCCGGTCCACCATCGCGAGCAGGCCATCGGCCACCTGCATCAGCTTGCCACCAGCCCAGGCGGCCAGCGCATCGATCTGGTCGGCCACCCATTGCGTGGCCGATACGATGAACGATAGCCCGACGCCGGCGGCCGTTCCGACCCAGCCGCCGACCGCCTTCGCCACCCGACCGATCGCGCCGGTGAGGCCACGCGCGAGATTCACCAGCCCGCTGCCGAAGCGGTGTGCGCCGCGTTGCAGCGTCGGGATCAACGTGTTCTGCAGGTAGGCGCGCGCCTGCACCACCATGCTGCCCTTGCCCCAGTGCGCCTTGATCCAGCGTACGCCCTGCACCACGCCCACCACGGCCGCACCGAGCGCCACCAACGGGCCGGCGGGCGAGGCCATCACCGCCACCGCGCCAACCACGGTTGCCACCGTCTTGATCTCTTTCTGATAGGGCGCCAGCACCTCCTTCACCGCGTCCCACAGCTTCTCGACCTTGCCTTGCACCCATTGCAGGATGCCGTTCTGGCCCTCGGGGCCGTCGCCAATGCCGAGCTTGTTCTTCACCCAGGTCCAGGCATCGGCCGAGGCCTTGCGGATCGGTGCGCATTTGTCCCACACCCAGCTCGCGAGCTGTTCGATCTGATCCCACTGCTGCTTGGCAATCTTCTTGATCCAGTTCCACACCGGCGCGCCAACCTTGTCCCACAGCGACTGGCACAGGTCCTCGATCTTCTTCACCACCGGCTGCAGCTTCTCGACAATGGGTTGCAGCAGCTTGGTCGCAAGCTGCTCCACCTTCTCGGCAGCCTGGCGCAGCGGCGTGCAATCGTTGGCGGCGATCTTGCCGGCCGCCTCCTGCACCCACTGCAGCATCGGCGCAAAGCGCGCGGTGAGCTGCTTGCCCGCGCCGGCCACCGCATACACCGGCGCCATCACGCCATCGATGACCTTCTTGAAGCCGTTGGTGACGCGCTCCTTCAGGTAATCGAGCACGCCCTGCGGGCCCTTCTGCACGAAGGGGGCGAGTTCCGGTGCATAGCGGTTGACCAGCTCCATCGCCAGGTCGCCCGCTGCCTGTTTCACCGTATCCACTGCGCCACCCAGCGCAGCCCCGGCGCGTTCCAGCAGACCAGGTTTGCGCTGCACCGTCGCGCCGCTTGTTCGCCCGGTCACCGCGTAACCGCCACCCGCCACCACGGCGGCACTTGCCCGACTGGCCTCGGCCTCCAGCGTGCCGCCATCCTCGCCAAGGCGCTGCACCTGCGGCCGTGCCGGCCCGCGTTGCTGGATCACATGCGCGACTTCGTGCGCGAGCAGCGCCAGATCGTCCGGCCGTTCGCCCTTTGCCAGCACGATGTCCTCACCGAACGCGAAGGCGCGTGCCCCCGCCTGTGCGGCCGCCCGCTGCGCCGCGGCGTCGGTGTGCACACGCACCGCGGCAAGATCCGCATTGAGGCTTTGTTCCAGGCGACGCCGCAACGGCATCGCCAAGGGCTGGCCCGCGCCCAGGCGGCCCGGCATGCGTTGCGCCGTCCCCGTGGCAGGGCGAGCACGCGCCGTGGCGGCAGGCGCAGGCCTGGCCACCGCTGCGGCGCGCGCAACCGCGCTCACGTCTCGCCCTCCTCACGCAGCGGGCAAACCTGGCCGCTCTTGCGATACTCGCGTCGGATCGCCGCCTCCAGCGCCGCGGCGTCGATCGGGCTGCCCGCTTCCAGCGCCAGCAGCGCCGCATGCAGCACCACGTTGCGCCACTGCCCGCCAGCAAACGCGCAGCGTGCCGCAAAGCGCGACAGCACAGCCTGCGGCACAGCGTGGTCGCGCGGCAGATGGATCGCAAGAATGCGCTCGCGCACCGCAGCGTCCGGCGCCGGGAAGTCGATCGTCACATCGATGCGGCGCAAAAAGGCGCTATCGATCCGCTCGGCACTGTTGGTGGTGACCAGCAGGATGCCGTGAAAACGCTCCACCGCCTGCAGCAGGAAGTTGGTTTCGAGGTTGGCATAGCGGTCGTTGGCGTTGCTGACGCCGGTGCGGCCGGCCATAAGCGCATCGCCCTCGTCGAGCAACAGCACGGCGTCGATCGCCTCGGCGGCTTCGAAGATGCGCGCGAGGTTGGCTTCCGTCTCGCCGATGTACTTGCTGACGGTGCGCGCCAGGTCGACGCGGAAGGCGGGCTTGCCCAGCTGCGCCGCGAGGATGCGGGCCGCGGCAGTTTTGCCGGTGCCCGAGGGGCCCTTGAACAGCGCCCGTACGCCCGCGGTCAGGCCGGCCGCGAGCGCATGGCCCACCCCTTCGGCGAGCCGTTCGCGCTGCCGGCAACGCAGTTCCAGCCAACGCATTTCATCCGCTGCACGGGGCGGCAGCGCCAGCTCGGCCCAGTCACCACTGCCCGGCAGCGCTTCGGCCAGCGCGGCCAGGGTCGCATCGCTGCGCCCGGCGAGCATGGCAGCCAATGCCCGCGTCGGCTCGGCCTGCGTCAGCGCACGCGTGATCAAGCGTTGCCAGATGCCGGCCGGCAACCGGTGCGGCGCAGCGAGCGCGTCGGGCGAGTCGCCGTGGCCCGCGGCCCGCCACGCACGCTGCAGCATCGCGGCACGCGCCTGCGGCCCCGGCGGCGTGATGCGGATCACCGTCACCTGCGGCGGCAGCTCACCCCCCGCCAGCGGCAGCAGGCAGATATCCGCGAGTGGCGCGACGAGCGCAAGCGACTCCGGCAACTGGCGGCGCGCATCGAGTATCAGCGCGGCGTCCGACAGCAAGGCGATGCAACGCGCCGAGGCGAGTTCGCTCGTCGTGGTCGCAGCGGTGGCGCGCATGCTGAGGCATGCACGGCCGCTTTGTGCAGCAAGGGCTGCCGCCAGTGTCATGCGGCCACTGCCGGGCAAGCCGCGCAGGGCAAGCGGCCAAGGCGCGCTCGCTGCATCGGGAACGCACAGCGCAGCGAGCGGCTGCGCAGCCTCGCGCGGCCGCAGGCGCAGTGTCGTGTCCTCCACGCGCCGCGCGCACAGTGCATCCCACACCGCGAGCGGCACCGACAGCGTCCACGCCGCGCGCGGGCCTTGCTGCTCGGCATGCAGCAGGCCAGCGTTGAGCAACGCCTGCAGGCGCTCGCGCACTGCGTCCGGCTCCAGCGTCGGATGGCAGGCGGCGAGCCAGCCCCATGCGGGGCGTGCGGCGCCGTCCTGCAGATCGGCGGCGAGCGCGGCGAAGCGCGGGTCGTCTTCGATCAGGCCGATTTGGAACACCAGCCCGATCGCCGCGTCGTCCAGCATCAGCGCCGTCTGCAAGCGACGGATTGGCAGACCCGTCTGCGCACCGGCCCAGGCGTCGGTCGCCTCATGCCAGGCATGCCAGCAGGTCTCCAGCGCAAGGCCTTCAAGCTCCGGGCGGTCGATCTGGTCGAGGTAGTCTTGCAGGAAGGGGTGATGCGCAAACAGCGCATCCGGCGAACCGGCCTTGCGCAGCGCCGGCGCCAACCACGCCAGCACAGCGCCGAAGAAGAACAGCCGCGCATGGTTGTTCGCCCCTGGTGGCACGTCGGCGAAGGCGATCGGTGCGCGCGGCGCGTTCATGCCGGGCCTCCGGCGTCGAAGCGGTAGCGCAGGTCGCAGCCCGCGGCCGGCAGCCAACCGAGATCGCGATCGAGGCCCGCAAGGCGCACCTCGATCGGCAGCGCCGCAAGGCTCATCCGCACCTCCAGATACTCCGCGCTGCGGCAGACCCGTGCGGGCACGCGCAGCAGCCGCTGCGCAGCATCGCCCTGCGGCCAGCCGGTCGCCGCTGCGAGCCGCGCCCGCACGAAGGCTGCGAAGCGGGAGATCCAGTCCGCCCAACTGCGCACCGCGCGCGGCGCAGGCCGGGTGCACGGTACGACGCGGCGCGGTGCGACCCATCCGGGCCATTGCGCACCCTGCAGCGTTTCATCACCCGAAAGATCCGCGACGCAGAAGCCGACGGGGTGCCACAGCGCCTGACGCCCCTGTGCCACGACACAGCGCCAAGGCTTCGCTTGCGCCGCCCACGGCGCGAGCCAGTGCACCGGCATTTGCCAATCGCGTTCCGGTGCCGACGCCCACAGCCCAGCCTCAACACCCTGCGGGCGACCGGCCGCATCGGCCAGCCAGCCGCAAAGCGGATCGGCCTCGAACTCCGCGCCGACCAGCTCACGTGCCAGTAGCGAAAGATAGTCCCATGGGTGCAGCGCGATACCGCGCTCAGCCGGGCGGGTGAAGTCCGGGTAGAGGCCCAACGCCAGCGCGAGGTTCAGCAAGTGGAAGACGCCGCCATAGGCCGTTTCAAGCTCGGCGCCGAACGAATGCGGCGCACCCGCGATCGGCGCTGCGGTGTGCGCCGCATGGGCGCTGATTGATTCGGCCGCGATCGCTTCGGTGGCCGCACCCGCAACGTCAGCAGCGCGCACAGGCGCCGGCGATTCGAGCGCCGTGATCGGCTCGACGTCGTTCCAGCGCAAGCGCGCTCGGGCGGTGGTCTGCGACGGCAAGAGTGCTTGCGCTTCGTCCGGTGCGAGGGGCAGCACAATCGGATCGTTCGCGGCTTGCAGAATCGCCGCGACGCTGCGGCCGATCGCATGCCGAACCGGGATCGGCGCGAACGGCGGCTGCGTCGAAGCCTCATCCGGGCGCTGCGGCGTATCGGGCAAGGCCTGCTCGCGCAGCGGCGGTGCATCGGTCTGTGGCACGACGCTGCTGGCGCGCCTCTGCCCCTGCGGAGCACTCGCGGCAACGGCTTGCGGCCTCATCCACACAGCAGGCGGAAGCGGCGCGGCACACACCGCCGCGGGCGCGCGGGCCAGCCCCAAGGCGAGCCACAACCAGGCGCGCGGCGCTTCGGGTAGCTGCGCAGGCGGCGCCGCAGTGCAATCCGACAGGGCCGCCATCAGCGTCCGGACGGCAGGCGAATCTGCAGGGGCGGCGACGTCACCGCCCATCGCGAAGTGCTGTGTCAGCTCCTGGCGCAGCGCAGCGGCCTGCGCGCCGACCGCTTGCGCGAAGCGCACCGCTAGCCCGCGCCGCGCCAGCAGCGCCAGCGCAGCCGGCACCGCGTGCGGATGTTGCTGCCAGGCGGCGATAACACCCGCCGCGCCCGCCAGAGGCAAGCTGCACCACCACCAGCAGCGCTCGATGCGCTGGGCCAGCAAGTCCAGCGCCGCGCAGGCAAGCCATTCGGCGGTATCGGCGAAACACACCGCCATCGCATCGGGCATCACCACTTCACGCCACGGATGGCGTGCAGCTGCGAGCCGTGCCTGCACCTGCCGCGAGATGGGCAGCCAATCGGTCTGCGCGCGCGACAGCGGCGCGGCGAACGCATCCTCGGCAAGCACACCGCTCGCCTCGCGCAGGCACAGGATCGCGCGTCCGGGGTCGAGCCCACGCAGTGCCGATTCAGCGCGGCGCGCAAAGCGCGCGTCGAGGTCCGGCACCGGCCCCCCGCCCCGCACCCGCGCCCTCACGATGCGCAGGTCGTCCATGCTCAGCCGCCTTTTCCGCCCTTGGGCGCCGGCTTCTTCGTTGCGGCGCGCTTGGGTACCGGCTTGGCCGGCACGGCGCGCGCGGGGGACTTCTTCTTCGCTGGCGCGCTGCGCAGGTTGCTGACTGCGCTCGGCGCCAGCGCAACGCCCGAGAGGTTCAGCGCTGGTGCCGTGCTGACCACGGTGGCAGCTGGCGCGGCCGTCACGCTACTCGCGACAGGCGTCGTCGCCATGACCACCGGCTGCGCGAGCACGGCTGCAATGCCTGGATTGCTCACGGTGGGCGACACGGTCAGCCCGGCATTCAGCACGGCCGGGTTGATCGCGAGCCCGCCGTTCTGTGCGGGCGCCGCGGTCACGGCATTGTTACCGCTCGCCGCGGCGGCAAGCCCAGCGTTGAGCGCACTGCCCGCAATACTGCCAACGCCGGTCGCCACTTCCGTGATGCCGTTGAAGAACAGACGCAGGCGCGGATACGCGACCACCTCCACCTGCAGGATCAGGCCCGGGTCGAAATTGCCGTTCACACCAAGCGGCTGGAAGCCGATCTCGAAGAAGCCGGGGTCGACGCGCAGCACATAGGGCATCACGGTCGCGATGCCGCCGCGGTGATCCGCATCGACCAGCGTGAAGCGGAAGAAGTAGGTGTTGAAGGTGGGGTTGTAGCCGTCGAACGTGAAGCGCGGTGCACGCAGATCGGCGCTGGTGAAGTTGCCCAGCATCGACGTGACGCCCCACACGCTGCCGCTGGTGACGATGCCACGGTTCTGGATCGCGGCCGCAGCCACCACCACAGGTGTTGCCTGCGGCGCCGCAACCGGCCGCCAGGCGTTGTTGGAGAAACCAAGCAACTGCCCTTCCGCCGGCGCGTTGGCGAGCACGCTCTTGCCCTGTAGCGCGCTGATCTGGTTCGCCGCGGTGGTGCCGGTGACATCCCCCGTCATCGTCGCGGGCCCGGTGTTGCCGGCCAACGCGTTGAGGCGATCGATGATGGCGTTCATCAGCGTCGCGGTGATCAGCTCACCCGGCTGCACATGCGCCAGCGCCGCGGTGAGCGTCGGGCGCAGCACGCCCGGATCGATCGTGCCGATGATGCCGGTGTTGAGCAGGCCCGGTGATATCTGCAGCAGATCATCGCGGATCGCGCTGCTTGCCAGCGGCTGTGCGAGTGCTGCGGCAGCCGCGCGCTGCACGCCGGTGGTGTTGAGGGCGGTGCCGGTCACGCTCTTGATCAGGTCGGCCATGTCGGTCTCCTCAGAAAGTGGGGTAGCGGTCGTGATCGAAGCGGGCGCGGTTCTCGCGCGACGCCGCTGGAAGGGGCAGGTGGCGATGGCCGAAGAGCAGTGCGCCGCTGGCGCTGCCGTCGTCACCCCGCAGGCGGAAGCGCCAGACCAGCTGCGCCGGTTCGCTCGTCAGGTTGATCGGTGGCAGCATCGCGGCGCCGCGCCACAGGGGTTCAAGCAGCGCGCCATCAAGGAAGTCGTCCTCACTGACGGCGAGGCCACT
>CAMFLH010000110.1 GCA_945957295.1 uncultured Uliginosibacterium sp.
GCGGAATACCGTGATCAGTTCGCCCCCGATCTGCTGGCTCGGCTAGACGAAGGCGATATCTGCGCGTTGCCCGATGCGGCCAAGCTCTTGCGCTGGTGCGCGGCGCATCGGCCCGAAGCGGTTGCGCCGGAGGCGCTCGCGCCGTGTTACGTGCGCGACAAGGTGGCGCTGACGACTGCTGAACGGGTGGCGAAGGCCATGAAGGCATGACGTCCGTGCTGCGGGTTCGCCCGATGACGGTCGACGATCTGGACTGGGTCTGCGAGGCGGAATCGGTGCTGCATGCCTTTCCGTGGAGCCGCGGGAATTTCCGCGACTCGCTGGAAGTGGGGCATGCCTGCTGCGTGCTCGAGCGCGATGGCGAACCGCTCGGCTACGCGATCTGCCTGAAGATCGTCGACGAAGCGCATCTGCTCAACATCAGCGTGTTGCGCGCGGTGCAGGGGCAGGGGCTGGGGCGCTGGTTTCTCGACGTGCTCGCGAATGGATTGTGGGAACACGGCGCCCGTCAGATGTTCCTCGAAGTGCGCCCCTCCAATACGCCGGCGCTGCGGCTGTACGAGCGCGCAGGCTTTGCGCCGATCGGTCGACGCCGCGATTACTACCCCGCGGCGGAGGGCCGTCGTGAAGACGCGATCGTGATGCGGCGCGAGCTGACGGCGGCGGCCTAACCGCAAGGCAGAGGCGCTTAGGCGCTGGCCAGCCCCTTGAAGAACACGCGGGTGAGGTAGGGTGCCATGTCGGCGAGGTCGTAGTCGCCGTCGAGCACCCAGTCGCGCATCAGGCCGCCGACGAAGGCCGTGATGGCGACGGCCGCTTTCGCGGGGCTGGTATCCGGCGGCAGTTGGCCGCGCGCTGCGGCGGCCACCAGCACCGATTCGATCTCGCAACGGCAGTTGCGTTTGCTCTCCTCCTCGCGCGCGAGGTACTCGGCGAATTCGGCACCACCATCGAATCCGCGGAAGAGGATTTCCAGCACGGCGCGCATCCGCGCATCGCCGGCAACCAGTTGCAGGATGCCGCAGGCCTGGCGCTCGAGTGCGCCGAGCGGGTCGTCGCCCGATTCCGCCGCCAGCGTGTCGAGCATGGTTTCCATCGGTGACGTCGCGCGGTCACATACCGCCTCGAAAATCTCGGCTTTGTTCTTGAAGTGCCAGTAGACCGCTCCGCGTGTCACGCCTGCCGCGCGCGCAATCATGTCCAGCGTTGTTGATGCGACGCCCTTGTCGCAAAAGAGCGCTTCTGCCGCATCAAGCAGTTGCGTGCGGGTGGCTTCCGCCTGTTCTTTGGTTCGTCTGACCATGTTCTCTGTGTACTAAGGTGCGGTGTCGGCTGCGCTGATACGGGTCAAGTAGCGTGGGTGATACACAACGACACGATCAGTGATTTACAAACATTCTTGTATGTATCTAAAATCGCCATCGTTTGTCAATTCGGATTGTCCCGGTACGCCCGGCGGCAACGCTTCTCTCCCCTTGCAGAGGACACCACCATGCATCCCTCCCGCATTTCTCCCCCGTCGGTGCGCAGCGCGATTGCGCTGGCGGCGCTTTCCGTTGTTCTAGTTGCCTGCGGTAAGCAGGGTGGCCAGCAAGGGCATGGCGGCATGCCGCCGGCGGATGTGGCCGTGGCTACCATTGCGCTGCGCGATGTACCGGTCGATTTCGAATACGTCGGCCAGGTGGCCGGTTCGCGCGAGATCGAGGTGCGCGCGCGCGTCACGGGCATCATCGAAAAGCGTCTGTACGAAGAAGGTAGCCTGCTCAAGGCGGGTCAGCCGATGTTCCTGATCGATCAGGCGCCGTTCCGCGCCCGCGTTGCGGCTGCCGAGGCGGCGCTGACGCAGGCTCAGGCGCGCTTGAAGCAAGCCGAGCGCGAATACAAGCGGATCAAGCCGCTGGCCGCAGAACAGGCGGTGAGCCAGAAGGATGCGGATGACGCCGCATCGGCCTTCGAACTCGCGCAGGCGGCAGTGAAGTCGGCAGAGGCCGATCTGACGACTGCGCGCATCGACCTTGGCTATACCGAAGTCCGTGCCCCGCTCGGTGGTGTCGCGGGGCGTGCGCTGAAGGTGGAGGGTGGGCTCGCCGCTGCGGGTGGTGACAGCCTGCTCGCAACGCTGGCGCAGACCGATCCGGCCCATGTGAATTACGGCGTCGGCGAGGAAGAGGCGCTGCGCCTGCGTGACGAAGCCGCCAACGGCAAGCTGGTGCTACCGAAGGACGGCTTCGCCGTGAAGCTGAAGCTCTCCGATGGCTCGATGCTGGATCGCGTTGGCCGCATCGACTTCCACGATTACAAGGCTGATTCGAACACCGGCAGCTTTGCCGCGCGTGCGAGTGTGCCGAACGCTGACGGCAAACTGGCGCCGGGCCAGTTCGTGCGCGTGATCCTGAGCGGTGCGACGCGCCCGCAGGCCGTGGTGCTGCCGCAGCGTGCGGTGCTCGATTCGCCGAACGGCAAGTATGTGTATGTGGTGGGTCAGGGCAAGGATGGGGCCACGATCGCGCAGCCGCGCCCGGTGCAGGTGGGCGAGTGGGTCAAGCTTGACGGTGATCTGGCGAATGCCTGGGTGATTCGCGACGGCCTCAAGCCGGGCGACCAGGTGATCGTCGATGGCACCGCTCGCATTTTCTTCCCCGGTGCGCCGGTCAAGGTTGGCGGCGCCGCGCCGGCAGCCCAGTCCGCCCCGGCTGGCAAGCACTGAGCCGGAGGCACTGAGCCATGTTCTCCCGATTTTTCATAGACAGGCCGATCTTCGCCTTTGTCATCTCCATTTTCATGGTGCTGGCGGGCTTGGCGGCCATGCGCAGTCTGCCGATTGCGCAGTACCCCGAGATTGCGCCGCCGGTGGTGCAGGTGACCGCGGTCTACCCCGGTGCCTCGGCCAACGTGTTGGAGCAGACCGTAGCGGCGACGCTGGAAAATGCGATCAACGGTGTCGAAGGCATGATGTACATGCAGTCGACTTCGACCTCCAGCGGCGTGATGACGATTGCCGTGACCTTCGAGATCGGCACCAACGTCGATCAGGCGGCACTCAACGTCAACAACCGCGTCAAGCAGGTCGAGGCCAAGCTGCCGCTGGAAGTGCGGCGCCAGGGCGTGACCGTGGAGAAGGGCTCTTCGTCCTTCCTGCAGGTGCTCGCGTTCTACTCGCCGGATGGTCGCTACGACGATCTCTTCACGTCGAACTACGTCACCTTGAACGTGCTTGATGCCTTGAAGCGCATTCCAGGCACGACCAACGTGCAGATCTTCGGTGCCAAGGACTATGCGATGCGCGTGTGGATCCGCCCGGATCGCATGACGCAGCTGAAGGTGACCGTGGCTGACATCGCGGCCGCGCTGAACGAGCAGAATGCTCAGTTCGCCGCCGGCAAGGTGGGTCAGGCACCCACCGGTGGCGGGCAGGAGATGGTCTACACGGTCACCACCAAGGGCCGGCTGTCGAGCGTCGAAGAGTTCGAGAACATCATCGTGCGCGCCAATCCGGACGGCTCTTCACTGCGTCTGAAGGATGTCGCACGCGTTGAACTGGGCTCGAAGGACTACGACTTCATCGGCCGCATCAACGGCCACCCGGCAACCCTCGTCGGTATCTTCCTGCAGCCTGGCGCCAACGCGCTGGATGTGGCAGCGGAAGTGAAGAAGACAATCGCCGGCATGTCGGAGCGCTTCCCGCAGGGCTTCACCTACAGCGTGCCGTATGACACCACGCGCTTCGTTGAAGTCTCGATCCGCGAAGTGTTGAAGACGCTGGGCGAGGCGATGGTGCTGGTGTTCCTCGTCGTCTTCCTGTTTCTGCAGAACTGGCGTGCGACGCTGATTCCGACGCTGGCGGTGCCGGTATCACTGATCGGCACCTTCGCCGGTCTGCACTTGCTCGGCTACTCGATCAACACGCTGACGTTGTTCGGCATGGTGTTGTCGATCGGTATCGTCGTCGATGATGCGATCGTGGTGCTGGAAAACGTCGAACGGATCATGCACGAGGAAGGGCTGCACGCTCGTGAAGCGGCGATCCAGGCGATGAAGGAAGTGACTGGTCCGGTCATCGCGATTGTGCTGGTGCTGTGTTCGGTGTTCGTGCCGATCGCCTTCCTCGGCGGGCTGACCGGCGAACTGTTCCGCCAGTTCGCGATCACGATTTCGATCTCTGTCACGCTGTCGGGCATCATCGCGCTGACCATGACGCCGGCGCTGTGCGTGCTGATCCTCAAGCACGAGCACAAGCAGACCAACCCGTTCTTCCTGCGCTTCAACGACTGGTTCCACCGTGCCACCGGCCGCTACATCGGCGGCGTGACCTGGGTGATCCGTCGCTCAGGCATCGGCGCTGCGCTGTTCCTTGCCATGGTTGCGGTGACCGCCGGGCTGTGGAAGTTCACGCCGGGTTCGCTGGTGCCGGACGAGGATCAGGGCTTCTACATTTCGGCGGTGTTTTTGCCGGACGGCGCCTCGCTTGAGCGCACCGACAAGGTGGTCAAGCAGGTGATCGATGCGGTGAAGTCCAACCCCGCCAACCAGGACGTCGTGGCCTTCACCGGTTTCGACTTCATCGGCGGCGGTTACAAGAACAGCGCGGCAACGCTCTTCGTGACGCAGAAGCACTGGGACGAGCGCAACGTGCCGGTGACCGCACTGGTCGGTGAGCTGTATGCGAAGACCGCAGGCATCAAGGAGGCGCTGGTCCTGGCCTTCCCTCCGCCGGCGATCTTTGGCCTTGGCAGCACCGGCGGTTTCGAGTTCTACATCCAAAACCGCGGTGACGGTGGCTCGAAGAAGATGGCTGAAGTGGTTGGCGCCTTCCAGGCGGCCGCTTCGCAGAGCAAGATCCTCGCAGGCGTGCAGACGTTGTGGCGCGCCAACTCGCCGCAGCTTTACGTAGACGTGGATCGCAACAAGGCCAAGGCACTGGGGGTGAATATCGACGATGCGTTCAACACGCTCGCAGCGTCGATGGGTACCTACTACGTCAACGACTTCAACAAGTCCGGCCGCGCCTGGCAGGTGTTGATGTCGGCCGATTCGAGCTATCGCAAACGGCCGGATGACATCGGGCGCATCTATGTGAAGAGCAGCAAAGGCGGGATGGTGCCGCTGTCGGCTTTCGCCCATGTTGACTACACCGCGGGCCCCGATCTGCTGGAGCGCTACAACAACTTGCCGGCGGTGAAGCTGCTGGGTAACGCCGCACCGGGTTACAGCTCGGGTCAGGCGATCGCCGAGGTGGAGCGCATCGCGAAGGAAGTGCTGCCGCCGGAATTCAGCTACGACTGGACGGGCTCGTCCTACCAGGAGAAGCGTTCCTCGGGTACCTCCGGCCTCGCGCTCGGCATGGCGGTGGTGATGGTGTTCCTGATTCTGTCGGCGCTGTACGAGAAATGGTCGCTGCCGTTGTCGGTGCTGCTGGCGCTGCCCTTCGGTACCTTCGGCGCGCTCGCTGCGGTGTGGCTGCGTGGCTTCACGAACGATGTGTACTTCCAGATCGGTCTCGTGACGCTGCTGGGCCTGGCCGCGAAGAACGCGATCCTGATCGTCGAGTACGCGCTGCTGAAGAACCAGGAGGGCTTCCCGCCCGCCGCGGCAGCGATCGAGGCGGCGCGGTTGCGCTTCCGCCCGATCATCATGACCTCGCTGGCTTTCATTCTCGGCGTGCTGCCGCTGGCGATCTCGCACGGCGCGGGCGCCGGGGCGCGGCAGAGCGTGGGCACCGGGGTGATGGGCGGCATGCTGGCGGCCACCTTCCTCGCGGTGTTCTTCGTGCCGCTGTTCTACAAACTCGTGATCGACCGTCGCCTGAAAACGCCGGACGACGAACTGATCGCACCCCCGCATCACCCGCTCGCCGAACTGGAGCAGGAAGGGAAGAGCCATGACTGAACGAAACAACAAAGCTGACGCCTTGCGCCGTGGCCGCTTTGCGCTGACGCTGGGTGCCGCGCTCGTGCTGGCCGCCTGTGCCGGCACGCCGAAGGCCCCGCCGCAGATGGAATTGCCGAAGGCGGCCGCGCAAACCGCACCGGTCGCGATCACCGAGTGGTGGCACAGCTTCGGCGACCCGGTGCTGGATGCCTACGTTACCGAAGCGCTGGCACACAACAGCGATGTCGAGCTGGCGGCGGCCCGAGTCCGGCAGTCGCGCGGCGCGCTCGCTGCTGCACGTACCAACATGCTGCCGACGGTGGACGTGGGCATGACCGGCGCGCGGGTTCGCACCGCGGATGACACTCGCCAGCCGGGTCAGCCCAAGTTCGCCAACACCTACACCGCTGGCTTTACTGTTGCGTACGAGATTGACCTGTTCGGCCGCCTTGCCGCCGAGCGCGAGGTGGCTGCGCAGAACCTCGCGGCGAGCCAGTACGGTCAGGAGGTGACGCACAGCGCGATCGCCGCGCAAACCGCGCGTGCTTACTTCACGTTGCGGGCACTGGACGCCGACGAAACGCTGTATGCCGGCACGCTTAGAACGCGCGACGACTTGCTGGCCTTGCAGAAGCGCCGCTTCGATGCGGGCGTGATTGGTGCGTATGCGTACGCGTTGGTCGAGGCCGAGCGCGCCAGCGTGGCTGCCGCGCTGCCGCGCATCCGTGCCGCGCGCGAGCAAGCCGAAGTGGCGCTGTCGCTGCTGCTCGGCCGCAGCCCGCGTGAGCTGGCAGAGCGCCTGCCAGAACGTGGCAGCCCGGTCGACGTGCTGGCGCGCGCGCCGGAAATCCCCGCGGGCCTGCATGCCGAGTTGTTGCAGCGTCGCCCCGATGTGCGCGCCGCCGAGGCGCAACTGGCGGCGGCCAGCGCCAACGTCGAGGCTGCGCGGGCTCGCTGGTTCCCGTCGATCAGCCTGACGGGTTTCTTCGGTGGTGAGAGCGGTTCGCTGTCGGATCTGCTATCGGGTGCCGCACGCAACTGGAACGTCGCTGGTGCGATCGCGCAGCCGCTGGTCGGGCTCGCGCGCGTATCCGCCGATGTCGATCAGGCCAAGGCGCAGCGTGACCAGGCGGAACTCACCTACCGCCAGGCGGCGCGGCAGGCCTATGCCGATGCACTGTCGGCATTGTCGTCCGCCCGTGGCGCGCGTGAAGCCCTGCAGGCGACCGAGACGCTGCGCGACAGTCGTACCCGCGTGTATGAACTGGCGGCAAAGACCTTTGGGGCAGGGCAGACCAGCCGGCTCGATCTGCTCGACGCAGAGCGTGAGCGACTGGAGTCCGAACGCCAGCTCGTGACTGCAAGGCGCGACCGGCTGACTTCGCTGGTCGACGTCTATCAGTCACTCGGCGGCGGCTGGAGCGAACAGCCCGGCAGCTAAGTCACGCAACGTGCCATGTTGAACCAAAAGGGCCGCTACTCAGCGGCCCTTTTGGCTTTGTAGGCGCCCTTCTTGAGCGCAAGCGCATCGCAGCGAATCAGCGTGCTTCGGCGGCTGGGTTTCGCGCCTAGTCGTTTGCGCGCACGACGAACACCGAGCATTCCACCTTACGCAACACCCGCTCGGCGACCGAACCCAGCACCAGACGCTGGAAGCCGCGTCGGCCGTGTGAGCCGATCACGACGAGATCCACGCCGTTCGCGATGACCGCGTGTGCGATCTGATCGTCGGCGCGTTCGTTATCAGATTCGAGCAAGACGGTTTCCATTCGCAGGTGGGGCCGGTCGAGCTTGGCTTTCGCTTCAGCCAGCACGGCCTCGCCTTCGGCTTTCCATACGCGTTTGACATCGGTTCGCGACAGCAGCAGCGGATCGCTGCTCTGGCGGATTGGCATTTGCCCTTCGTCGAGGGCATGGGCAACGATAAGCAGCGCCTCGTTGGCGACTGCGAGTCCGGCTGCGACATCGAGCGTTTTGGCCGATGCTTCGCTGCCGTCGATGGCGACCAGAATCTTGTGGAACATGGTGTCTTCTCCGGGCTGGCTAGGGCGCGGCGCCACGATCGGGTGGTGCCGCGTTCTTGGTCCATATGCTGAACTGATACCGCTTAAACGGCTTTGTTTTGGCGCAAAGGCCCCCGGGCGGCTTCAAGTCCGTGCGCCTGCGGCCGTAGGTAAACCCGGGCGCCAGACAAAGGGGAGGCCGATGCGCGCGATGACGGGGCAGGTATGGCGGATCGCATGGCTCGGTGTGCTGCTCTGCCTCGTATCCTGCGGTCGGCCGGAGCCGATCCGTATCGGCTTTGTCGGCGGCTATTCTGGCCGTGTCGCGGACTTGGGTATCGACGGACGCAATGGCGCCACGATTGCAGTTGAAGAGCTCAATGCGCAGGGCGGTGTGCACGGCCGCCCGCTTGAGTTGGTGGTGCGCAACGACGAGCAGGATGCCGAAAAGGCGCGTCAGGCGGTGAATTCGCTGGTCAGCGAACATGTTGCCGCCATCGTGGGTCACACCACGAGCGCAATGTCGGTGGCCACCGTCGATCTGGTGTCGCAGCAGCAAGTGGTGATGGTGAGTCCGACCTCGACGGCCGATGAGCTGAGCGGTCGCGACGATTACTTCTTCCGCGTGGTGGCGGCGACACGCTTCAACGCAGCGCGCAATGCCGCGCAATATCTGGCCGGCGGTTTCAGGCGCGCAGCGGTGATCTACGATCTGAACAACCGTGCGTATTCGGAGAGCTGGTACAAGGCTTTTGTCGCCCCTTTCGAAGCAGGCGGCGGCAAGGTCCTCTTTACACAGACCTATACCTCGCGCCCCGACCTGCATTTCAGCGCCCTCGCGGAGCGCCTGCTGGCGAGCGGGCCAGACCTGGTGGTGATCGTGGCCAACGCCGTCGATACCGCCTTGCTGGCACAACAGGTGCGCAAGCGCAGTGTCACGGTGCAACTCGCTTCGGCCGAATGGGGCGGCTCAGATCGCCTGATCGACATGGGCGGCGCGGCGGTGGAGGGCATGTTCGTTTCGCAGTACTTCGACCGCTTCAGCAAGAAACCCGCTTTCCTCGCCTTCCGTCAGCGCTATCGCGAGCGCTTTGGCGAGGAGCCCGGCTACGCCGCGGTGTGTGGCTACGATGCGGCACGCATGGTCATCACCGGGCTCACCGAACAGCACGCTGGCGAAACGTTGAAGCAGACGTTGCTGCGCTTGGGGCAGTTCGACCTGTCGCAGGGCACGATGAAGATCGATCGCTTCGGTGATGCCCAGCGCACCGTATACGTCACGCAGATCCGCAACGGGCGCTTCGAGGTGGTGCTGGCGCCATGAGCCGACGGATCTCGCTGCGCCGCATTCTCTCGTGGCAGTTTGCAGCGGCGGGGCTGCTACCCCTGCTGCTGGTGATCGTCGCCCTGCTTGGCTACTTGTTGCCGTCGTTCGAGCGCACGCTGCGGGCCCGCGACAAGGTGCTCGCCAATGCAATTACCGAACAGGTGATGAGTTTCCTGGCGGCCCCCACGCAGGGGCTGGATACAGCCGCGGCGATCCTGCGCAAGGCGGTGCCACTCAACCAGATCTCCACCATGTTCGATGCGCTGGCCGCTGCGCGTGGACAAACCGGCGCGCTGATGCTGGTGGATTACGAGGGGCGGGTCGCCAGCGTAGGCTTGCCGGAGCGCTGGCAGGCCTACCGCGACAACTTTATCGGCCTCTCGCTCGGCAGCCAGCCCTATGTGCGCAATGCACTGCGCGAGAACCGGCCAGTGTGGTCGGAAACCTACCTGTCACCGATTGGCGGCCAGATATCGGTGGCACTGGCCGTCCCTGTCGATGGGCAGGTTCTGGTTGCGGAAGTGGATGTCGATCGGCTCTCGCAAAGCGTGGCAGCGTTGCGGCGAGGTGGCAATGTGCTGGCAGTGCTGGTCGATCGCGCCGGGCGCGTGATCGCACATCCGGATAGCAGCAAAGCGCGTGAGCAGGTGAACCTGAGCGATATCGATCTGGTGCGTAAGGGCCTGCATGGTGAATCGGCGACCGGCCGTTTCATGCTGGACGGGCGCGAGTACATCGGCAGCGCGGTACCGATTCCGGCATTGGGCTGGGCAGCGTTGATCGGTCAGCCGACGGATGAAGTGATGGGGCCGCTGTATGCCGCAGCCGCGATTACGCTGACCGGGCTGTTGCTTGCCACCGGTCTGTTGCTGTTCGTCGGCAGCCGCACCGCCGGCCGCGTGGCGAACCGCCTCAATCTGGTTGCCGCGCGCGGGCGCGCGATCGCGGATGGCAAGCAGCCTGCTGCCCTGCCGCCGACGCGGGTGAGCGAGTTCGCGCAGATCGGCGAGTCGCTGGATACGATTTTCGAGCGCCTGCGGGCACGCGAGGGTGAAGTGAGGGCCGGCGCCGAGCGCCTGCGCACCTTGCTGGAAGGCGCTCCGATGGGGGTCGTGGAGGTGCGGGTTGAGCCGTCCGGCCGCCTGGTTGTGTTGGGAGCCAATCCACTTGTTGGCCGTGTGCTGCTTGTGACGGAGGAGGCGACGCGCGGCCACTCGCTGCAGGGCGCATACACCGGCTTTGATAACACGGTGCTCGAACACGCCTGCCAGCGCGTTGCCCGAGAGGGCGGCAGCGTTGCTTTGCCCGGCTATGAGTACATCGCGCCGGAATGCGAACGGGTGCTCGATCTGGTGGTGTTCCGGCACCATGCTGGCGTTGTGGCGCTTTGCTTCCACGACATGACCGAACGCGTGGCAGCTGAGCGTGCCCTGCGCGATTCGGAACTACGCTTCTCGGCGGCGTTCATGGCGGTGCCGGACTATGTCACTTTGTCGCGGATCTCGGACGGTACGATCTACGATGCCAACGACGCGTTCGAGCGGGTGACCGGCATTCCGCGTTCGCGCGCAATCGGCCGAACGTCGGTCGAGCTGGGGGTATTCGTCAATCCAGAGCAGCGTCACGAAGTCGCGCGGCAGGTGCTCAGCGAGGGGCGTGCTGATCGCATTCCGATCGAGATGCGTCGTGCAGACGGTGGCGTTTCAGAAGGAGTGGTGAGCGCGCGGCAGGTGAACATCGCCGGCGAATCCTGCATGGTGGCGGTGATCCGGGACGAGAGCGAAGTGCGCCGCGCGCAGCGGGCGCTCGCCCGCCTGGCCTCCGCAGCGGGCCGCAACGTGCTACGCAGCCTGCTCGACGCGGCGGTGGAAGGGGTCGGCTTTTCGGCCGTGGCGGCACTGGCCTGCGTTGTGGCCGACGATGCCGTCGAGCTGTCCGGCTTGCGCAGCGCCGATGGCGACGAGGTGATGGGGCGCTTGCCTGCTCCGGCGCTGGCCGCTGCTGTGCGTAGTAACCAGTTTGCCGAATGGATACCTACAGCTGCTGACGCGGCGGCGATGGCACCACTGTTGGGTATGCAGCCACACCTGCTGATTACCGCGCCGGTACGTGCCGATGGCGGTGGAGCCGAAGCCTTGCTGGTGGCGGTGCCGCATGCGTTGGAATATCCGGAAACCGCGCGCTCGCTGGTGCGAATGGTCGCTGAACGCATTGGCCAGGAGTACGCGCGGCTTCGCGCCGAAGACAACCTTCGCCGCAGCCAGAAACTGTTCAGCCAACTCTTCCATGCCTCGCCGGTCGCTCTGTCGGTCAGCGCTGTGCCGGGGTACGCGATCCAGGACTGCAACGAGGTCTGGTGTCGCCAGTTTGGTTATTCGTTGGAAGAGGTGATGGGCCACACCGGCCTCGAATTGCATCTCTGGGCACGCGAGGCGGAACGCGCCGCACTGCTCGAGGATCTCGCGCAGCGCGGCGAAAGCCTTGGCCGCGAAGCCTGGATGCGTCGCAGCGACGGCGGCGAGATCCTCTGCGCGGTGTCTGGCCGGCTGATGCGGGACGGCGAACGACAACTCCTGATTCTGTCGCTGATCGATGTCACCGCCAGCCGGCGCAACGAGCAGGCTGTGCGTGAAATGAACGCGACGCTGGAGCAGCGCGTTGGCGAGCGTACCGCGCAGCTGACACGCGCCAACCGGGACCTGTCGGACGCGCTGACGCGGCTAGAGCAGGCGAAGGACGAACTCGTTCAGTCCGAGAAAATGGCGGCGCTTGGCAGCATCGTGGCTGGCGTGGCGCACGAATTGAACACGCCGATCGGCAATTGCCTGACCGTCACATCCACGCTAAGCGAGGCCACAACGACGTTGGTGCGCGAGGCGAAAACAGGGCTGCGGCGCTCGACGTTGCACGAATACATCGAGACCGCCGATCAGGCGAGTGACATCCTGCTGCGCAACCTGTCGCGCGCCGCCGAGTTGGTGGCGAGTTTCAAACAGGTAGCGGTTGATCGTGCGAGCTCCAACCGACGTGAATTCCGAGTTGCGGAGGTGATGGACGAGACCTTGCTGATGCTCAGGCCAACGCTGAAACTCAAACCCTATCGGGTTGATACGGTGGTGGAGCCTGATCTGGTAATGGACAGTTTCCCCGGCCCGTTGGGGCAGGTGCTGAGCAACCTGGTCAACAACGCGATCGTGCATGGCTTCGAGGGGCGCAATGACGGGGTGGTGGTGATCGAGGCCCACGCCGAGGGCGCAGACGCGGTCCGCATCACGGTACGGGACGATGGTGTCGGGATCAGCGAGGCGATGCAGCGCAGGGTGTTCGATCCCTTCTTCACGACCAAGCTCGGGCGCGGTGGCAGCGGGCTCGGCATGCATATCGTGCACACCATCGTCACCGGGCTGCTCGGCGGCTCGGTGGAGCTGCAGAGCAGCGAAGGCGCCGGGACCAGCGTTACGCTGGTGGTGCCGAAGCGGGCGCCGCCTCAATGACGGTGCCGATCGCGCGGCCTAGCTGTTCCGCCTTCTCTGCAATGTCGTGATCGGTATCCACGAAGCGCGACGCGATCTCGCGAAAGCGGTCTTGGATCGCAAGGAAGGCGTCGACGATGTCTGGGTCGAAATGGCTGCCGCGGCCTTCCTGGATGATTGCCACCGCTTTCTCGTGAGGCATCGCGGCCTTGTATACCCGCCGTGAAATCAACGCGTCATACACATCGGCCACTGCCATCAGCCGCGCCGACAGCGGGATCGCGTCGCCGGCGAGCCCCTCCGGGTAGCCGCTGCCGTCCCACTTCTCCTGGTGCGAGTAGGCGATGTCCTTGGCGTGCTTGAGGAAGGGCACCTCCATGCCGAGCTGGCGTTCTGCGTGCAGGATCGCGTCGCGCCCGAGTGTCGTGTGGGTCTTCATGATCTCGAACTCTTCCGGCTCGAATCGCCCCGGTTTGAGCAGGATGCGGTCCGGAATGCCCACCTTGCCGATATCGTGCAGCGGGGCGGACTTGAACAGCGCATCAATCGTGCGGTCGTCCAGTTCCGCGGCAAAGCGTGGGTGGGTCTGCAGTTGGCGCGCGAGTGCGTCGACATAGAACTGCGTGCGGCGAATGTGGTTGCCCGTCTCGTTGTCGCGCGTTTCCGCCAGCGACGCCATCGCAAGGATCGTAACGTCCTGAATCGCCTGCACTTCCCGTGTGCGGCGTTGCACTTCGGCTTCGAGGAACGCGTTCTTGTCCTTGAGGAAATCGGCGCTCGCCTTCACGACTAGGTGGGTGTGCACCCGTGCAAGCACGATCGGCGGGCTGATCGGTTTGGTGATGTAGTCGACGGCGCCCAGATCGAGCCCCTTTTTTTCGTCTTCGAGGTCGCTCTTTGCGGTCAGGAAGATCACCGGGATGTCGCGCGTGTTCGGCTGGGCCTTGAGGCGTTCGCACACCTCATAGCCGTCCATGCCCGGCATCATGATGTCGAGCAGGATCAGGTCCGGCGGCGATACCGACTCCGCAATCTTCAGAGCCTTCTCGCCGTTGTTGGCAATCTTGACCTTGTAGCTATCCTTGAGCAGGCCGCTCATCAGTGACAGGTTGTCCGGCGTGTCGTCCACCACCAGCACGGTTGGGCGGTTGGCGTTTTCAATCATGTTGTCCATGTTGTTCCCCGGTTCAGTTCAGATTGATGCCGGCTTGCGTGGCGGCTGCCTTCAATGCGACAAGGGCGGCTTCAAAGTCGAAACTGCGAACGCTGGCGCCGAGTGCGTGGCTTGCATCGCCCAAGCCCGCAGCCAGCAAGGTTGCATGTTGCTCGAACAGATCGCTGGCCTCGGAATCGTCATCTGCGAGCAGGGCAGCGAGTTGTTGCATTACGTCAGTCAGTTGCTTCATGTCCACCGCTTGCGCCGGGGCCGACACTTCCGCTGGCAGCGCAGCCTGCAGTTGTTCGATCAGGTTCGCCAGCGGTGGCGCGAGGCGGGCGAGCGCCGCGTCGATGATTTCTCGCCCGGCATGCGCGTGGATGGCCGCTTCCAGCTCGGCCGCGAGCGCCTGGATCGGCGCCGCGCCGATGTTGCCCGCAACGCCCTTGGTGGTGTGGGCGATGCGTTCGGCCGTGTCGTGGTCGGCGGCATCAAGGGCTGCGCGTAGCTCATCGCAACTGGTGGTCTGACCCTTGATGAACTTGCGCAGCATGTTGAAGTACAGCGGGCGCTTGCGAAGCGTGCGTCGCAGGCCGGCCTCGCAATCGAGGCCCTCGATCACCGGCAGCGGCAGTGCATCGACTTCGTCGGCGGGTTGCGGCGTTGGGGCCTCTTCGGCCGCTTGGCTGCTCTGGTCGCGCGGGGCGATCCACTTGATCAGCGTCGCCCACAGCGCGTCGGGCTCGATCGGTTTGGCGAGGTGGTCGTTCATGCCTGCTTCAATGCAGCGCTCGCGATCGGCCTGCATCGCGTTTGCAGTCATCGCGACGATGGGCAGGGCGGCGTAGCGGTCGTTGGTGCGTATCTCGCGCGTAGCGGTCACGCCATCCATCACCGGCATCTGCATATCCATCAGCACCAGGTCGTAAGGCGAGCGGGCAAGGCAATCGAGTGCGATCGAACCGTCGTCTGCGATGTCGACAACGAACCCCGCATCGCGCAACAGTTCGCTCGCGACCTGCTGGTTCAGGTCGTTGTCTTCCACAAGCAAGATGCGCGCGCCACGCCGCTGCGCGAGCTGCATCAGTAGCTCGTCGGGCGCGCTGGTGAAACTCGATTCAGCATGCTGGTCCGTTCGATTACTCAAGGTGCGGATCGCAGTGTCGAACAGTGTGGATGCGTTGACTGGCTTGATCAGGATTTCATCGAGGCCGGCATCCTCGGCGCCACGCATCACTTCCTCGCGACCGTAGGCGGTCACCATCACCAGATGTGGTGTCGTTGCTAGCGGCATCGCACGGATCTTGCGCGCCGTCTCGATCCCATCCATCCCCGGCATGCGCCAGTCGAGGAACACGATTTCGAACGCGTCGCCACGCGCGTCGGCCGCCTTGATCTCGTCCAGCGCCTCCAAGCCGCTCGGTGCCTGCGCAACACGGAATGTCATCGATTCGAGCAGATCCGCGAGCACTGCGCGTGCGTTCGCGTTGTCGTCCACGACGAGCACTGCGCGGTTGCGTAGATCCAAGGTTGGCATCAGCTTGCGTGCTCTTGCCTCGCCTTTCGGGAAGCGGGCCGTGAACCAGAAAGTGCTGCCCTTGCCCGGTTCGCTCTCGCAGCCAACGCCGCCGCCCATCAGCTCGGCCAAGCGTTTGCTGATGGCAAGCCCGAGCCCCTGTCTCTTATACACATCTGACGCTGCCGACGAATTAGACGGTGTA
>CAMFLH010000111.1 GCA_945957295.1 uncultured Uliginosibacterium sp.
TCGTGCGCGAGGGCCGTGCCATGCGGCAAGTGGAAGCCGCACTGAAGGTGGGCGAGGACACCGCCTGCCTGCTGCTCGGCAGTTTCGGGCTGGCGCGCGACTCGGTAATTCCCGCCTTTGCACCGGCGCAACCCGCAGCGCCGGCGGTCGACGCCTGCCGCCCGATGCCTTACGTCGAAGGCGTCTCACCCGCCTTTACGCAGCATGTGGAGTTCCGCTGGGCCGCAGGCGACCAACCCTTCAGCGGCGGCCGGGCACGCGACATGCAGGTGCATATGCGCTTGCGTGACGAGGCGATCGATCACGAACTGCTCTGCGTGCTGCTCGGCGACGCCGCGCCGCCCGTCGCCTTCGGCCACTTCGAGCGCCCGACCATGGGCAGTTCCGTCACCTGGGCGCTGGAGCTGCTGCCCTGCGCGCCCGCCCCCTCGCCCGACGCATGGTGGCGCCACGACACCGAGATGCACGCGTTCAGCGCGGGGTACTCGCACGAGCGCGCCGCCTTGTGGACACCGCAGGGCGAACTCGCCGCGTTCGGCTACCAGATCGTGGCGGTGTTCGGCTGAACCTGCACGCCAACGCCAGGTACGACCGACACGCTTCGATACAAAGCGCGCCGACAAGCGACGATGCGTTCCGGATAATGCGGCGGCCCGCCCTCACCGGATCGCCCTGTCATGAACCTGCGTCGTATCCTGGCTTACGCACCACTGCTCGCGCTGCTCGCCGCACCGATCTACGCCCACGCGGCGAGCGGCGGCTTCGATGCCGAACAGGCCACGCGCACGTGGCTCAACACGATTCCACCTGAAGCACGCGCGCGTTCCGATGCCTACTACGAAGGTGGCTACTGGCTGCAGCTCGCGGACCTGATCTACGGGCTTGCCCTCGCCTGGCTGTTCTTGCGCGGCGGTCTGTCTGTCCGGCTACGCAACTACGCCGAACGCCTCACGCGGCGCGTGCCGCTGCAGCACATGGCCTACGCCGCGCAGTATCTCGTGCTCGCCACGCTGCTGACCTTGCCGCTCACCTGGTACGAAGGCTACTGGCGCGAACACGCCTACGGCATGTCGAACCAGGGCGCGCTCGACTGGGGGCTCGACCAGCTCAAGGGCATGCTGGTGTCGATCATCTTCCTGGCTCCTGCGGTGGCGGCGATCTGGGCCGCGATCCGACGCGCGCCGAAGACCTGGTGGCTGTGGGGCTCCGGTATCGCAATGGTGTTCCTGACGATCGGCATCGTGCTCGGCCCGGTTTACATCGCACCGCTGTTCAACGATTACAAACCGCTCGCCGCAAGTCCGATCCGTGATGACATCCTGTCGCTCGCGCGCGCCAACCAGGTGCCGGCAACCGAGGTGTATGAATTCGATGCCTCACGCCAGACCAAGCGCATCAGCGCGAATGTGAGTGGCTTCCTCGGTACCGAACGGATATCGCTCAATGACAACCTGCTCAAGCGCACCAGCCCGGCCGAGATCCGCGCCGTCATGGGGCACGAGATCGGCCACTACGCACTGAACCACATCTACAAGCATCTGCTCGCCTTCTCCGTGCTCACCGTCATCGGCTTTGCGCTGGCGCGCTGGATGATGGATCGCCTGATCGCCCGCTTCGGCGCAGGCTGGGGGCTGCGCGGCATCGGCGACGTCGCCGCCCTGCCGATGCTGTTTGCGGTGTTCTCGGTGCTCGGTTTCCTGGGCACGCCCATCAACAACACGATTATCCGCACCGCCGAATTCGAGGCGGACCTCTACGGCCTGAATGCCGCCCGCGAGCCGGACGGCTTTGCGCAGGCAGCGGTGCATCTGGCCGAATACCGCAAGATGGAGCCGGCGGCGTGGGAAGAGTTCATCTTCTACGACCACCCAAGCGGCCGAACCCGCATCCGCACCGCGATGCAGTGGAAGGCCGAACACCTGAACGACGCGCCCAGCGCAAAGTAGCCGCGCGTTACCCCGCATTGCCGGCGCAAGTCGGCTCAGCCAGAATCCAGCTTTCGTCAGAATCACCCACAAATGCCGCATCCCTTACGCGCCGTAACGCTTGCGGCCCTGCTCGTTGCGCTCACGCCCGCAAGTGGCGCTGCCGAAGCGCCGGCAGGCACGCCTGCCGCGTTGGTGGAGCAGGCACGCGCGAACGTGCGGCTGGACCCTGAAGCCAGCCGGCGCTACGCCGAAGCGGCGCTCGAAGCCCTCAAACAAACGCCGAATCCGGATCTGGAAGTAGCCGCGCGCCTGGTGCTGTGCGACTACCAGGGCGAGCGCAGCCCGCAGGCCGCGCAAGCACAGATCGAGGCGGCCAACGCCCTGCTGCCGAAGATTCGGCGCCGTGGCTTGCGCGCCGGGGTGCTGGCCTGCGAGGGCCAGTTGCTGGAACTCGCGAACAAGACCCACGAAGCGCTGGCCAAATACGACGAAGCCGCACAGTTCGCCGAAGGTGCTCAAGACGGCGAAATGCTGGCCGATGCGCTCTATCAGCGCGGCTACATCCGCGCCCTGCTTGGCCAGTACGCCGAGGGGCTGGTCGATCAGCGCCGCGCGCTCGCGCTGTACGAAAAGCTCAAGCTGCGCTCACGCGCCCGCACCGCGGTGAATGGCATCGCGATCCTCTACAACCGCATGGGCGACTACGCGCAGGCCAAGCACTACTACCTGCAATCGCTCAAGGGCCACATCGCAGAGGGCGCGCGCCGCGAGCAGGCCGTGACGCTGCACAACCTCGGCCGCGCGCACGAAAACCTTGGTGAGTGGAGCGAGGCACGCCAGGCCTTTGAACAATCACTCGCGATCAACAATGAACTGGGCTACCCGCGTGGTGCCGCCTACGCACACCGCGGGCTTGCCAGCGTGTGTAACGCGCTTGGCGACGCAAGCTGCGCCGACGCCGAACTCGACAAGGCCGAGGCCGATGCCAAAGCCGCACCCGACGCTCGACTGCAAGCCCAGATCCAATTGCAACGCGGCATCACACTGCGCTTGCAGAAACGCTACCCCGAGAGCATTGCAGTACTGCAAAACGCAGCGGATACCTTCGCACGCGGCGAATCGCTCGCCGAGTTGCGCGACAGCTATCGCGCGCTGGCGGCCAGCTACGCCGAGTCAGGCGACTGGCGCGCGGCCTACGAACGCCTGGTGGAATTCAAGAACACGTCCGACTCACTGTTGCTGCGTCAGCTCGATCAGCGTTTTGCCACGCTGAAGGTGGAATTCGACACCGCGTCCAAGGACCAGGAGAACGCGCTGCTGATGCGCGAGAAGGCCGTCGCCGAGCGCGCGCTGGCACAGGAGCGCACCGTCGGCCGCCTGCAGGCCGCGGTGATCGCGCTCGCCACCGTGCTAACACTGATCCTCGCCGCGCTGCTGCTGCGTCATCGCCGCACCAGCCGGCACATGGAAGCACTCGCGCACACCGACGAGCTGACCGGGCTGCCGAACCGACGCGACATTCTCAACCGGCTCGGCAACCTGCTACGCGCTTCGGAACCGCAAGCCTGCGCGGTGCTGATCGCCGATCTCGACCACTTCAAGCCGATCAACGATCAGTTCGGCCACCTGATCGGCGATGAAATTCTCAAGGCCGTCGCGCTGGCGCTCAACGCAACCGTGCGCGCACCCGCCTGCGTTGGCCGCATTGGCGGCGAGGAGTTCCTGATCCTGCTGCCCGACACCGCGTTGAGCGACGCGATCCTGGTTGCCGAACGCCTGCGCGAACAGATCCAGGCGATCGACGCCACGCGCTGGTTTGCAGACCGCCGCATCACGGCCAGCTTTGGCCTCACGACCGCGGTGGCGGGCGATAGCGTCAGCACCATGTTGCGCCGCGCCGACGAGGCGTTATACGAAGCGAAAGACGCCGGCCGCAACCGCGTGATCGCGCACTGCGCGTGACCACTGCGGGCCGCGCCCCGCATAATCGGCGCATACGACACTGCACAGGAGCGAGCTGTGAACCTCGAAAAGGTGGTCTTCGGTTTCTTCATCGTGCTGGCCGCAACGATGAACTTCGGCTTCTTCATCGGCGACATCGACAACCCGGTCCACCACGATGTATTCGAACTGTTCGCGGCAATCGTCGTGAACCTGATCGCGACCGTGCTGAAGTTCGGTGACCGCACGCAGATCGGCGCAATCCATCTAGCAACCAGCCTCGTCGCCGATCTTCAGCTGATCGCTGCGGCGATCTACTGGGCCTACTCGGTGCATGTCTCCGGTATCGGCATGACGCCCGGGGTTACGGCGAGCGTCGTCTCGCTGGCGGCCGGCGCGATGCTCGCCAACGTCGTATCGGTCGTGATCCTGATCGCTGAAACGGTAATGATGCGGCGCTGAACGGCGGCCGGCGATGGACAGCGTCATCTTCCTGATGCTGCGGCGCATGCGCGCGCCGCTGATCGTGCTGATCGCGATCTACGCGATCTCGATGCTGGGTCTCGCCCTGATCCCCGGCGTCGACGCCAACGGCCGGCCCACGCCGCCGATGAGCTTCTTCCACGCCTTCTATTTCGTCAGCTACACCGCTACCACCATTGGCTTCGGCGAGATCCCCAACGCGTTCTCCGACGCACAGCGCATGTGGACCGTGCTGTGCATCTACCTCACAGTGGTCGGCTGGACGTACTCGATCGTTACCTTGCTCGGGCTGCTGCAGGACAAGGGCTTTCAGGCCGCCTTTGCGAAGATCCGCTTCGCGCGTGCGGTGCGGCGCCTGGGTGAACCCTTCTATCTGATCTGCGGTTGCGGCGAGACCGGCACGCTGATCGGCAACGCCTTGGATCGTATCGGCACCCGCTTCGTGGTGGTCGAACTCTCCGAACATCGTGTGCAGGAACTCGACCTGCTCGAATGGCGCGCGGATGCCCCAGCGCTGGCCGGTGACGCACGCGAGCCCGAGCTGCTCAAGCTTGCCGGCCTCACGCATCCGAAATGCCGCGGTGTGCTGGCCGTCACCAACAACGAAGAGGCCAACCTCGCTGTCGCCATCGCGGTGCGCCTGCTGCGCCCCGACGTGCCGGTGCTCGCCCGCGCACGTTCGGAATCGGTCAGCGCCAACATGGCGTCCTTCGGCACCGACCATGTCATCAACCCTTTCCGCCGCTTTGCCGACCAGCTTGCGCTGGCGGTTCGCGCGCCGGATGTGTTCCGGCTCGAACAGTTACTGACAGGCATCCCCGGCGAAGCGGCGCCGGAACCGCACCGCCCGCCGCGAGGCGACTGGATCGTCTGCGGTTACGGCCGTTTCGGCCACGCAATCGTCGCGGCACTCGACAGCGAAGCGCAACCCGTCACGCTGATCACCCCCGAACCGCTCGCCTTGCCGGATCGGCGTTGCATCACCGGCATCGGCACCGAGGCCGAGCCACTGCTCGCTGCAGGTGTAGACACCGCGTCGGGCATCGTCGCCGGCACCGACAATGATGTGAACAACCTGTCGATCGCGGTCACCGCGCGCGAGCTCAACCCCTCGATCTTCGTCGTCATGCGGCAGAACCACGCATCGAACAGCGCCCTGTTCGATGCCTTCGTAGGTGATTTCGCGCTGGTACCAAGCCGCCTGATCGCGCAGGAATGCCTCGCTACGCTTACCACCCCCCTGCTGTCCGACTTCCTCGAACACGTACGTCGGCAAGAGAACGCCTGGGCGGCGCAGCTGATCGCACGCATCGAAGCCGTCTGCCCGGCGCAGGTGCCCGACATCCACGGCATCACGCTGAACATTTCCGAGGCCCGTGCGGCCTATCTGCACCTGATGGCCGACGCGCCACTGACGCTGGCCGATGCCCTGCGCGACAGCACGGATCGCGACACCCCCCTTGCGCTGGTGCCGCTGATGTTGCGGCGTGCCAAGCAGGTAATGTTGCTGCCTTCACCGCGGACGCAGCTGGCTGCCGGCGATGCCCTGCTGCTGGCCGGGCCGCGCACGGCGCACACGCGGCTGAAACTTGCGCTGCAAAACGCGAACGCCTTCGACTATGTGCAGCACGGCCGCAACGCGCCGGGCGGCTGGATCTGGCGCGCACGCGCCGCGCGCCAGGCGCAGCGCAAATAAAAAAGGCCCGCAAAGCGCGGGCCTTTTTGGTGATGCCGGATATCAATCGTCCCAGTCATGGCCGCGGCCATGGCCGTGATGGTGGTGCTTACGATGGCCCGGCGGGCGGTGATCGTAGTAGTGATCGTCGTAACGCACGCGACGTGAGTCGTAGCGGCTGTGGCTGGGTTCGCTGATGTTCTTGCCCAGTACCGAACCCGCTGCACCACCGACGCCTGCGCCGACCACAGCACCCGTCTTGCCACCGGTAGCGCGGCCGACTGCCGCACCCGATGCGCCGCCGATCGCACCGCCGATCATCGCGCCGTTCTTGCCGCGCTTGTCCGACATCACGCCGGCACCCAGCGCGCCGCCGAGCGCACCACCGATGAGCTCGCCCGACTTGCCGCCGACCGTCTGGCCGATCGCAGTACCTGCCGCAGCCCCGAGGCCGCCGCCGATCGCGGTCTGCCCGTCATTCGCCTGGGCCACGCCCACACATGCCAGCGCGAGCGCCAGCTTGATCATGACCTTGCTGTACATCCGAGACTCCTGCCAATACGAACTGAACATGGAAGATTTTCCCATTCCTATGACGGAAACATCCATGACCGATTGTTGCAATTTGCAATCCGCGGCCGAAGACGTAGCGCCCGCACAAAAAGACGCGGCCCGGGGCTTGCGCCACCGGGCCGCGTAGCCTTCATTCCGCCGCTTCGATCACTCGAAGGACTCGTCCTCGCGCAGGAAGCGCCACTGCCCTTGCGGCAGGTCGCCCAGTACGACACGGCCGATGCGGATGCGCTTGAGGCCGGTGACGGTCAGCCCGACCAGCTCGCACATGCGGCGGATCTGGCGCTTGCGGCCTTCGCGCAGCACGAAGCGCAGCTGATCTTCGTTCAACCACTCCACCTTCGCCGGGCGCAGTTGCTTGCCGTCCAGCTCGAGGCCGTGATTGAGCAGCGCCAGCCCTTCGGCGCTCAGCTCGCCCTCGACGCGAACGAGGTATTCCTTCTCGACCGTCGAATCCTCGCCGATCAACTGGCGGGCGACGCGGCCGTCCTGCGTCAACACCAGCAGGCCGGTCGAATCGATATCGAGCCGGCCCGCCGGGGCGAGACCATGGAAGTGCGCCGGCTTGAGCTCCGGGCCGCCATCCGGCCGGTACTGGCTCGACTGCGTAATCAGCGATGCAGCCGGCGGGTAGTCATCTTCCGGCTGGCCGGAAACGAATCCGATCGGCTTGTGCAGCAGGATCGTCATGCGCGTGCCCTGCAGCTTGGCGGCCTCCGGCGCGAGCGTGATCTTGGCATCCGGCTCGGTGCGTCGTCCCAGCTCCTTGACGCGTTCGCCGTTGACGAAAACCCAGCCGCGCTCGATGTACTCGTCCGCCTCTCGGCGGGAGCAGATGCCCCGCGCAGCCATCAGTTTGGAGACGCGCACACCCTGCGGCAGATCGTCCTCTTCATCCTCGTCGTCTTCCTCGACTTCGTGGCGTCGGGTGCGCGGGGCAAAGCCGGGGTCGCGCGGCGGCTGCGGGTAGCGGCCACGTTCGCCGGTCGGCCGCGGAGGCCGGTCGCCCCAGCTTGGGCGTGCAGGCCGATCACCGCGCGGTGCACCACGCTCGTCGCGCGCCGGGCCATGGCTGTCGCCCGACGGCCCGTCGCTGCGGCGCGGGCGGTCATCACGGGCGTAAGCGCCGCCGTCACGCGAATAGCCACCTTCGCGGCGGACTTGTCCGTCTCGGCTGTAGCCGCCTTCCCGCGGTCGTTCGTCGCGATTGAAGCCACCGCCTTCCCGGCGGGGCCGCTCATCACGTTCGAAGCCGCCGCTGCGCGGCCGCTCGTCGCGGTTGTAAGTGCCGTCACGACGCGGGGCGTCATCGCGGTTGGAGCCGCCAGGGCCACGCGGGCGTTCATCGCGGCTGTACGAGCCTTCTCGGCGCGGAGCTTGGTCACGGTTGACGCCGCCCTGCCCGCGCGGGCGTTCGTCGCGCGGATAGCTGCCTTCACGGCGCGGACGCTCATCACGCGCAAAGCCGCCCTCGCCGCGCGGCGGACGGTCGCCCCACTGACGCTGGTCACGCGAACGGTTGTCGTCGCGGCCACCGCGACCACCACGATCGCCCTGGGAATTGCCCTCGAAACGACCCTCGTTGCGCGGACGATCGCCCTGGTAACGCGGCCGATCGCCGCCTTCGCGGGGGCGATCGCCTTCATAGCGCGGGCGGTCGGACTGGCTGCGCGGGCGGTCACCCTCGTAACGCGGCCGATCACCCTGGTAGCGCGGACGTTCGCCGTCGCGCGGGCCACGCGGACCTTCACCACGGTAGTCACCGCGGTTGTCGCCACGCGGCGCACGATCGTCACGCTCGAAACGCGGGCGATCATCGTCGCGGCGCGGCGCCGGCTTTCCGCGCGAGAAATCGTCGCCAGTGCGGCGGCGGACATCGTCGTCACGGTAGCTGCGGCGCGGGGCGTCGCGCTCATCGCGGCCGCCTCGCGGGGCATCGCCCCAGCGCTGCGGTCTATCACGTTCGTCGCCGCGGGGGCCGCCCTGCGGGTTACGCGGGCGCTCGTTCCAGCCGCCTTCGCGGCGGCCGTCGGGGACGCCTTCGTCGCGCGGGTTGCGGCGGCCCTCTTCGCGGGGCGGCGCATCGCGGCGCGCGGCGATCGCGCGCTCCATCGCAGCCCTGGCACGCGGGCCGGTACGGGTACCGGTCAGCGAAGGGCGCTCAGCCTTGGGTTTGCCGGGCTTGTTCACAGCACGTCCAGCAGTTCGACTTCGAACACAAGCGTTGCGTTGGGCGGGATCACGCCGCCGGCACCGCGCGCGCCATAACCCAACTGCGGCGGAATCGTCAGCTTGCGGGTGCCGCCCACCTTCATGCCGACCACGCCATCATCCCAACCGCGGATCACACGCCCGGCGCCAAGCGGGAATTTGAACGGATCGTTGCGGTCCTTGCTCGAATCGAACTTGGTGCCGTTAGTGAGCCAGCCGGTGTAGTGAACGACGACCTGGCGGCCTGCAACCGCTTCGGCGCCTTCGCCAACGACGCTGTCCTCAATCTCGACCTCGTTCGACAGCACGTCGAGCAGCTCCACCTCGAACACCAGCGTGGCATTCGGCGGAATCACACCGCCCGCGCCACGCGCGCCGTAGCCAAGGTCCGCCGGAATCGTCAACTTGCGGGTGCCGCCGACCTTCATGCCGGCCACGCCTTCATCCCAACCGCGGATCACCTGACCACGCCCGAGGTCGAAGTTGAACGGATCGTCGCGATCCTTGCTCGAATCGAACTTGGTGCCATCGGTCAGCCAGCCGGTGTAATGCACAACGACGGACTGGCCCTTCTGGGCTTCCGCGCCGGTGCCGGTTACACGGTCTTCAATGATCAGGCCGCTGGCAGTGGTGATCGGTTCGCTCATGGGAAATCTCCTGCAGAAAAGGGAAACGCCGGGCACTGCCCAGAAGGCGGCCCGGCGTGCTACGCGCGGATTATCTCACGCCGAGCGGCACCGCGGACAGGGGCCGCCGTACCGCATGGCGGCAAGGCGGTGCAAGGGTATTCCCTAGGTTGGCGGTTCACTGCCTCAGCATTTGATCCAAGTCGCTTCCCGCAGCGCCGGCCGGGGGCTAGATTGAATCATGAGCGCACGCCAGATTGCGCCGGAGGAGAACGTTCATGAGCTTGCGTCCGATTCGCTCGGTACCGGAGTTCTATGCCAGCGCCATCGCCATCGAACACGATGCGATTGCCTGCTACACCGAGTTCGCCCAACGAATGGAAGCGCTCGGCAATGCCGAAACCGCCGAGCTTTTCCGTGAGATCGCGCGTCAGGAGGAAGGCCACGCCAGCGAGTTGGAACGCTGCGCCGATGGTTGTCAGATGCCCGGTGCCGGAGCGCGCGAACAGCACACCGCATTCGTCGATACCAGCGCCTCCCACCGTGGCACACTCAACCCACTTGGGGCATTACAGATTGCGATTGGCGCGGAAAGGCGCGCAGTGAGCTTCTATCAGAACGTCAGCCTGACCTCGCCGGACCCGGTGGTGCGCGAACTGGCCGAGGGCATGATTCTCGAGGAGTTTGAGCATCTGAGACTGCTCGAACGTCTGTCGGCGCGGCTGGGCGGCTGAACCTGCAAGCCCTTGCGACTTGCGGCGGCTGCGCTTACGCGAGATAGTCGCCGCACCGCATTGATGCTTGGCCTTTGATGTTCGACTCCCCCCGCGACGCCCGTGGCGTCCAGATTACCGCCTGGCTGCTGACCGGCGGCGCCCTGCTTGCAGTGCTGTTGCTGCATCTTTTGCCGGCCCTGTTTGCGGGCCTGCTCGTCTTCGAACTCGTCGCAGTGCTCACCCCACTGCTGGCACGCGCGATTCCGAACCAGAGGGCCAAGCTGGCTGCGGTCACCCTACTGTCGATTCTTGTCGTCGCAGCACTAGTCGCTGGCGGCTTCGCGCTGGCAAGAGTGCTCGGGCAAGAGGTCGGCAGTGCCGCAGGCCTGTTCCGCAAGCTCGCCACCTTGCTCGAAGATGTGCGCGGCGTATTCCCGCCCTGGCTGCTCGCCTACCTTCCGGCCGATCCCGATGCGCTGGAGCACGCCACCGGCAAATGGCTCGCCGCCCACGCGACGCAACTGCAGACTGCGGGCACCGCATTCGGCCGCGGCTTCGTCAAGGCGCTGGTCGGCATGGTAATCGGCGCGATGCTGGCGCTGCACGAGGTGCAGCCCAACCAGCCGGGCGGCCCGCTTGCACGCGCGCTGCGCGAGTGCGCGACGCATCTGGCCACCGCATTCCGCCGCGTAGTGTTCGCGCAGGTGTGGATCTCGGCGATCAACACCACCTTCACCGGCATCTTCCTGATCGTCGTGCTGCCGCTGTGCGGCATCCACCTGCCGCTGCTCAAAACCATGCTGGCGATCACCTTCCTCGCCGGGCTGTTACCGGTGATCGGCAATCTGATTTCGAATTCGCTGATCACCTTCATCGGCCTGTCGATCTCGGTCAAGGTTGGCGCCGCCGCGCTGCTCTACCTGATCCTGATCCACAAACTGGAATACTTCCTCAATGCGCGCATCGTCGGCGGCCACATCAACGCGCGCGCATGGGAACTGCTGATCGCGATGCTGGCGTTCGAATCCGCCTTCGGGCTTGCAGGGCTGGTGGCCGCACCGGTTTACTATGCCTACCTGAAGGACGAACTGCGTCGCCACGGACAGGTCTGACGCCGTTGCCCACCATGCCACTGATCCGCGCTACCGCATGATCGACGTTCCAACCCTGCTCGCCGTGCTGTCGGTGGACTGCCTGGTCATCGCCGCAACCGTCTTTGCGACCCGCGTCGGCCGCATGCAGCACGGCCAGGCGAGCTGGGTGGCCGCACTGCTGACGCAATCGGCGGCGATGTGGCTGTTCGTGCTGATGGCCATGTCGCCACCCGGCACCGTGTTGATCGTGGCGTCGATCGTGCTGCTGTCGGCCAGCATGTCGCTCTTCGCCATATCGATGGCCGCATTCGCCGAACGGCCTTTGCCGCGGCTTCTGCTGTGGCTGCCGCCCGTACTGCTCGGCATCCAGCACACGATCTATGCCGACGACTTCATCACCCGCGCGCAGGTATCGAATGCGGTGGTGGCCTTCCAGCTCGCGCTTTGCGCATGGCCGCTGAGCCGCGCGGCGAGTAACGGCCCCGCGCGCTATCGCTGGATGGTGGCAGGCAGCTTCCTGCTGGGCAGCGTGTCGACCCTGCTACGCCTCGCCGAGCTGCTGGTGGCGCCCGAGCGCTTGCCCGACCTGAGTGTGGGCGAGCCAATCAACGCGATGAGCTTTCTGCTCAATCATGTGAACCTGATCGTCGGCAATCTGGGCATTGCCTTGATGCACCGTGAGCGCAGCCGCGCCAACGCCGAACGCCTGGTCGCGCGCGATGCGCTGACCGAGCTGTTCAACCGCCGCAGCTTCACGCAGCAGGCAGCGCGTGAATTGCTGCGTGCCGAACGCGGCGCCCAGCCAGTATCCGTACTGGTCATTGACCCCGACCACTTCCGTCAGATCAATGCCCGATTCGGTGCGCTTGCTGGCGACCGCGTGCTGCGCCAACTCGCGCAGGAAATCAGCGCCGCCTTGCGCGGACAGGACTTATGCGCCCGGCTCAGCGCCGACGAGTTCGCAGTGCTGCTGCCCGATACCGCGCTCGATGGCGCAGTGGTGCTGGCCGAACGGCTGCGCACACAATGCGGCGCACAGCCGGTGGGGCCGGATCTGGTGCATTTCACCGTCAGCATCGGCGTCGCCGAGGCCCTGCCCGGCGAGCGCGACCCTGCACCCTTGCTGGCGCGCGCGCAGCATGCGCTGGCGCAGGCCAAACAAGCCGGTCGCAACTGCGTGGCGCGCGCGGAGGCCACCGCATGAAACTGCATGGACTGAGCCTGCTGCTTGCGAACATCACCACCCTCGCGGGCATCGTGATTGCGCTGCTCTTCCTGCGCGACAGCCTGCGGCGCGACGAGGCGTTGCGGCACTGGCTGATCGGCTGCATCGCGATCGGTTTCGGCCTCAGCGCCTACACCATGCAGGCCGCGCTGCCCGCCATGCTCGGCATCGCACTCTCGAACCTGCTGATCTATGGCGGCATTGCGACCCTGCTGGCGGCCCTGTTGTCGCTCAGCGGCCGTCGCGCCCCGCTGGTGCTGCTGGGCCTGCCCATCGTAGCGCTGACGGCGGCCCAAGTGCTGCAACCCGAAGACGCCGATTCGCGCCGCCTGCTCAGCGCGATCGTTGGCGTTGCACTCTTTCTTGCCGCCGCCGTGGTGGCCCTGCAACCGGTACCCGGTGCTTCGCGCCGTACACGAGGCGTGCTGGCGGTGAGCCTGCTGTTGGGCGCAGCGGCGTTCTCGATGCGCATCATCGCGGTGCTGCGGCCGATGTTGGTGGGCGACCCTTCCATCGCGCTGGATGTGAGTCACGGTCTGTTCCTGATCGCCAGCCTGTTGGCCAGCAGTTTTGCGATGGTGCTGGTACATCTAGAACGCGAGAGCGAACAAAGCCATCGCCTCGCTACGCTCGACCCACAGACCGGAAGCTATAACCGCCACACCCTGCTGCAACTCGGCCAGCGCGAACTGGCGCGCGCGCAACGCCGCGAGCGCCCCCTGTGTGTGCTGATGATGAAGGTGGATGAACCCGTAGACGGGCAAGCCGCGCGCAGCCCGCAGGACGACGAACGCAGCGTGCTGCATCTGGCCGAACTGGTCGCAGCGACGCTGCAGCGTCAGGACCTGTTCGGGCGCTTCGGCAGCGCGGAGTTCTGCGCTGTACTGCCCGATACGGCACTCGACGGTGGCCACCAGGTCGCCGAGCGCTTGCGCATCCGTGCCGAAACGGTGTCAGGCACCGAGTGTGGTGTGCCCTACACGCTCACCTTGAGCGTTGCCGAGCGGATGCCGAACGAACTGTCCTTCCTGCAACTCTCGGCACGCGCCGACGCATCGCTGCACGGCGCCAGCGGGCCCAACCAGATCGTGGAAGCACGCGACGGCGGCCCGATCACGCGTGCGCATGTCAGGCACGCGCTGGGCTGACGGCTCACGCCGCCAACCCGTCGCAGATCGCATTCAGTGCGTTGCGGCCGCCGCGGCCGGCGCGCTGCCAGCCTTGTGCGGCGGATGCGGCTGCCAGCCGACAACCGCCATCATGACCGTGAAGCCCACCACATACGCCAGCGCGACATGCCAGCCGTGGCGCAGCCAGTTGCCGACCGAACGGGCCTGCGGAAACTGGCTCGACAAGGCAACCCCGGCTGACGAGCCGAACCACAGCATCGACCCCCCGAAGCCCACCGCATACGCCAGCACGCCCCAGTCGTAGCCACCTTGCCGCAGCGCCAGCGCGGTGAGCGGGATGTTGTCGAACACTGCCGACACGAAACCGAGGCCGAACGCCGTCTGCCACGAAGCGAGCGGCAGCTTCTCAACCGGCATCAGCGACGCGCAGCTCACCAGCGAGAGCAGGAAGATGGTGCCCTTCAGCGTCTCGGGCATGATCTCCCAATCCGGCCTGCGCACGCCGGCGGTCAGCAGCAGCACCGCCCACACCGCTAGCCCGATCACCGGCAGTTGATCCGCCAGACCCGGGAAGCTCACATTCGCAACGATGTTCGCGATGATCGCCGCAGCGAGAATCGCGCCGACGATGGCGGTACGCAGCCAGTCGATGCGTGTGTGCTCATGCGCATTCTTGATGATCGGCGAGTAACGCTGCTGCTGGATCGCCGCGGGGATGCCGCACACCACCAGCGCCACGCCAGCGGCGGTGTAGGCATGCAGCACGTTGGACGGCGCCACACCGTCGATCCACATCATCGTGGTCGTCGTGTCGCCCACCACCGAGCCCGAGCCGCCGGCGTTGGATGCCGCGACGATTGCCGCCAGGAAACCGACATGCACGCGGCCACGGAACAGCTGGTGCGCCATCGCACCACCGATCAGCGCCGCTGCGATGTTGTCGAGAAAGCTGGAGATCACGAACACCATCACCAGCATCACGAAGCCACCTTTCCAGTCGTCGGGCAGCACCGCCGGCAAGACCACCGGCACCCGCGTTTTCTCGAAGTGGCGCGCGAGTAGCGCAAAACCCATCAGTAGCAGGAACAGGTTTGCGAGCGTCACCCATTCGTGTGCAAAGTGCATGCCCAGCCCAGGCATGCCGTCGCCGAACTTGAAACCGGTAAACAGCAGCTTGTACGCCACGATCGTAACGAGGCCCGTCAGCGCGACCTTCAGCGTGTGATCGTGAAACAGCGCGACGCCCAGCAGCGTGAGCGCAAAGAGTACGAAATCGAGCGGAATCGGTCCGAGCAGAATCCCGTCGGCGGCAAACGCCGCGGCAGGCGCCGCAAGCAGTGCCAGCGGGGCCGATAGCTTCAGCAGGCGTCGGCCTGCGCGGCGGTGGTTCACGACTTACTCCCTTTTTGATGTTGTTCTTCGTCCGGCGATGCTGCGACTGATCGCCTTCTCAATTCCGACCACGACACTGATCGCCAGCGCCGCGACGATTACTTCGCCCCAACTCTCTGCATCGATCGCGACGCTGCCAAAGGCCGACTGCATTGGGGCCACGTGGGTAAATGCCAGCTGCAACAGCGTCATCGCGGCGATGCCGGCCCAGATCCACGGGTTCGAAAACACGCCCACTCGCCACCATGCGCGTTGCAACGATCGGCAGTTGAGCAGATAAGCCATTTCTCCGAACACAAACACGTTGACCGCAGTCGTACGC
>CAMFLH010000112.1 GCA_945957295.1 uncultured Uliginosibacterium sp.
GTGTGGGTCATGTCGCCTTGCGCGACCACTGTGCAGCTGCCGCCGGCATCCACGATGGCCTTTTGTGTTGGCAGCACGTTGCCGCTCCAGGTTGCGCCGGTCACGCTGTCGGTTTCCTTGGCGTGAAACAGCAGCACCGAGCTGTCGCTGGCGTCGAAATGGAACAGGCTGTTGGTGTCGATCCCGGATTCGCCCAGCGTGGCGCCGGTCGCGATGGCTGCCTGCACATGGGCGCTGACGCCGGAATAGTCCGATACGGTACCGAGCAGCGTATCCGCTTCGATCGCGTTGATCAGCGAAATGCCACCGCCGGCCGAGGTACCGATCGTGGCGATGCGGTTCGGGTCGATGTGATAGATCGCGGCGTTGGCCCGCAGGAAGCGGATCGCGTTCATCGCATCGTCGGTCGCCTGCTGGATCGCACGCACGCGGATCGCGGGGTTCGCCTGGTTATCGGGCGTCAGGCGGTAGTTGATCGTCGCAGCGACATAGCCGGCGCGCGCATAACTCATTGCGTCGTCGCGCCGCTCCTCCTTGCTGCCACCCACGAAGCCACCGCCGTGGATCCACACGATCGCCGGCTGCGGTGTGCTGGCGGTTGCGTTGGGTGGCACTGCGACATCTAGTTCCAGCGTCAGCTCGGCGGTGCCGATCTCGACGCTCTTCGTGAGGCTCGAGCTGTATTGAACACCGCCCTCGTTCGGGCGCTTGGAGTAGGGGATGTCGAGGTGCAGCGCAATCTGTGTGCTGTCGTATTGCGGGCTGACGTAGAGGCCGGTTTCCGGCGGCGGTTTCGGGCCGGGCGGCGGCTCGGGCGTCGGACTCGTGTCACCCCCGCCGCCGCAGGCGCTGAGCGCAATCGCCAGCAGCAAGGCCACGCCAGTTCTGATTTTCATGCTGATGCCTCACGCGAACGATGACGCGCGATCATGCAATAGGCATGGCTGCCGCGAGAGCGGGAATTGTTGCGGAGTGTTCGATCAGGCCCGCACCAGCCTCACCCGGGTGATTTCGGAGGGCGCGCCGAAACGCTTCGGCGGGCCCCAGTAGCCGGTGCCGCGGCTTGTATAGACCCACAGATCGCGCAACTTGTGCAGGCCGGCGGTGAAGGGTTGTTGCAGCGGCACGAACAGGTTCCACGGGAAGAACTGGCCGCCATGCGTATGGCCCGAGAGCTGCAGGTCAAAGCCCGCGTCGGCGGCCGCTTCGGCGCTGCGCGGCTGGTGTGCCAACAGCACTTTGGCGGCTGCGTCGGCTGGTGCGCCGGCCAATGCGGCGAGCGGGTCACTGCGATGGCGCGGATCGAACTGGTGCGCGGTGTAGTCGGTGACTCCTGCGACAACCAGTCGCGCGCCGCCGTGGTCCAGCACGACGTGCTCGTTCATCAGCACCCTCACGCCGAGGCGTTCGACCTCCGCGATCCACGCATGGGCGTTGGAGTAGTACTCATGATTGCCGGTGACGAAGTAGGCGCCGTAGCGTGCGGCAAGCCGCTTGAGCGGCTCGGTGTGCGGTGCGAGGTCTCGCACGCTGCCGTCGACGAGATCGCCGGTGACCGCGATCAGGTCCGGCTGCAAGGTGTTGACGCGATCGACGATGCGATCGAGGTAGCCGCGCTTGATTGTCGGGCCGACGTGGATGTCGCTGATCTGTGCAATCGTGAAGCCCTGCAGGGCCTCGGGCAGGTTGGCGAGCGGTACGTCCACCGTTACCACGCTGGCGATGCGCCGCGCGTTGATGAAGCCCGCCAGCGTGACCAGCGCGGCGAGCACGACCACGCCCTGCGCGCTGAGCGTGCCGAAGGCGGCCGGCAGATGGTCTGCCGCAAGCAGCAGTGCGAGGTCGCGCAGGGTCGTGAGTACCAGCACCGACGAGAACAGGCCCATCGCGATCGACCCCGCCCAGGTGAGGCGATCGGCGAGTGGTGGGCGCGTGATGTGCCGTGCGATCAGGCTGGCCGGGATCAGCAGCACCGACAGCGCAAGCACCGCCCAGGCGAGTGCCGCAGCGGTGTCGCTCAAACCGAGCGCGGGCAGCAGTCGGCTGCCGATGTAGTAGTGAAGCAGACCGAGTAGCGCGGTCGCGATCAGCAGGAAGGTGCGCATGGTGTGCCCGAAGTGTTGTGAAGGGGCGCCGGAGGTGCGATGGTCTCCGCGCGCCCCTGACTTGGGCTTAGATGGGGTGAGGCGATGGCCGTTCAATCGACCATGTGTATCGGAGTGTAGCTTTGCCGCCCGCAGCGGCGGCGTCAGGGCTTCGCGGGACCGCCAATGCCCGCTGTGCGGCGCAGGAAGCCCGGCACGCCGGGGTCGCCGGCTTCGTGAGGATGGGCGTCGACCGGGCGGATCATGCGCGGCGCCGGCGCTTCGAAGGCCAGCACTTCGTCAATCCAGGCGGTGACGCCGGCCCAGTCCGGCCGATACGCCGCCACGCGCTCGGGTGCGAAGTCGAACAGCGACAGGCCCTGTTCGAGGAAGCGGCAGTAAGCCTGCGTGGCGCGGATCGTGCCGAGGTAGTCGATGTCCTGTTCCGTGGCCCAGTTCGCAAGGGCTTCGGCGTTGCGGGTGCGGGAATCGATGCGCATGCCGACGCACGCGATGCGGCACTTGCCGGCCGCGATGCGCGGCAGCGTGCGCAGTTCGGCGAGGCATTCCTCCGCCGCAACACGGTCGAACACCGAGCTGGTGGCTGGCAGCAGCACCGCGTCCGCATACAGCGCGACCTTCATCAGGCCGATGCCCTGGAAGCCGCCCGGTGTATCGAGCACCACATGCTGGGTGCCCGCCGGCGGCCGCGCGAAGTTGCGTTCGTCGATCGTCCAGCCGCGGATCGGAGTGCGTGCGGCGGCGCGCAGGCCGAGCCAATAACGAGAGGACTGCTGCCGATCGACGTCGCCCAACATCACGCTGTGACCGAGCGACGCCAGATAGCCCGCGACATGCGTGGCGAGCGTCGATTTACCTGATCCGCCTTTGCGGTTGATGACGGCGATGACGGTCATCGCTGTCGCCAGTCCGCGTTGGCGGGGCGGCACCACGCAGGGCGTGGCGGATGGATTGAAGTTCCAATCATGCGGAAGTCATCAAAAACCCGTAATCGTCAGTGTAGACCAGCCTTCGGCAAACGCGCGCACCGTGTGCTCGCGCGGTCTGCGAGCCTGGTGTAAAACGCGGTAATCGACACGAACGCGCGACACGAATGCGTCACCCATGAAGCCAGCGGATTTTTGCACCGCAGCCGAAGCTGCACTGGCCCCGCTGGGTTCGGCCGAACGCCGCATCCCGATGCAGGCCTACATGAAGGGCCGCTTTGCGTTCCTCGGGGTGCAGACGCCACAGCGCCGCGCCGCGACGATGCCTTTGATCCGTGCGCTCGGTGCGCCCGAAGCGGCGTGGCTGCTCGATGCCGCGGCGGCGCTGTGGCAACGACCGGAGCGCGAATACCAGTATGTCGCGGTTGATTTGCTCGCGCGCCACCACCGGCAACTGCGCCTGGCGCATGCGCCAGCGCTGCTTACTCTGGCGCGGGACAAGGCGTGGTGGGACAGCGTGGATGGGCTCACCGGCGTGCTTGGCGATGTGTTGCGTGCTGCGCGCCGCGACAACCCGGCCGCGCAGGACCTGATGGACGCCGCGCTTCTGCATGAGGACTTCTGGCTGCGCCGTATCGCGATGCTGCACCAGCTCGGCTGGCGTTCCGACACCGATGTCGGGCGGTTGTTCGACTACGCACGCCGGCTCGCACCGGAGCCGGAGTTCTTCATTCGCAAGGCGATCGGCTGGGCGATGCGCGACTATGCACGGCACGACGCCGCGGCCGTGCGCGGCTTCGTTGCGCAGATGGGGGCGGCCTTGTCACCGCTGAGTCGCCGCGAGGCGATGAAGCACATCGGCTAGCATCGCGCGATGCAGCCCCGTTCCCCCTTCCGCTACCTGAGCGGCTACCCCGAGCGACTGACCGCGCCGGTGCGCGCGATGATCGCCGATGGCACGCTCGCCGAGCGCCTGCTCGCGAGATACCCGCAACGCCACGAGGTGCGCACCGATCGCGCGCTGTACGACTACGTCGGCGAGCTCAAGGCGCGTTACCTGCGCAGTGCAGAGCCGCTGAGCAAGGTCGCCTACGACAACCGCCTGCATGTGATCCAGCATGCCTTGGGCACCCATACTGCGATCTCGCGGGTGCAGGGACAGAAGCTCAAGGCCAAGCGCGAGATCCGTGTTGCCGGCGTGTTTCGCGAAGCACCGCCGGAGTTCCTGCGCATGATCGTGGTGCACGAACTGGCGCACCTGAAGGAGCGCGATCACGACAAGGCTTTCTATCAGCTCTGTACCTACATGGAGCCGGCCTATCACCAGCTGGAATTCGATCTGCGGACCTATCTGGTGTTGCTTGAGGCGACCGGCGTGCGGCCTTGGGGGGGCGAAGACGTGTCGGAGGGTGCGTCGTGACGCTTCCGCGCGTGCCACGAACCATGACTGTCGTGGCAAGGGCTGCGCGTTGAGCGTTACCGCCCCTACAATCGCCGGCATGAATTCGCAGCCCGTCCATACCCCGCACATCGAACGCCTCGCCGAGGTGGTCGCGCTGCCGATCGGGCGTTGGGATGTATCCGGGCGGCTGGTGTTCTGCAACACCCCCTATGTGCAGTGGGCGGGTCGCCCGCGTGAGGTGTTGCTGGGCCACACGCTGGCCGAGCTGTTCGGCGACGTCGCCTGGAACGCAGCGCGGCCGGCCTTCGAGCGCGCCTTTGCCGCAGGCGAGATCGCCAGCTACGAACGTTTGCTGACGCACGCGCCGCACACGCCACGCTGGGCGCGCATCCAGGTCTTCCCGGATGTCGAGAACGGCGTGGTGACTTCCGTCTTCACGATCGCCACCGACATCCATGAAGACGTGGTGGCGCGCGAGGCGCTGATCGCCGCACGGGTGCGGCTGGACCGCTTCACCGAGAACATCCCCAACCCGCTGATCTACCTCGACCGCGACGGCTTGATCCGCTTTGCCAACAAGGCCTACCGAGAGGCCTGCGGCAAGCCGCCCGAGGCGCTGATCGACCACCACCTTGCCGCGGTGCGCGGTGACGCGGTGTGGCAGGAACACCGGCCGCATATCGAGCGCGCCCTGTCAGGCGAGACGGTGCATTACTCCCGCCTGGTCGAAGGGCTCTCCCACGGCCCGCGCTGGCTGCGCACGAGCTTCGTGCCGGATTGCGACGACGATGGCAGCGTGCGCGGGCTCTACACCGTGACGATCGACGTGCACGATCTCACCGTCGCGCAGGAGCAGCTGCGGCGCAGCGTTGAACGCGATGCGCTGACCGATGTGCTGAGTCGGCGCACGATGATGAGCCGGATCGAAAACGCGCTCGCCGAACCGGGCATCGACCCGATCGCGCTGTTCTTCGTCGACCTCGACGGATTCAAATCGGTGAACGACGAGTTTGGCCACGGTGAGGGCGACGTGCTGCTGGTCCGCGTTGGCACCGCTTTGCAGAACGCGGTGCGTGCAGAGGATGCGGTAGGCCGTTTCGGTGGTGATGAATTTCTCGTGCTTGCCAGCGTGCGCGACGCGGCTGGCGCGGCGGCACTTGCGCAGCATCTGCTCGATGCGATCCGCAATATCACGACGCGGCAGGCATTGGCCGATCGCGTCAGTGCCAGCATCGGCTACGCGCTGGCGCCGCAGGACACCACGCTGCCGATGAAGCTGCTGCAACGCGCGGACGACGCGATGTACGCCGCCAAGCGGCGTGGCAAGAACCGCGTGATGGCGGCCTCGGCGCTCGACGGTAGCGCCGGCTGAAACGCGGCTCGCGTCAGGGCTGCTGCAGGATGAAGTGCGTGAAGAACACTTCCTTCACGCCGTTCTTGCGGCTCGTGCCGATGATCTTGTTTGAAGCTTCGAGGATCTTCTCGCCCAGCGCGGTTTTGCCTTCGGCGCTGCGCAGGTGCTCTGGCGTCTCGGCCGAAATGATCTGAATGATCTGGTGCTGCAGGGCCGGTTTGTAGGCCTCTATCGTCTGCGTGGCCGTCGGGTTGGCGCCTTCGAGCACGATCTGTGTCTGCAGCACCGTGCCGCCATGGCCGGTTTTGCCGACGTTCACGACGAACATCATCGGCGTCGGGCCGGCGGCCTTTTCGCCTCCACCGTGATCATTCGCGTAGGCGTCCGGCGCGAGCAAAAGCAAGGTCGCGGCACAGAGGATTGCCGACAGGCGTGGGTGCAGGCGTTGCAGTCGGAGCATGGAGTTTCCCGCCACTGAGCGAAGATCATCAGGGAGCAGTGATGATACCCGCGCGCCACCTTGCCGGCTTTACCTGGCGCACCCGGGTTTCTGGTTTTCCCTGAGGCGGTGGGCGCAACAGGCGGCAGCGTGCGGCTTGCGGTGGATCGGCCATACGGATGAGTATGGAGGTCGCTGCCACTTTCCGAAATCCTGTCGACCGTCATGTCCGAGATGCTGAACGCCCATCCGATGCGCCAGGTGCTCAACGACGAAGCGCATGCACGACCGCCCGCCTCGATCGAAGCGCCCGCCCGCCTCAGCTCGCTGACGCTGCTGTTCGAACGCGATGGCATTGGCCAGTGGGAGGCGCTGATCCGCCTCACCCGCAGCATGGGCTGCCCGCCGCCGGAGATGGAGAAGCCATACTACACCGGCGTCGGCCCGACGCTGACGATCCGCTGGTCGCTGCATACCGAGTTCGTGCGCTACACCTTCATCCTACCCGGTGCAGGGGATGCCAGCTTTGCCGAAACCGCGCTCGATCGTGTGCCGCTTGACTGGCTGCTGGCGCTGCCCGGCAGCGTGCTGGTGGCGCTGCATGCGCTCCTGTTGCCGGCGGGCGATGTGCCGACGCTGAGCACCGATGCCGCCTCCACACGTTGGTTCGGCGGCCACGACCTAATCGGCGCCGAGATCGGTGACGGCAACGGCGTCGCCTACACCGACCTGCGTCTGCATGCCGATCCGCGCATTGGCGGCGGCTGCTCGCGCTTTGTGTTGATCGATCGCGGCATGGGGCCGTTCCAGAAGGGCCGCATGTTGCAGCGCCTGTTCGAGATCGAGACCTACCGCATGCTTGCGCTGCTCGCGCTGCCTGCGGCCAAGCAGCAGATGGGAACGCTAGACGAGCTGAGCCTGCAGTTGCGCGCAATCACCGAATCGATGGGTGCGCCGCGCGGCGACGATGCCCAGCTGCTCGCCAAGCTCACTGCGCTCGCCACTGCCGTGGAGAACCTCGTCGCCCAAAGCCAGTATCGCTTCTCGGCCGCGCGGGCGTACTACCAGCTGGTGGAACGCCGCATCGGCGAACTCCGCGAACGCCGCATCGCGGGGTTGCAACCCTTCCGCGAATTCATGGAGCGGCGCCTCGCGCCAGCCATGGAAACCTGCGAGACCGTGGTCGGCCGGCAGGACCGCATCACCGCGCGCATCCAGCGCGCCAGCGCGCTGCTGCGCACCCGTGTCGAAGTGCAGCACGAAGAGCAGAACCGTGCACTGCTCGCCAGCATGGATCGCCGCGCCGCACTGCAGTTACGGCTGCAGGAAACCGTCGAAGGGCTCTCCGTCGCGGTGCTGACCTACTACGCCGTCGGCCTCACCGGCTACGCTGCGAAAGCGCTGAAGGCGCTTGGCCTGCACCTGAACCCGGACATCGTCACCGGCGCTGCGATACCGGTGGTGGCACTGACCGTGTGGGCCGGCGTGCGCAGCGTGCGTAAGCGGTTGCGCCACACCTGAACGGTATTGATTCAGCGCCGCTTGCGCAGCGGCGTTGGGCGGCGCGGTGCGGCGGTCTGCTCGCGCTTGAGCGCGGCCTTTTCGGTTTTGGTCAGCGGCGGCAGCGTTGCTTCGTAAGCAGTAATCGCGGTGGCGAGACGCTCGGCCGCGAGCTGGATCACCGGATGCGTGCCGCGCGCCGGCTCGTAAGCGGCGAGGCGTTCCTTGACGCGAAAAGCGCGCTCGTCGTGTTCGTAATTCTTGCGCCCCAGCGCCAGCACTTCCTCCGCAGCGGCGGTGAGCGTGAAGCCGCCCGCTTCTTCGATCAGCAGGCCGTTGGCGGATAGGCGCGCGAAGGCGTCGTGCAGCTTCACGCGCGGCGGCAGGCGCTTGTCGTGGATCGCGAGCGCAAGGATCAGCGCGTCGAGCTCGGCCGGGCCGCGTTTCGACGCGAGGGCCACGGCGAGCAGCAGCTCGACGTCGGTATCGTGAATGGGGTTCATGGCAGACCTCTCAAACCACCAAGGGTAATCGAATTCGGCCCTTTCGCAGCAGCGTGAGCAGCCCCTGCGGCCGCAGCGATCGAAATCTCAGCTTTGTGCAAGCGCGAATTAGTTCGACTTGCTGGCGAACGCCTGCGGCGCTTGCGTTCGCTGAATGGCCAGCTACGATAGATTTTGCACTGCAGCAAATCGTCATCGTCCGCGGAGTTCGAACATGAGATCAAGCATCCTGCGCAGGTACGCCGGCCTGGTCTGGCTGATCGCCTTCGCCCCGGCACTGTCCATGGCTGACGCAGGCCTGCCGCGCTTGCCGGCGCTGAACATCGATATCCGCGAGACCTCGGTGTCGGGCATTTCGTCCGGCGGCTTCATGGCGGTGCAGTTCGAAGTGGCGCATGCCGGCATCGTCAAGGGCGCCGGTGTCGTTGCGGCCGGGCCGTACTGGTGTGCGCAGGGCAGCAGCATCACCGCCACCACCGCCTGTTCCTGCACGCTGGACCCGTACCACACGCTGTGCGCGGTGTCGGCGGATAGCACGCGCGTGCCGGACTTGATCGCGGCGACGCAGCGCTTCGCAGCCGAGGGGCGTATCGACGATCCGGCTGCGCTCGCGCGTCACCGCGTGATCCGCTTCGCAGGCGGGCAGGACCACACGGTGCCGGCGCCGGTCGTCGCGCAACTGGGGCGCTACTACGGTGCACTCGGCGTGCCGGCGGAAAACCTCGCCGCGCGCGATCTGCCTGCTGCCGGGCATGCGATGCCGACGCCGGACTATGGCGGTGCATGCGAGCTCTCGCAGGAGCCCTACATCAACCGCTGCGGTGTCGATGCCGCCGAGGCAATCCTGAGCTGGATCTACGGCCCCTTGAAGCCGGCACGCAAGAAGCCGCGTGGCACGCTGATGAAGTTCGACCAGCGTGCCTATCTGCCATCCGGTGCAACGAGCTGGCGCAGTGGGCTCGACAGCAGCGCCTGGGTGTATGTGCCGGCCGATTGCGCGAAGGGCGCGGCCTGCCGCCTGCATGTCGCATTGCACGGGTGCCGCCAGGGCCAGAGCTATGTGCCGCTGAAGCCGCTGCCCGGTGGCGGCGTGTATTTCGGCACCACCTTCGTCGAGCACGCTGGCTACAACCGCTGGGCGGACGCGAACCGCATCGTGGTGCTGTACCCGCAGGCGGTGTCGGTGCCCTTCCTGAACCCGAACGGTTGCTGGGACTGGTGGGGCTACAGCGGCGCGAACTACGCCGAACGCGATGGCGTGCAGATCGCGACGCTGCGCGCGATGGTCGATCGCCTCACTTCCGGCGCCGCGCACCGCTGAGTGCGGATCAGCAGCCGCCTCCGCCACTGTTGCGGGTGAAGCCGAAGCCGCCGGCGCTGCGGCTGGGGATGATGCAGATCAGAATCGCCATCGACTTGGCGGACTGCACGATGTCGGGCGGGAAGGGCGAATACGGCGCGGCGCGCTCGACCAGCGCCTTGATGAAGTTGATCTGGTCGAATTGATCGCCGGCGTTGAGGATCTCGAAGCTGCGCACCGTGCCGTCGGGGTTCAGGCGCAGTTGTACCGCGGCCTTGCGGTAGCCGACCTGGCGGCGCTCATCCTTCACATGCGCGACGCTGCGGTTGAGTTTGGTGACCAGCGCGTCGAGGTACATCTCCAGACTGAACGGGTTCACCGGCGGGCTGTTCGCAATGCGTTCGAGCGACACCGCGCTGTCGTCGGATTCCGTCGCGGTTTCGCGGCCGATCTGGCGTGCCATGGCGAGCGAGCGTTGCGCGAGGCTGGGTTGCGCGCGCGCCTCAGTTTCCAACGACTGCAGGAAGCCGTTCATCTCGTCGCGCTCGGCCTGCGTGAACTTCGGCACCGTGGCGGCGGCGGGCGCGGCGTCCTGCTTGCGCGTGATCACGTTGCGGCGCGGCGCCGTCGACCTGGCTTGCGGCGCGATCTGCGGTGTCGGCTCCGGCGCGGGTTCTGGTGCCTTGGCGACGCGTGGCGCGAGCCGGGTTGTCAGCCGGCTCGGCGGCGCGGCCGGTTTCGGGCCGCGCACCGGTGCGAACAGAACGACTGCGTGCACGACGAGCGAGACGACAAGGGCTACGCGCAGCGGGCCTTGCCGGCGCGGACGGGAGACAACGGACATCGCGCCAGTCTACCGCGGATGCGGCAGCCGCCCGCGCAGGCTGCAGCGCGGGACTTTGCGATCAATCGTTACAGCCGGGTCAGCGCAGCGCGACTGCCTCGAAACGCGCGACCGGTGTGCCGCCGGCATCCAGCAAGGTCAGCTGCTGGCCGGTGATGCGCCAGCGTGTCACGTCCTTGAGCGCGGCGAGGAAGCGTTGCTCCTGCTCCATGCCATCGACGCAGGCCATCATGGTGCTGCCGATGTTGCCGAAGCTGAGTCGATCGCCTTCCAGCGCGTAGCCCCCGAGCAGGCGATTGCAGCCGCCGGAGCCCGACAGGCGCGTGTTGTCCTTGTGCAGGATGAGGTGCGCTTCGCGCTGGTGTTCGCTGGCCGTGACTGCCGCGTTGCCCAGTTGCGTCAGCTTCCAGTAGGTCTCTTGCAGGGTCGCCGCGGTGGCTGCCGGGGATGCCTTGGGCGCCGTTTCGCAGCCAGCGCCGGGCATCACTTGGTGGAACTGATCTACAACCACCGTCGCCCGTGTGCCGCTGCCCTCCATTGGTGGGCGCTCAGCGATGCGGCCTTCGAAGCTCACGAGCAGCGGCGCGCCAGGGGCGCTGCGTGCGTCGCCGTAGGCACGTTCGAGGGCGGCATTGTCACGCTCGCTGGCGACCGGCAGCGTCTGGCCGGTGGTGCAGAGCTGGATCGTCGCGGCATCGGCCATGTAGCGATAGAGCCCGCTCAGCGTGAGCTTGGGTTCGATCGGTGCGTAGGCGGGCAGACGTTTGAGGCTGTAGTTGAGTGTCGAAGCAATCGGTTTGCCCTTGCGGTCGAGCTTGGTCAGTACGCCGTCGGGCTTCAGCGCAAACGCCTGCGGTTCGCTCTGTCCGGTCGTCAGACGCAGGATCGTCGGCGGTTGCGACAGCGTCCAGGTGCCGATTTCGTCGAAAGGGCGCGCATCGGGCTTGCCGTCGTAGGCAATCCGCAGGCGATAGCTGTGGTCCGGCAGCAGGTCGAGGTGCCAGCGGGTGCCGCTGCAATCGGCGCAGGGCAGGGTGCCTTCGAAGGAGGCGGGCAGGCTGCCCAGTGCGGTGCCGCTCGCGGCGGCACCATCGCCGGTGCGACGCAACAGCATCTGCACTGGCGCATCGCCCTTGCCCTGCAGTACCGGGTAGCTGCGGTCGGTGGTGAACAGCAGCTGGCCGTCGTTCTTCACGGTGGCACGCAGGCTGTAGCGGTGGCCTGGCTGCAGTTTGGCGTCGTCGTACTCGATCGTGAACAGGAAGGGCGGATTGCCGGCCGGTTCGAGGCGGGCGCGGCCGATCACGGTGGCAGGTGCATCGGCGCGCGACACGTCTTCGAGTGTGGCCTCGAATACGGCTCCAGGCGGCAGTGCCATGCGTTCGCGATAGCTCGCGCTGCCGCTCAGCGTGGCCGCACCGGCGGCGCTTGTGAGGCCCAGCGCCGCGAGTGCGAGCAGCCAGCGGCGAGTAATCTGCATTCCCTTCATCGTGTCGTCTCCCGTTGTTGTCGAGGCCATTCACTATGGCACCCGCTGGCGTGTGTCGCCACGTCCGTGCGCGCCAGCGGTGTGATCGAACGCGCCGCAGGTGTCATCGCGCCGCAGGGCTGGCGCGTTAGTGGTGCAAACAAAACACCGCCCGCAGGGTTGCGCCCGGCGCGCGCCGTGGCGCTTCGGGCCGGTGCATTGCAGCAGCACACCCGATGGCCTTGTATCCGCCACGCCAATCGAAAGGACGGGCCTTTGCCCATCGCCATGCAATTTCCTTCCCGATTTCTCTGCAGCAGCTTGGCCGTCTGTGCATGCTGGTTGCTGTCTTCTAGGCCGGCTGTCGCCGAGGTGTACAAGTGCGCCGACGCCCAGGGCAAGGTCAGCTATTCGGGCACGCCATGTGCGGCTGGCAGCGTGCGGCAGCAGGCCGTGAATGCGTCGCCGGCCGCGGCGGGCATCGGCGGTGTTTCAAGCGATGCCAGTACGACCCCTCGCGCGAACTCCGCACCAGCGACAGCCCCCGCTCCGGAGAAGTTCTGCCCCTCCGAGCGGGACATTTCGAACCTCGAGAACCGCGCCACCAGCATCACGCTCGACGACAAGGCGCGTGCCTTCATCCGCGACGAGGTGCGACGTGCGCGCGCTTGCTCGCGCGAGGACACGCGTTACACGCGTGAGGACTGGGCACGGGTTGAGCGTGGCATCGACGCACAGAACCGCACGCTGGAACGTGATCGCGAAGAGGGCCGCGCAGCGGCGATCGATACCCACAGCGTGAGCGCTTCGGCGCAGGAGCGCGAGCGGATCGAGAACGAGAAGAACCGTGAAGCGCTGCGAGAGGCCGAGCGGCAGCGCGATGCAGCAATTCAGGACGCTGCCTGGCGGCCGGTGGCGCGGTGCGACAACTCGGCCTGTTGGGACAAGGGCGGCAACCGCTATGGCAAGGCCCCCAACGGCAACTACCTGAGCCCGGCCGGGCAGGCCTGCACGCTGAGCAGCGGCCGGCTGCACTGCCAGTAAGCCGCGGCGTCGGGTCTCAGGGCCCGATCGAACCATCCAGATACGGATTGACGATGTTGTCGTAGCGGCTTGCGGTACCCGGTTTGCTACGGCGCAACGCGTCGAGACCGTGCTGAATCGCGGCAAGGTAGCTATCGGGCACCGCCTTGCTGCAGGCGAAGTAGCTGTCACCCATGCGCAGTGGAAACTGCACCGCGTAGTCCTCCTGCCGCAGTTTCATGCTGGCGATCGTCCAGCGGATCACGGCCTGCCCATGTACCCAGGCCTCGACGCGCCCTGCGTTGAGCATGCGCACAGCGCTCTCCGGACCGTCTGCGAGCGAGAGGCGCGCGGGCTCTGCGCCGTAGCGGGTCGCAGCCTCGACGGCGACATCACCGCGAATCGCCACCACGTCGCGCCCCGCCAGTGCCGTTGCGGCGTTGCTGCCGAGTTCGGTATCGCGCCGGGTTGCCACGCCCATCAGTGAGGCAACGAATGGGCCGATCCAGCGGTAGCTGCGCTCGCGTGCCGGCGTGCGCGCCATTGCGGTGACGCAGACCGGGCGCTGCGTCGCCAACTCGGCGAGCACGCGCGCCCACGGCATGAATACGAATTCAGGCTCGGCCATACCGGCTTCGCGGTGCGCTGCGCGAACCAGTTCGATCGCAAGCCCGCGCGGGCCCTCGGGCGATACATAGCTGAACGGCGGGTAGGGCTCGCTGACCCAGCGAACCGGCTCGGCAGACGCGCCGCTCGCGCCCAGCACTGCCAGCGCAGCGACCGCAGTGCTGCGAATCGGGAGGGGGCGACGTTGGCGGAGTGTCATCGTGTTCGCTGCCGCAAGTGAAACATGGGCGGGTTAACGTCGTGTCGGGGCTGCGGCTTGAGTCGCGCTGGGTTCGCAAAGTTGAAACATCGTTACGGCAGCATGACCGATTCTTTGACTTGCGCTTTCAACCGGAGCTTCACATGCGTATCACCGCCGCGATCCTGCTAAGCCTTGCCCTGGCCGCCTGCGCCACCACGCCCGAACCGACACCTGCCCCCACGAAGGTGGCCGCAGCGAAACCTGCCGAGGCACCGAAGCCTGCACCGCAATGCTTCAACGGCGACACCGGCAGCTTCGCCGCAGCGGGCACGGTGGCGGAAGTGTCGGGCGTGAAGGTCGAGTGCAAGCTGACCAGCGACGGCAAGGGCGCTTCCTGGCAGAGCGCGAAGTAAGCGTTCTCATCCTTGCCGCATCAAGGCACCTTCGGGTGCCTTTTTCATTGCGGGTCGCCAGTCTGCCCCGTGTGTGCCGCTACTCAGGTTTGCCCGGTGGGGGCCGTTAACCTTCGGGCTGGAGCGGCTTACAACGAGGAGGCTGGCGATGTTGTCGGGAGCAAAACTCAAAACCAAGATGATCGCGATCGGTGTTGCATCCCTGGTCGGGATGCTTGCCGTGGGCGTGTGGGGTGCTTACGCGCAGCGCTCGGCCGGCATTGAACACCGCAAGGAGCTGATCAGCGCGGCGGTGGAGACCGCACGCGGCCAGCTTGCCTACTACGCCAAGCTGGAAAAGGAAGGCAAACTCGATCGCGAGGCCGCCCAGGCGCAGGCCAAAGAAGCGCTGCGCGGCGTGCGATTCCGCGAGAAGGAGTACTACTTCGTCTATACCTTCGACGGTAAATGTGTGCTGCTGCCGCCGCGTCCAGAGTGGGAGGGCACATCACGCATCGACGAGGTGGACAAGCGTGGCAACCGTTTCATCGAGCAGATCGCGCGCCAGGGGCAAGGGCAGGGCGGTTTCCTCGACTACTACTTCCCGCGTGCGGGCGGCACTGAACCGCTGCGCAAGATTTCTTATGTGCTCGGCGTGCCCGAGTGGAACTGGGCGGTCGGTACAGGGCTGTATGTGGACGACATTGATGCGGCCTTCCTTGCCGACCTTGGCACCAACCTCGGTGTGGTGCTGTTGCTGTCGGCGGTGGTGTTCGCGCTTGTGACGGTGATTGGCCGATCTGTTCTTCGTCAGATTGGTGGCGAACCGGTCGACGCGGTGGCGGCGATGCATCGCGTTGCCTCCGGCGACCTGCGGGTTCAACTCGCAGGCAGCGCACCCGGCAGTCTGCTGAGCGAGCTCGGTAGCCTGATCAGCCGTCTGCGCGAAACCATCGCTGAATTGACCACGGACGCCGAACGGTTGGGATCTGCCTCGCAGCAGATCAGCGCCACATCGCAGGCTGTCGCTGGGGCGGCGCACGAGCAGTCGGAGTCGACGCAATCGATGGCTGCTGCGATGGAAGAACTCACCGTCAGCATCTCGCACATATCCGATAACGCGCAGGAAACCGAACATCACGCGCGTGAAGCGACCGCCAAGGCACAGCGAGGGC
>CAMFLH010000113.1 GCA_945957295.1 uncultured Uliginosibacterium sp.
GATCAGTACCACATCGACCGCGACGACTTCCGCAGCAACCTCGCGCTGCGCAACCGCAAGCTCGTCGAGCGCCACGCCGCCTGGTTCGACAGCCTGCCCGCCTCGCTGACGCTGGCGCAGTTGCAGGGCGCCCTGTCGCAGCAAGCCGATCCGCAACTGCGGCGGCTCAGCATGGAATACCTGCCACTGGTGTTCGGCCGCCGCCACGGCGACCCGAGCCGCCCGTGGAACCACTTCAGCATCCGCGGCCGCGATGCCGACGGCCGCTTGCTGCGCGCCTACCAGGGCAACTGGCGCGACATCTTCCAGAACTGGGAAGCGCTGCTGCTCGCCTTCCCGGGCTTCGGGCCCAGCATCGTCGCGAAGTTCGTCAATGCGTCGACGCTGGACGGCTACAACCCCTACCGGATCACGCAAGAAGGCATCGACTGGGAAGTCGAGGATCCGGAAGATCCGTGGTCGAACATCGGTTACTGGGGCGACCACCAGCTCATCTACCTGCTGCGCCTGCTCGAACTGTGCGAGCGCCATGACCCGGTCGCACTGCGACAACTGCTGGGCGATTCGCTCTTCAGCTACGCCAACGTGCCCTACCGCATCGCAGACTTCGACGCGCTGCTGGCGGACCCGAAGCACACGGTGAGTTTCTCGAAGGCGGGCGAAAAGCTCGTCGCCGAGCGCTGCGAAACAATCGGCAGCGACGGCCGGCTGGTGCTCGACGACGCCGGCGAGGTCTACCTCGTCACCTTGGCCGAGAAGCTGCTGGTGCCCTTGCTCGCCAAGCTCGGCAACCTCGTGCCCGGTGGCGGCGTGTGGCTCAACACGCAGCGCCCGGAGTGGAACGACGCCAACAACGCGCTGGTCGGTGCCGGCCTGTCGATGGTGACGCTGTACCACGCACGCCGCTATGTGGACTTCCTGATCCGCCTGTTCGAGGCTCGCCCCGGCGATTTCGCGCTGGGCGCGGACGTCGAGCAGTGGCTGCGCGACACCTGCGATGCGCTGCAGGCCTTCGGGCCCGGCAGCGCACAGGACGACGCCGCACGCACCCGCCTGTTCCATGCGCTGGGCCGCGCGGCCGAACGCTACCGCAAGCAGGTCTATGCGCAGCCCTGCCCGGGCACCCGCCGCATCGTCAGCAGCAAGTACCTGTTGCAAGCACTGCAGGCGGCGCAAACGGTGCTCGATGAATCGATCGCGCACAACCGCCGCGAAGACGGCCTGTACCACGCCTACAACCTGCTGGTGCCGAACGAGCACACCGTCAGCGTTGACCACCTCTACCCGATGCTGGAAGGCCAGGTCGCGGTGCTGGCCTCGGGCGTGCTCGGCGCCAACGAAGTGGCAGACCTGCTCGATGCGCTGTTCGCCTCGGCGATGTACCGCGCCGACCAGCAGAGCTTCATGCTGTACCCGGACACTAACCTGCCGGGCTTCCTCGTGAAGAACCGCATACCCGCTGCCAGTGTCGCCGAAAATCCATTGCTGACCGCCATGCTTGAGCGAGGCGACAACCGCATCGTCGAACAGGACGCGGACGGCACGGTGCGCTTCGCGCCCGCCTTCTCCAACGCTGGCGACCTCGCGCCCGTACTTGAGCGGGCAGGCAAGGACTACGCCGAATACAGTGCCACCACGCAGGCGCAAACGCTGGCGCTGTACGAAGCGGTGTTCCAGCACCGCCGCTTCACCGGACGCTCCGGCACGATGTTCGGCTTCGAAGGCCTTGGCTGCATCTACTGGCACATGGTGTCGAAGCTGCTGCTGGGCGTGCAGGAGAGCTTCTTTACCGCGATCGAGCAGGGCGAGGACGCCACGGCCATCCGCCGCCTCGGCGAGCACTACTACCGTGTGCGCAAGGGCTTGGGCTTCAACAAGACGCCGGCCGAGTACGGCGCCTTCCCGTGTGACCCGTATTCCCACACCCCGGGCCACAGCGGGGCGCAGCAGCCGGGCATGACCGGCCAGGTCAAGGAAGAGGTCATCGCGCGTTTCGGCGAGCTGGGCGTGCTGGTGCGTGCGGGTTCCATCCGCATCGTGCCAGCCCTGCTCACCCCCGCGGAGTTCGGCAACGCTGCGCGCAGCTTCAGCTATCGCGATGTGAACGACCAGAGCCAGACGCTGCCACTTGCTGCCGGCGCATTGGGCTTCACGCTGTGTCAGGTGCCCTTCGTGTTCCAGCTCGACCATGCGGCCGACGCGCGACTCGACGTCACGGTCACCCATGCCAACGGCCGTACGGAGACGATGGCAGGGCCTGCCCTGACGCGCGAGCTCTCGCAGCAGGTGTTCATGCGAAGCGGCGAAGTCCTGCGGGTGGATTGCCGCATTCCCGCCGCCACGCTCTTCAGCGGCATCGTGGCCTGAGCACGCACCGCAAACAGGTTGAGCGAACCGTAGATCGCTCGATCGCTGCCTGAACCCAAAAGGCCGGCCACTGCGCCGGCCTTTTCATTTTTCGTGCGGCACCGGCATAGCCCCCACCGGCTGCCACGTCCGCCTGTCGGCAAGATCAGCGTCCGCATCGAACGCCCTCTCCAACGGGCGTAGTGCCCCGCTCACCTCCGTACCTCGACTCGCACCGCGCAAACCCTTTCGTTGCGGTCGAATACGCACCCTCGCCGTACTGCATCAGCTTCGGACTGACTGCATAAGCAATTGATTCGCCGCAAAAAAGCAAGCGCTGACGACACCCCCGACGGTCTTGCGGAACGCATTCCAAGTGCTTATCCGCCCATAAATCCGCGCGTATAACGCCATCAGCCGTATCGATGAAAGCGCTTCCTTTTTTTGGGGCCCGACAACAGACAGCTACAGCGACACGGCGTTCGAGCTCTGGGCGCCAGCCACGCATGCCCCAGCCGGGGCGGCGGGCAAAGCCCGCACACCGAGGAGATCAAGAAATGACCTTGCAGTTACACCGGGCGTACCGGTCGTTACTGGCAGTGCTTGCACTGCTGATGACGCTTACGCCATTCGCGGCACGCGCCGCGGACTACACCGTGGGGGCCGACCTGGTCGGCAGTACCGCGACTCTCTGGTTCCAATCCAGTGTCGGTTCGACCTGGGTTGATGCGCACTACAGCGTCAACGGCGGCGCGCAGCAAAACGTGCGCATGACCTACAACAGCGGCAAAGGCCGCTTCGAGACGACCTTTGCCGCGAGCGCGGGCCAGGTCGTGAGCCATTCCTTCACCTACGACAAGGCCGGTCTTGCCTACGACTCGCCGACCAGCACGACCACCCTGGGTGGCGGCGGTGGTGGTGGTGGCACGGTTGCCACGCCGACCTTCTCGGTGCCGTCCGGCACCTATAACAGCACCCAGACGGTCACGATCGCGACCGCCACCGGTGGCGCCACGATCCGCTACACCACCGACGGCTCCACGCCGACGGCCGGCTCGCCGGTGTATAGCGGCGCAATCACCGTTTCGGCCACCACGACGCTGAAGGCCTACGCCATCGCCAGCGGCATGACCGATTCCGCCGTTGCCACGGCCAGCTACACGATCAACACGGGTGGCGGCTTCTCGTTCACCAACGGTGTTGATGTGTCGGGCACGACAGCGGTGATCTGGTTCCAGCCGAGCACGACGATCAGCTACGTTGACGTCCACTTCTCCGTGGCCAACGGCGCACAGCAGAACATGCGCATGGTGAAGAACAGCAGCACCGGGCGTTATGAGAGCAGCGCGACGGTCGCCTCCGGCAACGTGATCAACTACTGGTTCACGTACAACGTGACGGGTGCGGCGCAATACGACACCGGTGCGTACAGCTTCACCGTGAACGCGCCGAAGAAGGCCGCCACGCCGACCTTCAACCCGGCAGGGGGCTCCTATGCAAGCCCGCAGAACGTCGCGTTGAGCAGCGCCACCAGCGGCGCAACGATCCGCTACACGCTGGACGGCAGCACGCCGACCGCTTCGTCGACGCTTTACACGGGCCCGATCGGCGTGAGCAGCGATCGCACGATCAAGGCGATCGCGATCGCGAGCGGCTACGACAATTCGGATGTGGGTAGCGCCAGCTACGTGATCATTCCTGAACTGCGGCTACCGCCGCCCACGTTCAGCCCGGCCGGCGGCAGCTACACCAGCACGCAGACGGTGACCATCACCAGCACCGCGGGAGCCAAGATCCGCTACACCACCGACGGCAGCACGCCGACCGCCAGCTCGCCGATCTATACCGGCCCGCTGACCGTCAGCACCTCGCAGACAATCAAGGCCTACGCCAGCGCAACAGGCGTTGCCGACTCGGAAATCGCCACCGCCGGCTACACCATCGACAACGGTGGCACCGGCTTCGTGCAAGGCGTCTACGAGCTGGGCACCACCGCGACGGTGTGGATCAAGCCGACCGGCAGCAGCGCCTACGCGATCCTGCACTACGCGATCAACAACGGCAGCGAGATCAGCCCGAAGATGACCTACAACAGCACGCTCGGCCGCTTCGAGTTCGTGCTGACACCGGTCAAGACGGGTGACGTGATCAACTACTTCATCACCTACGCCGTGGGTTCGGGCCAGCTCGATACGCCGCGCTACAGCTACAAGATTGGCGGCCCGTCGCCGGTGGCAAAGCCGACGATCTCGCCGGTCGGTGGCAAGTACGCGAGCGCACAGAGCGTGCAGCTCTTCACCACCGAGCCCAGCTCAACGATCCGCTACACCACCGATGGCTCGGCGCCGAATACCACGTCGCCGCTGTACGTTGGCCCGATCACCGTGAGCACCGCGAAGACGATCAATGCCATCACCGTGAAGAGCGATGGCAACCAGTCCGGCATCGCGAGCGAAACCTATGTGATCGGTGAAGACGACAAGACCGTTGCCACGCCGACGATTTCGCACGCCAGCGGTGACTATGGCCAGCCGATCGCGGTTAACTTCCTCAGCATCACCAATGGCGCAACGCTGTACTACACGCTGGATGGTTCGACGCCGACCAGCAGCGCCACCGTCTACGGCGGACCGGTGTGGGTGCGCAGCAATGCCACCGTTAAAGTGGTTGCGATCAAGAACGGCATCAGCTCCAGCGTCGCCACCGCGACCTACACCATCGGCAGCGGCACCGGCGAAACCTGGAACGGCAAGACCACCTTCAACGTGGTCAACGGCACCAAGGGCAAGTGGTCGGACGACAAGGTCTTCTGGTCGATCATCGGCAAGGACTGGAACACCGGCAACTTCGTCCATGTCGACATGAACGGCAACCTGATCCCGATGAGCGTCGGCGACAACGGTGCGCTGATGAAGAACGGCCAACCGTACGCCAACTACTTCTACTCACTGGCTCAGACCAAGTCGATCACAATCCCGGCGATCAACTCGGCCCGCCTGCTGATGAGCGTTGGTGAGCCGATGTACATCCAGGTGAACACCGACATCAACGGCAAGATCGCGTACGCCGGCGCCAACATCGAGAACCCGACCGACCCGAACATCGATGTGATCTTCGACTTCGGCGAGTTCGCCATCCTGCCGCCGGGTGCCAACCCGCAAGGCATCTTCGTCAACACCACCCGTGTCGACCAGTTCGGCTTCCCGGTCAAACTCAATGTCACCGGCCTCGATGGCTTCGACATGACGGTTGGCGAGAACCTGAGCGAATCGCGTGAGGAGATCTTCGCCAAGTTCATCAACGAAGTGCCGGAAGCCTTCCGCAGCCTCGCGCAGGCCCCGTACGCGCCGTATCGCATCATGGCCCCGGCGCATGCAACCTTCACGAAGGACGGCGTCAACGAGCACTACCTTGATGCCTACATCTCGGAGATCTGGGAGAAGTACCGCAACCAGGATCTGGTGATGGATCTGAAGAACGGCTGGCCGGTATTCACAGGACGCGTCGTGGGCGATACCTTCCAATTCACCGACAGCGCGGGTACCTACTACATCAACGGCAAGCCGACGACCTCGATGGTCATGCTCGGCGCAGGCCTGCTCGACGACCCGAAGGGCACCTCGGACGTTGGCAAGCAGCTGCAACTGCAAGCCCAGATGTGTGCAGCCCTCAACCGTCATGTCGCCGGCCAGACCTTCGACAAGTGGTGGAATTCGTCGGCCTTCTACCCGGCAGGGGCGGTGGCCAACTACTTCACCAAGTTCTGGCACGATCACAGCCTGAACTCGCTGGCCTACGGCTTCGCGTATGACGATGTGGGCGGCTACAGCCCGTCGATCCACACTGCCAAACCGAAGACCGTGACCTACACGATCGGCTGGTAACTCGCAGTTCCAACGTTTCCGGCCGCCTCCGCGGCGGCCGGAAACGGCAGCAACGCCACGGCCGGGACTCCCGGCCGTTCGCACAAGAGGCCCTGAACATGAACAGCCCCATTCACGGCAGCTATCGCAGCCATCCGCGCCCGGCCCCATCGTCCGGCACTGGCACGCATCGACTCGGCATCAAGGTCGCACTCGGTGTCGCCGCCGGCGCACTGATCGGCACACTGATTCACCTGACTGGCAAGGCGCCGTCTGAAACCGAAATCGCTGCGCCAGCAAGCACGATGCAAGCGATTGAACAGCGCAGCAAGCCCATGCCGGCACTCGTCCTAACCGGCGTTTTTCGCGACGCGACCTTGCAGCGCACCTATGCCGTCGTTTCAGTCGCAGGCGCACCGGCACGCGAATTCCGCGTCGGTGATGCACTGGCGGAAGACGTTCAGCTCGTCGATATCGCCGACGATGCGATCACCGTGGTTGGCAACGGTCGCGCCGTGCGCATCGCGCTGACCTACGTCGCGCCGCCGGTGCCGGCAGATCCGCGCGTCGCAACGCGCACCGTCAACGACTGGCGCAATGCGGCCTCCGCACGCAGCCAGAACGAACCCGCTTCGGCGCAACCAACGGTTGTCGCACCGCCGCGAGGGTTCACCCCGCCAAGCAGCACCAGCACCGATCGCGCCGTGTGGCGCGCAAGGCAAGCAGCAGAGCCTTCAATGGGGCAGTAACAAGCGGGTCCCGACTGCTTGGGACCTGCGGATCAAGCGCGCAGCGCCGCACGGCTCAGGCAAATGCGTGGTCGTTGTTCAGAACGGCAAGCGCGGACGCCGTGGTGCAGGCGTTTCATCTTCACTCTGCGACGGCGCCTCGGCGCGAACCGGTTTGCGCGGCATGTTCAACTGCTCGCGCGCGAAGCGCACCCGCCCTTCCAGCACGCAACCGCGCATGCCCGGATCGCAGCGGGCACCCTGTACCCGTTGGCAGATGTTGTCGATGTCGTGGGGACAGCTCCAGGCACTCATGACAGTCACTCCGCAATGCAATAGCTCGCGGGCGTTGCCCGCGACACAGCCACATTATCCCACCCGTCCGCGTCGCCCAGCCGACGCCCACTCATACCGGTGGCGCGTTATTCGGCGTCGGATTCATTCGTGCTGGCCAGCTCGCTCAAACGTCGATACAAGGTCCGCTCGCTGATGCCGAGCGCCTTGGCGAGCGATTTGCGCGAGCCCTGATGCTCGGCAAGCAACTGCGGCAGGCGCTCTGAAACCGGCAGGGGCGGCGCCCTGCGCGGTGCCGGCGCTTCGCAGCGTTCGGCAAAAACTTCGTCGGGCAAATGCTCGGGTTCGATCGTGTCGCCATCGCACATCAGGCTTGCGCGTTCGAGCAGGTTGCGCAGCTCCCGCACGTTGCCCGGATACGTGTAGCGCTCCAGTTGCAGCTGGGCCGCAGTCGATATCGTGAGGCGGCGTTTGGGCGCCACCCGCAGCAGCAATGCCTGTGCGAGCGCGGCAATGTCTTCCGGGCGCTCACGCAGCGCCGGCACTGCGATCGGAAAAGTGTTGAGCCGGTAGTACAGGTCGGCGCGGAACGCACCGGTGCTCACCATGTCGCGCAGCGAACGGTGCGTGGCGGAAACGATGCGGAGGTCGGCGCGCCGCACCTCTGTCGCACCAACGCGGCGATAGGTACCGGTTTCGAGCAGGCGCAGCAGTTTGACCTGCATCGCGAGCGGAATCTCGCCCACCTCGTCGAGGAACAGCGTGCCGCCGCTGGCGGCTTCAACCAGGCCCGCGCGCGCAGCCGAGGCTCCGGTGAAGGCGCCACGCTCATGGCCAAACAGTTCGCTCTCGAACAGCGTTTCCGGAATGCCTGAACAATCAACGGGTACGAACGGCCCCTTCGCGCGCGCACTGCCGTCATGAATCGCCTGCGCGACGAGTTCCTTGCCGGAGCCGGATTCGCCTTCGAGCAGCACCGTCGCCTCGGACTTCGCTACCCGTGCGACGAGTTCGAGCATGCGCTGGAAACGCGGAGCACGACCGACCATCTTGCGCGAACTGTCCTGAGCTTGCGTCACCGGCAAGGCCGCCATGCGCTCGACGAAATAGCGCACCTCGCCAGAAGCGTCGCGCAGCGGCGTCAGCTCGATGTCGACGTATTCCTCGCCACGCGGTGTGTGGTGCAAGTGCATCACACGCTCGCGCCCACCGGATTCGCGGCTGCGCGCAAGCGGGCAGGTCTCACCCGCCTGATCGCAGGGCACCGTGTAATGGTGTGACACCTGATAGCAGGTCTTGCCGACAACACTCTTGCCCCCCGCCAACTGGGCGCGGTAAGCCGCATTGGCCGCCAGGATGCGGTACTGCTCGTCGAAAACGATATGCGGCTCGGGCGATGCATCAAGCAGCGAGAGCAGTTCGGGAAAGGGGTGTGGCACGGTCGGCATGGTGAGGCGGTGCAGGGTTACGACGAGCCCGCATGATGCGCCCTCCGGTGCCGGGCTGCCAGCCACCACCCCCTTCGTGCCAATGGCACACCCGCCTGGCAGCGCCCCGGCCGCCCACCGCGCGGCCCGCCTCCGTCTCTTCGCATCGCACCCCGGTATTGCGCGAGAACGCTGCCATCAACGCCGCCAACGGCGGCACATCGCACTGTCAGTGGCAGCCGACCCTCGGCTGAAGAACGCACCAAATCGCCTCCAATTCATTGTTTTAAATCCTGTTTTCCATAAACCCGGAAGCTGGCCCGAATCTTGAGTAAAGCCCCGGATCGGTAGGAGAGGACGCATGGGTGACAGACGCTTGGTGCGTGAGCTGGCAGCGCTGGTCGCGTTGAAGCTGGTCGTGATCGGCCTGCTGTGGTGGGGATTCGTGCGCGATGCACGGGTCGAAGTAACGCCAGCCGGCGCGGCAGCGGAGATGGCTGGCAGCGCACGGCATGACATTCAGGGGGCAAGACGACATGGTCAGTGAGCAACTGGTCGATCTCTCGCGGCTGCAGTTCGCGGCCACCGCGATGTACCACTTCCTCTTCGTTCCGCTGACGATCGGGATGACCTGGATGCTGGTCATCATGGAAAGCGTCTACGTCATGACCGGTAAGGTCATCTACAAGGACATGACGCGCTTCTGGGGCAAGCTGTTCGGCATCAACTTCGCGCTCGGCGTCACCACCGGCATCACGATGGAGTTCCAGTTCGGCACGAACTGGGCCTACTACTCGCACTACGTCGGCGACATCTTCGGCGCACCGCTCGCAATCGAAGGCCTGATGGCCTTCTTCCTCGAATCGACCTTCATCGGCCTGTTCTTCTTTGGCTGGGACCGCCTCTCCCGCCGCCAGCACTTGCTGGTGACCGTGCTGATGGCGGTGGGCACCAACCTCTCTGCGCTGTGGATCCTGATCGCCAACGGCTGGATGCAGAACCCGGTTGGCGCCGAGTTCAACTACCAGACCATGCGCATGGAAATGACCAGCTTCTGGGCGCTGGTCTTCAACCCGGATGCGCAGGCGAAGTTCGTGCACACGGTGTCGGCCGGCTATGTCACCGGCGCGATGTTCGTGCTGTCGATTTCGAGCTGGTACCTGTTGCACGGGCGCGATGTCGAGTTCGCCAAGAAGAGCTTTCGCATCGCCGCGGCCTTCGGCTTTGCCTCCGCTTGCTCGGTGATCGTGCTCGGCGACGAATCGGGCTACACCGTCGGCGAAGCGCAGCAGACCAAGCTCGCCGCGATGGAGGCGATGTGGGAGACCGAGCCTGCGCCCGCGGGCCTCAAGCTCATCGCCGGCATCAACGAAGCGCAGATGAAGAACGACTGGGAGATCTCGGTGCCCTGGCTGCTCGGGCTGATCGGTACCCGTTCGCTCGACAAGCAACTGCCCGGCATCCACGAGATCCGCGCAAAGAATCGCGAACGGGTCGTGTCGGGCATCGAAGCAGTACGCGCGCTGGAGCAGGTACGCCACAACCCGGATGACCTCGCCGCCAAAGCCCGGCTGCAAACCCATCAAGCCAATCTGGGCTTTGGCCTGCTGCTGCGCAAGTACGTGCGGACGATGGACGAGGTGACACCCGAGCTGATCGACCGCGCCGCCGCGGACACGATTCCGCGCGTCGCGCCGCTGTTCTGGAGCTTCCGCCTGATGGTGGCGATCGGGTTCGGCTTCTTCGCGCTGTCCGGGCTCGCGCTCTGGTACTCGATCCGCGGCAGCTTTGCCGAGCGGCGCTGGCTGCTGCGCTGGGCGTTGTGGTTCCTGCCCTTGCCCTGGCTTGCCTGCGAACTGGGCTGGTTCGTCGCCGAGTATGGACGCCAGCCGTGGACGATCTACGGCGTGCTGCCAACCCATCTTTCCGTATCCACGCTCAGCGTCGGCTCGCTGTACGGCTCGCTCGCAGGCTTCGTCGGCTTCTACACGGTGCTGCTGGTGGTCGAGCTCTACCTGATGGTGCGCTTCTCGCGCCAGGGGCCGGGCAGCCTCGGCACCGGCCGCTACGCCCTTGAAACCGCACACACCTGAGGACACGCCATGCTCGACTACGAAACCCTCAAAGTGATCTGGTGGCTGTTGGTGGGCGTTCTGCTCGTCGGCTTCGCGGTGATGGACGGCCACGACATGGGCGTCGGCACGCTGCTGCCCTTCGTCGGCAAGAACGATGTGGAACGCCGCATCATCATCAACACCGTCGGCCCGCACTGGGACGGCAACCAGGTCTGGTTCATCACCGGCGGCGGCGCCATCTTCGCCGCCTGGCCGCTGGTGTATGCGACAGCCTTCTCCGGCTTCTACTGGGCAATGCTGGCGGTGCTCTGGGCACTCTTCTTCCGCCCGGTCGGTTTCGACTACCGCAGCAAGATCCAGGATGCCCGTTGGCGCAGCACCTGGGACTGGGGCCTCTTCGTCGGCGGCGCGGTGCCACCGCTGATCTTCGGCGTGGCCTTCGGCAACCTGCTGCAGGGCGTGCCCTTCAGCTTCGACGAGGATCTCGTCTCCACCTACACCGGCAGCTTCTGGGCCCTGCTCAACCCCTTCGCGCTGCTGTGTGGCGTGGTATCGAGCGCGATGATCGCCGCGCACGGTGCGGTCTATCTCGCGCACCGCACCGAAGGGGCAATCGCTCAGCGAGTACGTCTGACTGCGGTAGCGGCTTTCGTCGTGATGCTGCTCGGCTTCGCTGCGGCTGGCGTGTGGCTGGCGCAGGGTATCGATGGCTTCGTGATCCGCTCAGCGGTGGATACCGCCGGTGCCGCCAACCCGCTCGCGAAGCAAGTCACGCGCGAAGCCGGCGCATGGCTCGCCAACTACCAGCGTTGGCCGCTCACCCTCGCGCTGCCGGCGCTGGGCTTTGCCGGCGCGCTGCTGGCGATGCTGGCCGTCTCGCGCGGCCGCACGCTGATCGCCTTCGTCGCCTCCTCACTCGCGATGACCGGCGTGATCGGCACCGCCGGCATCTCGATGTTCCCCTTCGTGATGCCCTCATCCAGCCACCCGGCTTCCAGCCTCACGGTGTGGGACAGCGTTTCGAGCCACCTGACGCTGTCGATCATGTTCTGGGCAGTGGTGATCTTCATGCCGCTGATCATCGCCTACACCGGCTGGGCCTATCGCGTGATGGCCGGCAAGGTCACCGCCGACTTCATTCGCGAAAACGAACACAGCGCTTACTGATTCAAACCAAGGATTCCCTCATGACCCTCGTTGCCCTCACCACGCAGAACCGAACGACGATCACCGGCCACGCCGGCATGTGTCGCCACTTCATGGTGTTCAAACTCGACGGCCCGGAAGTCACCCAGCAGCGCGTGGTGGAACTCAAGCCGGAGCAAAGCTTTCACGAACTCGCTGACGGCATGCCGCATCCGCTTGATGGCATCGATCTGCTGATCTCGGGCGGCATGGGCGCCGGCCTGCAACAGAAGCTCGCGCGGCGCGGTATCGAATCGCTGATCACCAGCGAGACCGACCCGCTGCGCGCACTGACGCTGCTGGTGCAAGGCGCGCTACCCGTGCTCAGCCCCGCCGCGCAGGCGCACCACCACGATCACGAACACGGCCACGCGCACGATCACGGCCATCCGCACGCCGAAGGCCAGCGCTGCGCCGGCTGTCGCTGCGGCCACTGAAACGGGAGCACTACCATGTGGTACTTCACCTGGATGCTGGGTATCGGCTTCGCGGTACTGCTTGCGATCCTCAACGCGATGTGGGGCGAACATGAAGATGCGCGCCGCGACACACCCAGCGGTGGCGCTCATGCCGGCACGCTGTGACGGTCCCGAACACGGCGGCGCCGGCATCGCGCTGCTGCCGCTGCTGATCGGCATCTTGATCATGCTCGCGATCACCGCCTATCCGCCGCTGGTGCAGCGCGCAGATGGCCGCGCAGACCATCTGGCGCTGATGATGCTGTGCTGGGCGATGGCGGCCGGCTTCACGCGCGGCGTCGGGTTGGTGCCGCACAACGCTTTGCTGCGCGCCCTGCTCGCCGGCAGCTCCTCGCTGCTGGCACTGTGCGGTGCACTGCTGCTGCGCGCGCTTGGGGGTTGAGCATGCTGTTCCGCCAGATCCTCGACCCGGCCACGGCCTCACTCAGCTACCTGCTGGCCGATGACTCAAGCGCCGATGCCGTGGTGATCGACCCCCTGCCGGCCACGGCACTGCTGGTGCGATCGATCCTGCAGGAGCAGGGCCTCAACCTGCGCTATGCCTTGCGCACCCATGTGCATGCACCGGATCGCATCGAGTGCGGCGCGCTGTGCCGGTTGCCTGGGGTCTGTTACGCGGTGGGTGACTTCGCCGCAGCGCCTTCCGCACAGCGGCGGCTCGCCGACGGCGATGTCGTGCCGTTCGGCGGTGAGCGCCTGCGGGTGATGGCCACGCCCGGCCATACGCCGGGCTGCGTCAGTTACCTGTGGCGCGATCGCGTGTTCTGCGGCGACGTGATGGAAATCAACGGCTGTGGCCAAGCGGTCGACGAAACCGACTTCGGCCAGATGTACGACAGCGTGATGCACCGGATTTTTGCGTTGCCCGACGAAACCTTGTTGTTCCCCGCGCACGACTATCGCGGCCGCACCGTGTCGACGATCGCGGAAGAGCGCCGCATGAACAGCGCCTTCCTCGGGCGCAGCCGCGACGCCTTTGTCACCGCGATGCAGGCGTGGCCAGGCAATCGCCTGCACGCAGCTTAAGAGGCGAGCCCCGCAGCTGCGAGGCCCGCGAGATGGCGCGGAGCAATCCGCATAAAGGAGTTTGAGCCATGAACCAAAAGCGCCTGTACCAGACACTTCGCGCCCTGACCGGCGCGGCGATACTGTCGATTGCGAGCACCGCTGTCGCGCAGACACCACCGCCGAACGGCCCGGTGCCCTTCGCCAGCTACGACAAGAACGGCGACGGCTTCATCAGCGAAGCGGAGTTCGACGCCGCACGCAGCCAGCGCATGCAGGAGAACGCCGCACAAGGCCGCCCGATGCGCGGCATCGCCACCGCACCGAGCTTTGCGTCGCTCGACACCAACCATGATGGAAAGCTCAGCCCCGACGAACTGCTCGCCGGTCAGCGCGCACAGCAGGCGCAACGCGGTCCGCGGGGTGGAGGTGGTGGTGGCGGGCGCGGCTGGAACGCGCCGAGCTTCGCCGAGTTCGATCTCGACCACGATCAGGCGATCACCGCGAGCGAGTTCGAGCAGGCTCGCAACCAGCGCATCGCCGAGCGCGCGAAGGCCGGCTATCCGATGCGCAACCTCGGCAACACACCCCGCTTCGAGGACATCGACACCGACCATGACGGCAAGCTCACTGCCACCGAGTTCGCCGCACACCAGATGCAGTGGCGCCAGCGCGGCGGCCCGACACCTTGAACACGGCTGACACCGCCGCATTGCCGCGCAGCACTTCTGACCCCAACCCCGACATGACTGAAATAGAGGCAACCGAAATGAGCAAGGCACCGCGTTTGTTGGTCATAGGCGGCGTCGCCGCCGGGGCATCGTGTGCAGCACGCGCACGGCGGCTGCGGGAAGACGCCGAGATCATCGTTGTGGAGCGCGGGCCCGATGTGTCCTTCGCCAACTGTGGCCTGCCGTATCACATCGGTGGCGAGATCGGCGCCCGTGAGGCGCTCGCGGTGCAGAACCCGGCCAGCCTCAAGGCAATGCTGAATCTCGACGTACGCACGGGGTGCGAGGCCGTTGAGATCGACCGCGCCGGCAAGCGGGTATCGGTGCGCCATCTGCGCGATGGCAGCGTCGAGTGGATCGGCTACGACAAGCTGATGCTCGCGCCAGGGGCCGCACCGACGCGCCCGGCACTGCCGGGCATCGACGACCCGCGCATCTTCACGCTGCGCAATCTGCAGGACATGGACCGCATCTGTGCCGCGGCCGACGCCGGCTCGCGCGCGGTTGTCATCGGCGCCGGTTTCATCGGCATCGAGATGAGCGAACAGCTGCATGCGCGCGAGATCGCGGTGCATCTGGTGGAACTGCAGCCACAGGTCCTGCCGCAGCTCGACGCGCCAATGGCAGCCCTACTGGAAACCGAACTGCGTCGTCACGACATCGACGTCGTGCTGGGCGACGGCATCGCCGGATTCGAGCCGGGCAACGACAAGCTGCTGTGCCGCCTGAATTCCGGCAGGCTACTTGAGGCAGACATGGTGATCCTGTCGATCGGGGTGCAGCCGGACACGGCACTGGCGCGCAGCGCCGGCCTTGAACTGGGGCCGCGCGGACACATCGTCGTCGACGCCTTCATGCGCACATCCGATCCCGACATCTACGCAGCCGGCGATGCGGTGCAGACACGCGACCGCATCAGCGACACCCCGACCGCGCTGCCGATGGGTGGCCCCGCCAACCGGCAAGGGCGCGTCGCGGCGGACTACATGTTCATGCC
>CAMFLH010000114.1 GCA_945957295.1 uncultured Uliginosibacterium sp.
CCGGCCAGATTCCGCTCGACCCGGTGACGATGACGCTTGTCGAAGGGGGCTTCGAGGCGCAGACCGTACAGATGTTCGAAAACCTCAAGGCCGTTGCGGAGGCGGCGGGTGGTTCGCTGGCCGACGCGGTCAAGCTGACGATCTACCTGACAGACCTGTCGAACTTCGCCACCGTCAACGCGGTGATGTCGCGTTACTTCACCGAACCGTATCCGGCGCGTGCCGCGGTGGGCGTGAAGGAATTGCCGCGCGGCTCCCTGGTCGAAGCCGACGCGATCCTCGTGCTCGGCGCCTAAGCGCGTCAGCATAAAACAGGGCCCGCACTTTGCGGGCCTTCTTGCTTTGAGGGGGGCGCCATGCGATTCGAAGACGACACCGGTAGTGACAACATCGAAGACCGTCGTGGCGACGGTGGAGGGGGCGGTTTGCCGTTCGGCGGCCGTTCGATCGGCGTTGGCACGGTGGTGCTTGCTATCGCCGCGTGGTACTTCGGCATCGACCCCTCGGTGGTGCTGAATCTCGCCTCCAACGCCTCCGCGCCGCAGCAACAGCGCCACGCCGGCCCGGTGCAGGAGTCGGCCAGCGAGGCTCAGGCGCGCAAGCTGGTCAGCGTGGTGCTGCACGACACCGAAAAGACCTGGAGCCGCATCTTCCAGGCGGGCGGCGCCGAGTATCCGAAGCCCCGGCTGGTGCTGTTCCGCGGGCAGACGCCTACCGCTTGCGGTACCGGCGAAGCGGCGATGGGGCCGTTCTATTGCCCCGGCGATTCAAAGGTCTACATCGACCTGGCGTTCTACGACGAACTTTCGCGACGCTTCAAGGCGCCCGGGGATTTCGCGCAGGCCTACGTGATCGCGCACGAGGTGGGCCATCATGTGCAGCATGTGCTTGGCATCTCGGACAAGATGCGGCAAGCCCAGCAGGGCCGCAGTGCTGCGCAGAAGAATGCGCTTTCAGTGCGGCTTGAGCTGCAGGCGGACTGTTTTGCCGGCCTGTGGGCCAAGCAGGCGGTAGCTTCGGGCAACCTCACGCTCGAGCCGGGTGACGTCGAAGAGGCGCTGACCGCCGCCACCGCGATCGGCGACGACACGCTACAGAAACAGGCGCGCGGCGTGGTGGTGCCCGAGAGCTTCACGCACGGTTCGTCCGAACAGCGGGTGCGCTGGTTCTCGCGTGGATTGGAACAGGGCGAAATTGCCGCCTGCGATACCTTCAAGGCGCGTGAGCTGTAGCGCGAAGCTTCGGCGCACGGCGTCTCTGCCTGAGCGATCGTCAGCGATGCGCCCGGGACGCTGAATGCGCCGGGCGTTCGTCGGCCGATAGCTGCGCGGCGCCTCGCAATCAGGTGCCGCGCTGGATCACCTCGTCACGCAGTTTGCGCAGCCCCGGTGGCATTTGCAGTGTTGTTCGATCCCAGCCTTCGAGCTCGAGCACGCGATCAAGGCAGGCTTCCATGATCGCGTGCGCTTGCTGCGCCGACGCCGCGATCGTCTCGTGCACGGCCTTGGGCGTTCGGGCTTCGACGAGGCATTCGCCCTGATAGCGGATCAGCTGTCGCAATTGTCGAATCTCGTTTGCGACTTGCCCGGGGCAAGCGCACATGTAGATCGCCGCTTCGTCGACGATCTTTTCCAGCTCTGCGTCAGAGTATTTTCGGTTCAGGGCCATCATTCCCCCCATTGCAGCGAAAACAATCAGCAGCCCGACGCCGGCGGGCGCCGTGAAGTGCCGCCGCGCTGCGACACTTTCGAATTCTGCACCGTTTCCGACGATGCGGTCTCGATTGCTGCGGACTGCGGCCGCAAACGGCCGATCGCAGGCACACTCTCCATTTCTCACGTTCATTCATCGCGTCAACCATGCCTGCAACCCAGCTTTACCTGGTCCGCGTGATCGACAGCGCCCGCCAGTCCGTGGTGATGAGCGGCATCACCGTTGCCGGGGATGCGCGGGATGCTGCGCGACGCATCTGCCGCGCCCGCTTTGGTAAATGGACAGGTGCAGATCGGGTTGAGACCGTGACGGTCTCGGGGCTGATTGAGCAGTTCGACTTTGCCGACGTCGCGCCGTCGGAGCAGGACTGAAGACGTGTGCGCAGGCTGCGTCGCGGCGGGCGTGATAGCGATGAAGCTGTAACCCCTTACAGTGATTGGCGTCGCGTTCTAGAATGCCGGCCATGCCTGCTGCCCAGCCAACATCCTCGGATGTTTCCGGATTCTCGACCCTGCCCAAGCCGCTCGCGAGCCGGCTGAACAAGCTCGGTCTGTTTCGCGAAGCGGATCTGGTGCTGCATCTGCCGCTCCGCTATGAGGACGAGACGCAGGTGTCGCCGATCGCGGGTGCGCCTCTGGGCGTAAGCGCACAGGTCGAAGGGGTGGTGCTCAGTTGTGAGGTGGGCTTTCGCCCGCGCCGGCAACTCGTCGCGCGCATCGCCGACGAGACCGGCGAGCTGACGCTGCGCTTCTTGAATTTTTACCCCAGCCAGCAGAAGCAGCTCGCCGAGGGCGCACGGGTGCGGGTTTTTGGCGAGATCCGCGGCGGCTTCTTCGGCCACGAGATGGTGCACCCGCGGGTGAAGACTGTGCGGGAGGGCGAGGCGTTGCCGGCGGCACTGACGCCGGTGTACCCGACCACCGCGGGGCTCGCGCAAAGCGCGCTGCGCAAGCTGATCGACCGCGCGATGAAGCAGATCTCGCTCGCGGATCTGCTGCCTGAGGCGTTGCGCAAGTCCCTGCGCTTGCCGGAATTCGAGCGTTCGGTGCGCGCGCTGCATCACCCCCAGCCTGGCATGTCGATCACCGCGCTGGAGGATCGCACGCATCCGGCGTGGCGCCGCATCAAGTTCGAGGAACTGCTCGCGCAGCAGCTCTCGCTGCGTAAAGCCTATGCCGCCCGTCGTGCGCGGCGCGCACCGGTGCTGCGCGGTTCTGGCGCACTCAGCGGCCCCTTGCTGGCCAGCTTGCCGTTTGCGCTGACCAGCGCGCAGCAACGCGCAGTGGACGAGATCGCGCGTGATCTCGGTACGCCGCACCCGATGCAGCGTTTGCTGCAGGGCGATGTCGGCTCCGGCAAGACCATCGTCGCCGCGCTGGCGATGCTGCAGGCAGCGGAGGCCGGCTGGCAGGCGGCGCTGATGGCACCGACCGAGATCCTTGCGGAGCAACACTTCCGCAAGCTTGACGCGTGGCTCACGCCGCTTGGCATCAAGGTCGCGTGGCTTGCCGGCAGCCAGAAGAAGAAGGCGCGCGAGGCGGCGCTGGCGATGCTGGCTTCCGGTGAAGCCTTGCTGGCCGTTGGCACCCACGCGTTGATCGAAGACCCGGTCGCCTTCCCGAAGTTGGGGCTCGCGGTGGTTGATGAGCAGCACCGCTTCGGCGTGCGACAGCGTCTGGCGCTGCGCGAGAAGTACGAAGGCTCGGATTCGCCGCTGCCGCACATGCTGATGATGAGCGCCACACCGATCCCGCGCACGCTGGCGATGAGTTTCTACGCCGACCTCGATGTGTCGGTGCTCGATGAGCTGCCACCTGGCCGTATGCCGATCGTAACCAAGCTGGTGGCCGATACGCGCCGCGATGACGTGGTCGCGCGCGTACGCGACGCCTGCCGTGAAGGACGACAGGCCTACTGGGTCTGCCCGCTGATTGAGGAGACCGAAGGGGGGGGTGACAGTGGGCGCGGTGGCAAGGGACGTGATCGCGAGGCGCTGCAATTGCAGACTGCAGTAGAGACTTGCGAGCGCCTGACTGCCGAGCTGCCGGAACTGCGTGTCGGGCTGGTGCACGGGCGCTTGAAGGCTGACGAGAAGGCCGCCGTGATGGATGGTTTCATCCGCAACGAAGTCCAAGTGCTGGTGGCGACCACGGTGATCGAGGTGGGCGTGGATGTGCCGAATGCGAGCCTGATGGTGATCGAGCACGCCGAGCGTTTCGGCCTCGCGCAGCTGCATCAGTTGCGCGGGCGGGTAGGGCGCGGCGCGGCCGCGTCGGCCTGCATCCTGATATACAGTCAGCCGCTGTCTCAGACGGGGCGCGCGCGGCTCAAGGTGATCTACGAGAACACCGACGGCTTCGTGATCGCGCAAGAAGACTTGCGGTTGCGCGGCCCCGGCGAGTTCATCGGCGCGCGGCAAAGTGGTAGCGCCCTGCTGCGCTACGCTGATCTGGAAGCGGACGCCGATCTCGTTGAGGCTGCCCGAACTGCTGCCGAAGAACTGCTCGCACGCCAACCGGCCGCGGCCGCTGCGATACTGGAGCGCTGGCATGGCGGCCGCAGCGAATATCTGAAGGCCTGAACGTGCACGACAACATCAACAAGGACACGGCATGCATCCGAACGCGCAATTGATCCATGACTTCTACGCCGCGCTGGCACGCAAGGACGGCGCCGCGATGGCGGCCTGCTATGCGCCGGACGGCCAGTTCAGTGACCCGGCATTCGGCGCGCTGAACGCCAGCGAGGTCGGCGCAATGTGGCGAATGTTGACGGCGCGGGCGGCGGATCTGACGGTTGCGCTGAGCGATGTGCAAGCCGATAACACCACCGGGTCGGCACATTGGGACGCGAGTTACACCTTCAGCAAGACCGGTCGGAAGGTCCTCAACCGCATCGACGCGCGTTTCCGTTTCCGCGACGGCAAGATCGTGCAGCATGACGATCACTTCAGCCTTTGGCGCTGGTCGGCCATGGCGTTGGGGCCCAGCGGTGCGCTGCTGGGTTGGGCGCCGCCGATGCGGGCGGCGATCCGTCGGCAGAGCCGGCAGGCGCTTGACGCCTGGCTGCAGCGCGAGGCGCAAGGCCGCTGAGCGTTCCACGTCGCGTTGGTTGCGACGCTTTTGGTGCTCATCTTGTTGGCCTGTGGCACGCTGCCTGCGGGCGCGTCCTCAAGCGCTGTCAGCAGCAGTCCTGCTAGGAGCACACCCGCTAGGATCAAGCAGGTACCGGCACATCGCGATTGCGCGACTCCGCATGCCCCCAAGTCCCATGCAGCGCGCATTTGGTACGATTGGCAAACTAAAAAAGAAGAAGAGGTTGTAGATGTCTCACGATGAGCTTGTCACGCTCCAGGCAAACGGCTGGACGGCGCAGGTTGCGCCGGAGTGTGGCGGCCGGCTGTTCTCATGCCAAGCCGAATTCGGCGGCGCAATGCGCGAAGTATTGGTGCCGGTTCCCCTCGACCTGCCGCGCGAGCAGGCGATTCGCAATGCAGGCTGCTATCCCCTGGTGCCGTTTTCGAACCGTATCGCCCAGGGGCAGTTCCGTCACAACGGCAACGATGTGCGACTGGCGGCCCACCCGCTTGGCGCGCCCCACGCGATCCACGGCATCGGCTGGGTTCGCCCGTGGGATGTCGACACCGAGAATGAGCGTGCCGTCACGATGCGGCTCGATGTGCCGGCGGGCGAATGGCCGTGGGCGTTTACGGCCGAACAGACGATTACCCTGGACCCGGGTGGCCTCACGATATCGATGCTGGTCACCAACCGAAGCAATACGCCAATGCCCTGTGGCATGGGCTTCCATCCGTACTTCCCACGCCCGGCAGGCACCCGCTTGCGTGCCCGTGTGCGGGACCACTGGCTGGTGCAGCCAGACCGGATTCCCCACGGTACCGAGCGCGCGCTTGGCCGCTTTCCTCTCGATGGCACAAAAGAGCTCACTACCGGGCTGGATGATGGATTCTCCGGCTGGAACCGCCGTGCGCGGCTGGACTACGCGGATTACTCGATCGCGCTGACAGCCACGCCCGGGCTCGATCACCTCGTTGTTTACTCCCCCGAGTCGGCATCGCTGGTCTGCGTGGAGCCGGTCAGTCATGTGACCAACGCGGCCAACCTGCCGTTTGCGGCGCGCAGCGCGGCAGGCTGGCGCGAGATTGCGCCGGGCGGATCCTGGCTGGAGTCGATGCACCTGTCGGTGCTGCCTCCCAGGCGCTGAGACACGTGGGCGCAAACGGCGCCTGATCGGGCTGTGGTATAAGCGGCGGAGCCCTTGTCCCTGCTGGTATCCCCCCATGAAACGCCTGATTTCGACCCTGTGCGCCGCGCTTGCCGTGACTTGCGGCCCTGATGTGCTGGCTGCGAGCAAAACTGTGCCAAAGGCGGAGGCGCCCGCTGCGGTGACGCCCGCAGCAGGCAAGCGCCCGCGTGTCGGCTTGGTGCTCGGCGGGGGTGGGGCGCGCGGTCTGGCGCATGTCGGCGTGCTTGAAGCGCTGGAGCGCCTGCATGTGCCGATCGACTGCATCGCAGGCACCAGCGCGGGTGCGCTGATCGGCGGCATCTACGCGTCGGGCATGCCGTTGCCTGAAGTCCGCCGGCGCCTTGAGGACGCTGACTGGGACAAGCTGATCGCCGGATCACCGGATCGCCGCAACCTGCCTTACCTGCGCAAAAAGGACGACTACCAGAACCTGGCGGCGATGACGTTCGGCGTCGACGACAGCGGGTTGAAGGTGCCCCGCAGCGTCGTTGGCTCGCAGCTGATCGACCGTTTCCTGCGCGAAATGACACGTGACATCTACCGCGAGTCGTTCAACGATCTACCGATCCCCTTCGAGGCGGTCGCGACCGATCTGGAAAAGGGTGACATGCGCGTGTTCAAGGGCGGTGATCTCGCGATTGCGCTGCGCGCCAGCATGGCCGTGCCGGGCGTGTTCGATGTGGTGAACGACAACGGTCGGCTGCTGGTGGACGGCATGTTCGTGCGCAACTTGCCGATCGAGAACCTCAAGGATAAGGCGCCGGGTTCCTGCGCGGCGGACGTGGTGATCGTGGTGGACGTCGGCACGCCGATGCTCAAGCCTGATGAGATCCGGACCTTTGTCGACGTCGCCGCTCAGGCGATGAATATCGCGACCGGGCGCAACGTGCTGGAACAGCGCAAGCTGCTTGCACCGGGCGATGTGCTCATTGAGCCGGATCTGACCGGTTACACCCCGGCGAGCTTTACCTCGGTGAAGGAGATCATCGAGCGCGGCCGGGCTGCAGCACAGCCGCTGGAGGCACAACTGAGCGCCCTTGCGGTGGACGACTCCGATTACCGGGCATGGCTCGCCGGGATCGCATCGCGCGCAACCGCGTCGCAGCAGCCCTACGACCGCCTGGAGGTGACGCAGACTCGCTTCGTGCCGCCCGACCGGGTCGAGGGTGTGATCAGCGGCAAGGTGCCGCCTGCAACGCAGGAACAGTTGCTTGAGCGCTTCGATGCGCTCTACGACACCGGCGACTTCGACTCGATCAACTATCGCCTGCACAACGCAGGAGGCCAGCAGGTCGCAACCGTCACGCCGCTGGAACGGAGTGTGGGCCCCAACTACCTGCGAATGGGCATCGACTTCAAGTTCGACACCTACCGCACTGCGACGATCGGCTTCCTTGGCAACTATCAGATGACATGGCTGAACCGCTGGGGCGCGCAGTGGCGCAACGACATCCGGCTCGGGGCCGAATCGTCGTTGAAGTCCGAGATCTATCAACCACTGGGCCACTCACCGACCTTCCTGGTGGGCAGCGTCTCGTTCGGAAGTTCGTCCTTGCCGCTGTTCGATTCCGAGGGCAACAAGTTGCTGGAAATCGGCGTCAATCGTCGCGGTGCTGAAGTGGGCGGGGGCTACGGCCTTGGCCGTTATGGCGAGCTTCGACTCACGGCCTTCACCGAGCATGTCGAGGGCGAGGTGCTGACCGGCGGCTTGGGCATCACATCCAACGCCACGACGCGGCTGTATGGCGGACGTGCTCAACTCGTGATCGACCAGCTCGACAATCCGAAGTGGCCACGTCACGGGTATTTCCTGCGGACCGATTACGCGGCCGGCCGCATCAAGGACGAGGACGATCTCGCTCAACTGGTTGAGGTGGATGGCGACGCCGCGAGCACCTTCGGCACCTTCACCGTGCGGTCCACGGTGCGGGTACGGGGTTCCTTGGATCAGAAACTCTCGTCGGTGCCGATCCCGTATCAGCTGGGTGGCTTCCTGCAGGTTTCGGGTATGCAGACCAACGAACTGACCGGCGCACGTACCGCGCTGGGCCGCGTCATGGCCTACAAGCAGATCAGCTCGTTGCTGCCGCAGTTGGGTTCAGGTCTCTACGTCGGCGGCTCGATCGAGGCTGGCAAGGTGTGGAACCAGATCTTTACCGCCAGCAACACGAAGGTCATTCCGGCGGGCTCGGCCTACCTCGGTGTCGACACCTTGCTCGGGCCGCTTTACATGGGTGTCGGTTGGGCGGACTACAACGGCGGCAAGTGGGCCGGTTATCTCTATCTCGGCTATACGAACTGAGTGCACGCCCGAAACAAAAAGGGCCGCGTCGTCGCGGCCCTTTTTCATCGTGATGTCGGAAGTCAGTTGCGGGTATCGAGCTTGAACGGGTTGAAGTCGGTGTGCCGGTCGTACCAGTCCTCGTTCTCGTGTTTCTTCAGCTTGTTCACGATCACATAGGTCAGCGGCGTGAAGAGCACTTCGACGGCGGTCTTGGTGATGAATTGCGACAGCATGAGCGTCGGCACCAGCTCGTTCGGCATGATGCCGCTGTTCCAGAACGCGAGCGGATAGAAGAGCGAGGAGTCGACCGCTTCGCCGAAGATCGTGGAGCCGATCGTGCGGCTCCACAAATGCTTACCTTGCGTCAGGATCTTCATCTTCGCGAGCACAAAGGAGTTCACGAACTCGCCGCAGGAGAATGCGATCAGCGACGCGATCGAAATCCGCCAGGTCGAGCCGAAGGCGGTTTCATACACCGCCTGGTTGGGCCAGCTGGGCGCCGGTGGCAAGGCGACGATCACGTAGGCCATGACCGACGCGAACGCGAGGCCCGCGAAGCCTGCCCAGATCACTCGGCGCGAGTAGGCGTAGCCATACACCTCGGTGAGGATGTCGCCAAAGATGTAGCTGATCGGGAAGAACAGCACGCCGGCACCGAAGGTCAGCGTGCCGACCAGCGGCAGGTTCAGCTGCGCCGCCTTGGCGGGGCCGATCAGGTTGGAACAGATCAGGACGGTAACGAAGGCCACCATCACCAGGTCGTAGTACTTGTACTGCCGGATAGGCCGATTCATGGGGGGCACTCTCTGCTTGAAGGGTCAATGTGAAACACGTGTTGGTTTTGTGCCGAGATTCTGGCACGCGCCGCCCCAAGCCGGAACCCACGCACTTCAGGGCACTACAAACACTTCGATCATGATGCGGCGGCGCGGATCCTTGTCGTCACGCAGCTGCCCGATACGCGCCTCGACCGCCGTGCCGGCGTCCATCGCGGCAGACACGGCATCGTTCTCGGCTCGCGGCAGATAGCCGAGCTTGTGCCCGTCCCAATGCACCGCAATCGCGCGGGCATCGTGCGGGTTATCGGCTTCTCGCTGCAAAGCGAGCGGGGCACCGGCGCGCAATTGCGCCCACACGGCGGGCGCTTCGTAGTGGGTAAATCCGGCCAGCGGCGCGCGCTGCACCAGCACGCGCAGACGTGGCGCCGCGAGGGCCGGCGCCAAGGCGGTGAGCAGCGTCGCCGCGATCAGTAGGCGTCGAAGGCCCCGCGAATCCATTCGATATGGGCGAGGTGGAGGCGGTCAAGCAGCACGACGTCGAAGCGGCACGGGCGCCCGGCCCAAGCCTTGCCGCCATTGACGAGAAACCACTCGGCGGTGCGCACCAGCTTGGCTTGTTTGGCGGGGGTGATGCTCGCCGCCGCCCCGCCGAAACGCGGGTCAGTGCGCATGCGTACTTCCACGAACACCAGCATTTCGCCATCGGTCGCGACGAGATCGATCTCGCCGAGCTTGCAGCGGACGTTGCGTGCGATCACCTTGAGCCCCTGCCGCGTCAGCCAAGTTTCGGCCAAGCGTTCGGCAAGCGAGCCGTCGCGCAGATGCGGTGGAACTTGCGGTGCCTCGGGCTCGGCCGCAGAATGCCCGCCGCCCAGCACCTTTGAGAAGCCTTCATGGATTCGTCGGATCAGTCGCACGCCCTACCTCCTGCCAACCGCGTTTTGCTCTCGAAGCCGGCGCTCTACATCGTCGCGACCCCGCTCGGAAATCTATATGACATAACCATGCGTGCCGTCGCGGTGCTTGGCAAGGTGGACGCGATCGCCGCAGAGGACACACGTCACACCCGGCGCTTACTCGATCACTTCGGTATCCGTACGCGCCTGCTGGCGGTGCATCAGCACAACGAGCAGGCCGCTGCCGACGGCCTTGTAGGACTGCTTGAGCAGGGGCAGCACATTGCGCTGGTGACGGATGCCGGCACACCCGCCGTGTCGGACCCCGGTGCGCGCGTAGTGGCGCGGGTGCAGGCGGCCGGCTTCCCGGTCGTGCCGGTGCCGGGCCCGAGTGCGGTGACCACCGCGCTGTCGGCTTCCGGCCTGGTTGAAGGGCGCTTTCTGTTCGTCGGCTTCCTGCCGCCCAAATCGTCGGCGCGCTGTGCAGAGCTCGAAGCGCTGGCCGGCACGCAGGCGGCGCTGGTGTTCTACGAGGCCCCGCACCGGGTGGTGGAGTGCGTCGCGGACATTGCTGCGGTTCTGGGCGGGCAGCGCGAACTGGTGGTGGCGCGGGAGCTGACCAAGCTGCACGAGCAGATCGCCCGCATGCCGCTGGCCGACGCGGCCGAGTGGTTTGCGGCGGATTCCGACCGCTGCCGCGGCGAGTTCGTGCTGATCGTTGCGCCGCCGCTTGCCGCAGAAGGTCTGTCGCCCGACACGGAGCGCACCCTGCGCCTGCTACTCGATGAACTGCCGCTGAAAACGGCCGCCAAGCTCGCCGCGCAATTGACTGGCGCGAACAAGAACGCGTTGTACGAGCGGGCGCTCGCGCTCAAGGACGTGGGCTAAATCCGGGCCGGCGAGCCCGGCTGGTAAACTGTCGCATTCACCGTTCTTCCGGATTCAGCCATGCAGACGATCACGATCACCCGCCCCGACGACTGGCACTTGCACCTGCGCGACGATGCCGCGCTGGCCGCCGTGCTGCCCGATACGGCGCGCCGTTTCGGCCGTGCGATCGTGATGCCGAACCTGCGTCCGCCGGTCACCACCGTCGCGCTGGCGGCCGAGTACCGTGCGCGAATCCTCGCGGTGTTGCCGGCGGGGCTCAAGTTCGAGCCGCTGATGACGTTGTACCTCACAGACAACACGTCGCCAGACGAGATCGACCGCGCCAAGGCAAGCGGCTTCGTGCATGCGGTCAAGCTGTATCCAGCTGGCGCCACGACCAATTCGGACGCGGGCGTGACTGCGATCGACAAGGTCTATCCGGTGCTCGAACGCATGGAGCGTGTTGGCCTGCCGCTGCTGGTACACGGGGAGGTGACCCATGCTGACGTGGATGTCTTCGATCGCGAGCGCGTGTTTATTGATCGCGTATTTGCGCCGGTCACGGCGCGTTTCCCGGGTCTTCGCACGGTCTTCGAGCACATCACGACGGCGGATGCCGCGCGATTTGTGAGCGAGGCCGGAGACAACATCGCCGCCACCATCACCGCGCATCATCTGTTGATGAACCGTAATGCCATCTTTGCCGGTGGCATTCGGCCGCACCATTATTGTTTGCCGGTGTTGAAGCGCGAAACGCATCGGCAGGCGCTGGTGGCCGCAGCGACCTCTGGCTCGAAGAAGTTCTTCCTCGGTACCGACTCGGCGCCGCATGCCAAGTCGGCCAAGGAGGCCGCCTGCGGCTGTGCCGGTTGCTACACCGCCAACGCTGGCATCGAGCTGTATGTCGAGGCCTTCGACCAGGCTGGCGCGCTCGACAAGCTCGAAGCCTTCGCGAGCTTCAATGGCCCGGACTGGTATGGCCTGCCGCGTAACGCGGATACGCTGACGCTGGTGAAAGAAGCCTGGACCGTTCCGGCGCAGCTCGATTACCTCAACGGTGACCCGCTGGTGCCGCTGCGCGCCGGTGAGACGATCGCCTGGAAACTCGCTTGAACTGAACCATGCGCCTGCCTGTACTGTTCGCCGTTGTCGTCGCAACATCCCTCCCGCTCTTGCTGACGGGCTGCGAGAACAACGCTGCCGCGTATGAAGTGGATGGCCGCAACCATGCGATCACGCTGGTGCGCGAGCGTAACTACATCTGGAGCGACGAGGTGAAGCAGGCGCTCGTCGCCGCGCGCTTTCCGGTTTGCCAGCGCCGCTGGGAGATCGTGCCGGGCAACACCGAAGGCCCGAAGATGTCGCTCTATGAGATCCGCGACGGCTTGTTCGTAGCCGTGCAGGGCAAGCATTGGTATGCAATCGGCACCGAAAAGTGCGAGGTGGCCAAGATGGAGCCAAGCGGTGACACACCGCCGGGGCGCCTCATGGGCGCGTTCGTGCGCAAGGACGACGTACTGAGTTTTGTGCCGGACCCGGCTGCGCGCGCGGCGGGTGCTGCAGCCACGGCAGAGCAGTCGGCGCCGCAGTGAGCGGCCCGGGCCCGGCGGACTTCGCAGATCGGCCTCTGTTCGAACCTTACGCGGACGGTCTTCGTGCAAGCGGCGCGAACCTTCCGTCGCGCGTGGCGCTTGATGCCTTGTTTGAGCAGCCGGGGCCTCGCCCCTGCCTGCTAGACGGCACGCCAATCCATCTGGTCGATGCGCCTCAGCCTGAAGGCTACGAGGCCGGTATCGCCGTCAGCGGCGGTGTGCCGACCCGCGAATTCGACTGGCATGACTACTTCAACGCGCTCGTCTGGCGCCGCTTCCCGCGCGCCAAGGCGGCGCTGAACGCCGCTCACATCGCGGCACTGCAGCAGCGAGGCCCGGCTGCGCCACGTGGCCCGCGCCGCGATGCACTGACTCAATTCGATGAGTGTGGGGTCGTGGTGTTGGCGTCGGAGCCGGCGCTGCTGGATGCTTTACGCGGGCATTGTTGGCGGGAGTTCTTCTTCGATCGGCGCGGCGCGTGGGGCAGGGCGATCGAGGTGATCGTGTTTGGCCACGCAACGCTCGATCAATTGCGCGCCCCGTTTGTCGGGCTCTGTGGCAAGGCGCTGCTGCGTGCGGTGTCACCAGCGTGGTTTGCGCAGCCCTTGGCAGCGCGCTGCGAAGCACTTGATCTGTGGATGGCCGGCGTCATCGCAGACCCCACAGGGATCGGCAGCGGCCTGCGCTTGCAACCGTTGCCCTTGCTCGGCGTGCCGGGCGTGGTCGAGGACAGCGACAATCCGGACTACTACGCGGACACGCGTCAGTTCCGGCCCCTGCGGCGGGTGGCACCTCCCGCCTGATCTTCCGTATTCGAGACTAGATGAATGACTGCGCCTCGGCGAGCATTGCCGGGCCGTCTTCGAGGATTGCGCCCAGCTGTTCGGCGTCAAAAGCCAGCTTGTCCAGCCATTCGGTCGGCACCGCCTCGGCGATGGCATCACCGGACATGCCTTCCATCAGGCTTTGCGCGCATACGCTCGAAATGGCGACTACGGCAGCGAAGGGGCTGGCCTGTTTGGAGACGGGGTAGGCGTAAGCCCCCAAGGCATTCTGGATCGCGACCGGGAACTGCCACAGGCGGGCGAGCTCTGCGCCGGCCGCGCAGTGGTCGGCGCCAAAGCGCTCGCGTTCAGCTTCGCAACGCTCGGCGGGACTCGCATCAACCATTTCAGCGGCAAGCGCCTGGGCTTCCGCCGGGTGCGCGAGATGCAGCAGAAGATCGCCGATGCGGTGCATCAGCGCGGCGGTGTAAGAGAACTCCACATCGATTCGCGCCCGTCGCGCGATGGAGCGCGCCAGTGCGGCGCTCAGCAAGGCGTGGCGCCAGAACGGCTGCAGTTTCACGCCGGGCACTGCCTTGAAGGTGTTGGTCATGCCGGAGGCGATGACCAGCGTGCGTAGCGCGTTGAGGCCGATGCGCGTGACAGCCTCCTCGATTGCACCGATCTTCCGCGTTGCGCCGTAGTAGGCCGAGTTGGCCATGCGCAGCACACGGGCGGAAAGCGTCGGGTCGTGCTTGACCGAGTCGGCAAGGTCGCTCAGGTCGGCGCTATCGTCTTCCATCGTCCGCACCAGATCCTGCATGACCTTGGGCATTGCAGGCAGGTCGGGGATGCGTTCAAAGAGTTGTTCGATGGTGCTCACGATCGGGCTCCGGCTGACGGTATTCCAAGAATATCGGCGTCACCCGGCCGGACTTGAATGCAGCAGGGCCGACCGGCATGAGTGCCGGTCGGCCCTGCTCAGCGGAATGCACGCTTTACTGCTTCTTCATCGGGCAGGTGTTGATGCCCAGTAGCCCGTAGGCCGGGCATACACCGAACAGGCCAGTTGCCAGCGGCAAGATGCCGATCCAGCCCCAGGCGCCAACGATGCCCGCTGCAGCCAGCCCCACCAGTACCGCACCGCCGCCAATGCGAACCACCTTGTCGATGCCACCCACGTTTGCAGCCATGTCGAACTCCTTGCCGGTTTGTGTAGGAGCGATTGGACACCGGCGAACCGCTGCGCGTATGTAACCCTGGTTACACAGCCTCGGGTGCGGCGACGCGGCGCAGGCCGGCCGGGTCGATGACTTCGATCCGCTCACGCCCGAGACGGATCAGCCCTTGATCGGCAAAGCCCTTGAGCAGGCGGCTGATCATCTCGCGCACGCTGCCCAGTTCGTCGGCGAGTTGCTGGTGGGTGATCTGCAGCAGACGACCACGCCCGAGCAGGTGATTTGCGAGCCGTGCGTCAAGCCGGCGGAAGGCAACTTCCTCGACCAGTTGCATCAGATCCGCCATGCGTTCCGAGATGAGGCGGAAGATGAAGTCGCGGAAGGCGGGTTCGGCCATCAGCGCTTCGAAATCCGGTTGCGGTAGCAGCAGCAGGGTGCTGTCGCGCTCTGCAATGCCACTGGCGTTGTAGTCTGTGTGGCCGAGCAGGCAGCTTGTCGAGACGATGCAGGTTTCACCCGGCAGCACCCGATAGAGTGGCAACTCACGCCCTTGTGCCTGTCTCTTATACACATCTCCGAGCCCACGAGACCGGAGCCTA
>CAMFLH010000115.1 GCA_945957295.1 uncultured Uliginosibacterium sp.
TACCAACAATTTGCCCGGGTGGGTACTTGAAGCTTTAAGGATGGGGTCCAGCGATGCGGCTTGGTCGCTTTGTTGTCGCTCCACCCCGCGCAAACGGGCGAGCTTGTCGGCACGCCAGCTGCAGAACTCATCGGTCGTTTGCCGTTTCGCGCGCAAACGTTCGGGCTAACGGATTTCGGCGGTCGGCTGCAGCCCCGCGCACGCCAGACAACGCTGGTGCCCGCAAATCGACGTTCCTCAGCCGTCAATCAGGATCGCTCGCTGAAACCAGCATTTCCGGATAAAAGCATAGGCAGCGTCGAGGTCAGCCCAGAGACGGACACAGCCGTCGCCATTGAGCTCCACTCGGTTTACCAAGTCATGCGGCAACGCAGGCCCGTAGCCGGCAACTGCCCAGAAGAGGTTGGGTGCCGGCCTGCTGATGATTACCTTGTCGATGGCGCCTTGCTCAATCAGGGTAACCAAGTCTTTCGGAAGCATTAATTAGCTACGTTTCTGTGGAAAAGCGTGTTTTCAAGATCCCGCGTCACGTCTCGACCGTTCAGCGCATGAACCGAACGCGACACCGTTGCCGCCGAAATCATTCCTCGAGCCTGCTTGCCTCGGCGAGCGGGCTCGATCGGTCGAATCACTTCGTGATGGAGTGGCAAACGCGGTCAACCCTAAGGCTTCGATCTTGCGTGATACCGTCGCGCGGTTGATGCCGAGAAGGCGCGCCGCCTCGATACGACACCCTCCAGCCGTCGTCAACGCGCGCCGAACGAGGATCGCCTCAAAGTCCTGAGCCATTGAGCGAAACACCCCACCCGGGTTCTGCACCAGCAAGCTGTCAGCGCTTGTCGCCATTGCATCAACCCACTCACTTCTCTTCTCCACGCGTTCAACCATGCTGTCACGACGATCCATGGTGGCTAGCAGTCCGATTGGGGCTGGTACAAGATCCGCTCAACGCGCAGCCGATGTCTCCGGCCGTTCGGTAAATTCCAGTCGATCGACTGCCCGACACGTAGCCCGAGAAGCGCACAGCCCACCGGCGCGAGCACCGACACCCGGCCCGACCAAGGATCGGCCTCACTGGGAAACACCAGCACCACCTCACGCGCGGTCCCTGCACTCTCATCGGCATAAACCACGCGGGAGTTCATGGTGACAACGTCGCGAGGTATACGTTCCGATGGAACGACAATTGCCCTATCCAACTCGTTGGCCAGATCATGGTCTCCAACGATCTCGCGCAGGCGGACATAGTCATCCAACGCGATGAACAATTCGTCATTGCTGGGCCGTGCGGCCTCAACTTCGAACGATAGAGGTGCAGTTGCGTGTTTCATGGCGGTGCATGCTACCGAGTCGCGCCGCGGATGATTAGGCCAAGAAACGGAATCAGAATGTAGTCAGATTAGCGACAATCAAAAGAGTGCGGCAGGCGGGAATGCCTTCGCAGCGCGCCAGCACGTTGGCGACGTCGGCCTGTACACGCGAACGCGTGGGTACCTCATTCTTTGTGCATAGGGTCAATCGGACTAGTGCCAGTCGCTAGCAAGCTGGTCGTAACGACGTGACCGTTCGGCCTGGCGGCCCCCCAGATCAGCCATCGATTTAACTCACTCAAAGAAGGTGGCACGGCCGCAAGTCGAAAGCTATCGTGCGCTCCAGAACAGCCGCTGCATTGCGATGGTCTCCGCCGCGATTTCATCGATCGGGCCGATGAGTTTTATCGGCTTCTGCGAGTGTGCGAAGACGTAGTCGGACGACACGCTGAGAGTGGGGTTTTCAGTGTGGTTGCCAGTGGCTGACAACAGCTGCGCCTCAGTCATGCCGTACACCACACGCCCGATGTTGGCCCAATAGGCGGTACCAGCGCACATGCAGCACGGCTCCACCGCGGTGTAGAGCGTGCAGCCCCACAAGTACTCGGCGCTGAAGTTGGTCGCCGCGATACGCGCAAGCGTTGATTCTGCGTGGTTCACCGTGTCGATGTTGCATTGTTCGAGCAACACCGTTTCCTGATCCGGGCCGACGAGAATGGCACCGAAGGGATGGTGGCCGAGGCTCACTGCGCGCTCGGCGACAGCGTTGGAACGCCGAAGATGACGCAGGATCTGTTCGTCGGTGGGATCAAGGCCCTGGGCGGGATACAGCATGGCGACTCCTGTGGTTGATCCAACGAAAACGCCCGGCAACACCGGGCGTCTCGTATCCAGACTTTGCAAACGGCTCGCCGCTTACTTCGGCACCGAACCTTCCACACCTTCGACATAGAAGTTCATCTTCGCCAGTTCGCTATCCGGCAGTGACTTGCCTGCGGCAACGAACTCCTTGCCAGCCTGGTCTTTGAGCGGACCGGCGAAGGGGTGCAACGTGCCCGCCTTGATGCCATCACGACGCTCTTCACCCAGCTTCTTCACATCCGCCGGCACGGCCGGGCCAAAAGCCTCGATATTCACCGCGCCTTGCTTCACGCCGTACCAAATCGGTGTGGGTTTCCATGTACCGGCAAGCACCTTCTCGACCGTCTCGTTGTAGATCGTGCCCCAGTGCAGCACCGATGCGGCGAGATGCGCTTTATCGCCGAACTTGCTCATATCCGAATCCCAGCCGAAGGCATACACGCCCTTCTCTTTCGCCGCTTGGACGATGGCCGGCGAATCGGTGTTCTGCATTAGCACATCCACGCCTTGTGCAATCAAGGTGAGTGCGGCTTCGCGCTCCTTGCCCGGATCGAACCAGGTGTTCACCCACACCACGCGGGTGGTCACTTTCGGATTCACGCTACGTGCGCCGATCGTATAGGCGTTGATGTTGCGGATCACTTCGGGAATGGGGAAGGAGCCGACCACGCCCAGCTTGCCGTTCTTCGTCATCTTGCCGGCCACGACACCGAGCATGTACGCACCTTCATAGGTACGCACATCGTAAGTGCCCAAGTTCTTGCCGGACTTGTAACCGGTGGCATGCATGAACACCGTTTTCGGGAATGCCTTCGACACCTTTTCCATCTGGTTCATGTAACCGAACGAGGTCGCGAAGATGACCTTCGTGCCCTTGCTTGCAAGGTCGCGGAACACCCGCTCCGAGTCGGCCGTCTCGGGCACGTTCTCGATGCCCTGGGTCTTCACCTTGTCGCCGAACTTGGCATCGACTTCCTTGCGGCCTACATCGTGCGAGTAGGTCCAGCCGTGGTCGCCGGTGGGGCCGATATACACGAAGCCTGCTTGCAGAGGCTCGGCCGCGTGCGCAGCACTACTCATACCCAGAGCCAGCGCTACGCCAGCCACAAGACACTTGAATCGGGACATTGAACGCTCTCCTGTTGGAATTTCGCCGCCGGTCCCGTGACCGGATCGCGGACTGGAATCGACTCTATCGGCTCGTTCGCGTGCAACCCATCCCGCGGCGCTTATGAGCGGTATTCGTCGACCGCAGGTCGCTTGCGCCGCACTCCGCCGCGCCACCTTCATAAGCGCAACCGGATAACCCCTATCGGCCTTGCCCGGCTTCGCAGCGGCGGCACAGCTGATAACTTTGGTTCGACCCTGCGCAGATGAGCTTGCGCAATAGGAAACACCATGAGCGCACGACCGATTCAGTTCTACTTCCGCGGTGCGATCCAACAGATCAGCGGCTTGCCAGCGACCCGCAGTGTGCTGCAGTGGCTACGGGACGAGGCCAGCGCTACGGGCACGAAAGAGGGCTGCGCAGAAGGCGATTGCGGCGCGTGCACAGTGGTGATCGGTGAGCGTGACGACAGCGCGCGTGGCGGCTTGAAGCTCACTGCGGTGAACGCCTGCATCCAGTTCCTGCCCACCCTGGATGGAAAGGCGCTGTTCACGGTGGAAGACCTCGCCGCCGACGGCGAGCTGCATCCGGTGCAGCAGGCCATGGTCGACTGCCACGGCTCGCAGTGCGGCTTCTGCACGCCGGGGTTCGTGATGAGCCTCTGGGCCGACTACGAAAACCGCGCAGCGCCACCAACCCGCGAACACACGCTCAGCGTGCTATCCGGCAACCTGTGTCGGTGCACCGGCTACCGGCCAATCATCGACGCTGCAGCCAGCGCCTATGGAAAGCCACGCATCGAATTCGACCGAGCACCCGTACGTGCCGCGCTGGACCAGCTCGCCGCCCTGCCCCCGCTCGAGTACCACGGCGAGAGCACGCGATTCCTCGCGCCCCGCACGGTGGATGCGTTGGCGCACCTTCATCTCGCGCAGCCCGATGCGCGTCTACTCGCTGGCTCTACCGATGTCGGCCTATGGGTAACCAAGCAGATGCGCACGCTGCCCGACCTGATCTACCTCGGCGCCATCGCCGAGCTGCGCACGATCGACCGCGAAACAGACCATCTCGTCATCGGGGCCGGCGTCACGCTGAACGACGCGTTCGCTGCGCTGGTTGCGGAACATCCTGCATGGCGTGAGCTGGCCGAGCGCTTCGCCTCGATGCCGATTCGCAACGCCGGCACTTTGGGCGGAAATATCGCCAACGGATCGCCGATCGGCGACTCGATGCCGGGCCTGATAGCCCTCGGCGCGAGCGTGGTGCTGCAGAGAGGTGAGGCCACACGCGAAATCGCGCTGGAAGACCTCTACCTCGGCTACCAGAGATCCGCATTGCAGTCAGGTGAGTTCGTCCGCGCGATACGCGTGCCCTGCAAACCAACAGCCTCCTCACTCTTCCGCACTTGGAAGGTGAGCAAGCGCGCCGACCAGGACATTGCGGCCGTGTGCGCAGGCGTTGCAGTGACTATCAACGCAGACGTCGTCGTATCAGCACGGGTCGCCTTCGGCGGCATGGCTGCAACGCCCAGCCGCGCACGTGTATGCGAAGCGGCCCTGACGGGAATGGCCTGGTCAGCCGACACGGTTCGCAGCGCGATGCAAGCGCTGGATGCGGATTTCACACCGCTCACCGACATGCGCGCCTCCGCCGACTACCGCCGCGTCGTTGCGCGCAACCTGCTGTGGCGCTTCTGGCTCGAAACAGGTGGCGAATCCACTACCCCAACCCGTCTCGCGGAGGTGTCCGCATGATGGTTCCGCGCGGCGTTATCGGCGCCTCCCTGCCGCACGAGAGCGCACACGTCCACGTGAGCGGCCGTGCGCATTACACCGACGATATGCCGCTCCCCACGGGCGCGCTGCATGCTGCGTTCGGCAGCGCACCTGTTGCTCACGGGCTGATTACCGCGATGGATCTGTCCGCCGTGCGCGCAGTGCCAGGCGTCGTCAAAGTACTCACGGCGGCCGACATCCCCGGCGATAACAACTGCGGCCCGGTGCTGCACGACGATCCGATCCTTGCCGATGGATTGGTTCAGTTCTGGGGTCAGCCGGTTTTCCTCGTCGTTGCCACCAGCCATGACGCCGCGCGTCGCGCCGCACGCCTCGCGAAGTTCGAGTTCGAAACGCGCCCAGCCGTACTGACCGCCGAAGCAGCCATGGCGGCCGAATCCTGGGTGCTGCCGCCTGTCGAGGTGCGCCGGGGCGATGCAGTCGGCGCACTCGCATCCGCCAAGTACCGCTTGCAAGGCGTGGTCGATCTTGGCGGGCAGGAGCATTTCTACCTCGAAGGGCAGATCGCCATCGCCACGCTGCGCGACGACGACACGATCCACCTGAACGTATCCACCCAGCATCCAACCGAAATGCAGCACATGGTCGCCCATGCGCTGGGCTGGCGAGCGCATCAGGTCAGCGTGGAATGTCGGCGCATGGGGGGCGGCTTCGGCGGCAAGGAATCGCAATCGTCGCAGATCAGTTGCGCCGCCGCACTGGCCGCCTGGCACACCAAGCGCCCGGTAAAGATGCGGCTGGACCGCGACGACGACATGACGATTACCGGCAAACGTCACGACTTCCGCATCGAGTGGAATGTCGGTTTCGATGCCGAAGGTCGTATCGAGGGCCTCGCGCTCACGCTGGCTTCGCGCTGCGGCTTCTCCGCCGATCTTTCCGGCCCGATCAACGATCGCACGATCTTTCACGCGGACAACTGCTACTACCTCGATGCGGTCGCGATCCGCAGCCTGCGCTGCAAGACGCACACCGTATCAAACACCGCTTTCCGCGGTTTCGGCGGCCCGCAGGGCATGTTCGCGATCGAGACCATCATCGACGATATCGCCCGCCACCTCGGTCGCGATCCGCTCGATGTGCGGCGACTGAACTTCTACGGCGACAGCCGCGGCACGCAGCGCAACGTCACCCACTACGGCATGAAAGTGGAAGACAACATTGCCCCCGCACTTGTCGAACAACTGGCGCGCGAATGCGACTACGCCGCAAGGCGCGTAGAAATTGCGCGCTTCAATGCAAGCAGCCCGGTCATCAAACGGGGGCTGGCGCTTGTGCCCGTGAAGTTCGGCATCTCGTTCACGGCAACCATGTACAACCAGGCGGGTGCGCAGGTCGCCGTGTATTCGGACGGCACCGTACTACTCACCCATGGCGGCACCGAGATGGGCCAGGGCCTCTACACCAAGATCCGCCAGATCGTTGCGCATGAGTTTGGCTTGCCGGTGGAGGATGTACGCCTTTCCCCCACCGACACTAGCCGCGTGCCTAACACTTCGGCTACCGCAGCATCGAGCGGCACCGATCTGAACGGCAAAGCCGCGCAGGCCGCCGCACAGGCTATCCGTGCGCGACTCGCAACCTTCATTGCCGCCCGTAACAGCGTCCCCCCCGAGCATGTCGTATTTGCCGGCGGCCGCGTCATTGCCGGCAGTGAGATTGTTGCCTTCCGCGACCTCGCTGCGCAGGCGTACCGCGCCCGGATTCAGCTGTGGGACGCGGGCTTCTACGCCACGCCCAAGATTCACTATGACCCGCACACGATGATGGGTCGTCCGTTCTACTACTTCGCCTACGGCGCAGCGTGCGCCGAAGTCGCGCTCGACACCCTCACTGGCGAAAGCCGAGTGTTGCGCGCCGACATCCTTCACGACGTCGGCCGCAGCCTGAATCCGGCGATCGACATCGGCCAGATCGAGGGCGGATTCATTCAGGGCATGGGCTGGCTTACCAGCGAAGAGCTGTGGTGGAAACCCGATGGCAGGCTGATGACGCACGCTCCCTCGACCTACAAGATCCCTGCCGTGTCCGACTGCCCACCCGTCTTCAACGTAAAGCTGTTCGAAGGCGAGAACGTCGAAGACGCGATTCACAAATCCAAGGCTGTTGGGGAGCCCCCGCTGATGCTGGGCCTGTCGGTGTTCTTCGCGTTGCGTGATGCCTGCGCGGCGGCAACCGGCGGCCCGGTCGCACTCTCAGCGCCGGCAACGCCGGAAGCGCTGTTGCGTGCGATCGGCGGCCTTGAGACACCGGCGGAGGCAGCATGAAGGATTGGCTCACTCAGCTCGCTCCGCTGCTCGGCACCGACGGCGCGCTGGTACTCGTGACCGTAGCGCAGGCGCAGGGCTCTACGCCCCGCGAGGCCGGTGCTGCGATGCTCGTCAGCGCCACCCAGGCCGCAGATACGATCGGCGGCGGCCATCTTGAATGGGAAGCCACCGCCATCGCGCGCGCCTTGCTGCGTGACGGCACCTCTCTGCGTACCGTGCGCTTCTCGCTCGGCGCCAGCCTCGGCCAGTGCTGCGGCGGTGCGGTGTGGTTGCTGTTCGAGCGGATCGAACCCGACAGCGCATTGATGTGGCGCCATCGCGCCGCCGCCGTGGCGCGCGGTGGACACCTCGCGCGCTTCGTCACAAGTCGTGACGCCCAGTCGATGTGGTCATTGCTTCCGGCGGGGCGCGGCAGCACCAACTTCACGCGTGCCCCAGGCGACGAATGGCAGTTCGAACAGCAGATCGGCGAGCCGCCCTTCCCGATCTGCATCTTCGGTGCCGGCCACGTCGGCGAAGCGTTGGTGCGCGTACTCGCCCCACTCGGCGCCCAGATCGATTGGATCGACACCCGAGAGGACGTGTTCCCCGCCGAACTGCCGCCGAACGTGCGCACGGTCAGCACCGACATGCCCGAACAAGCCGTCGCCGACGCACCGCCGGGCACCTGCTTCATCGTGCTGACGCACAGCCACGCGCTGGACTTTGACCTGAGTCTCGCCATTTTCCGCCGCAAGGACTTTGCCTATTTTGGCCTGATTGGATCAGCGACCAAACGAGCACGCTTTGAACACCGGCTGATGGAGCGAGGCGTTGCGCCGGAGCGCCTCGAAGCACTGACCTGCCCGATCGGCATCGCCGGCATCCGCAGCAAGCTGCCGCAGTCCATTGCAATCGCAGTGGCGGCACAACTGCTTCAACTGCGCGAAACGCGACTGCTTCTGCAGCGCGCGTCACTGCACGCGGCATCACACCTCGCCCACGCCCATTGCAATTCCAACGGGAGCCCGCGATGACCCCTGAGCCAACGCCCCCGGTTTCGCTGCGCGGCGAACCGCGCCTTCAGCTTCTGCATATCTCCAAGCGCTACCCCGCAGTGCTGGCCAACGAAGATGTCAGCCTCGTCGTACAGCCGGGCGAGATTCACGCCGTACTGGGTGAAAACGGCGCAGGCAAGAGCACCTTGATGAAGGTGATCTACGGCGCAGTGAAAGCCGACATGGGCGAGATCATGTGGAACGGCCGCCAGGTCGATATCCCCGACCCCGCCGCCGCACGCGCGCTGGGCATCGGCATGGTGTTCCAGCATTTCTCGCTGTTCGAGACGCTTACGGTGGTAGAGAACATCGCGTTGTCGCTGGGCGGCGAGTTCGACCTCGCGACCTTGGCGGTGAAGGTGAAAGAAGTGTCGCAGCGCTACGGCCTGCCGCTCGATCCGCTGCGCCATGTGCACAGCCTCTCGGTCGGCGAGCGCCAGCGGGTCGAGATCGTGCGCTGCCTGCTGCAAAACCCTCAGCTCTTGATCCTCGACGAGCCGACCTCGGTGCTCACACCGCAGGCGGTGCGCAAGCTGTTCGAAACGCTGCGCCAGCTTGCCAGCGAGGGCGTCAGCATCCTCTACATCAGCCACAAGCTCGACGAGATCCGCGAGCTGTGCGAACGCGCCACTGTGATGCGCGGCGGCCGCGTTACCGGCGAAGCCGACCCGCGGCAGGAGAGTTCGGCGAGCTTGGCGCGCATGATGATCGGCCGCGAGTTGCCGCACTGCGAAGCGCCCTTATTCGATGGCGAGCGCAAGCCGCTGCTGGAGATCCGCTCGCTTTCGCGTGAGCCGGAGGATGCCTTCGGCACCCGCCTTACGGACATCGCCCTCACGGTGCATAGCGGCGAGGTGGTTGGCATCGCCGGCATCTCGGGCAACGGGCAGGCGGAACTGCTTGCGGCGCTCTCCGGCGAGACACCCGTCGCGCGCGAGATGGTGCATCTGTGCGGTGAGGCCGTGGGCCACCGCGATGCGGGCGCACGGCGCGATCGCGGCCTTTCCTTCGTGCCGGAAGAGCGCCTTGGCCGCGGTGCAGTGCCGGCAATGTCGCTCGCCGACAACGCCTTGCTGACCGCGCACCGCGAGGGCTTGGTGCGCCACGGCATGCGCCGCTTCGCCGCAGCACGCGAGTTCGCGCAACGCTGCATCGAGCGCTTCGACGTGCGCTGCGGTGGCTCCAGTGCGCTGGCGCGCAGCCTCTCCGGCGGCAACCTGCAGAAATTCATCGTCGGGCGCGAAATCATGCAGACGCCCAAGGTGATGATCGTCGCCCAGCCAACGTGGGGGGTCGATGTCGGCGCGTCCGCCTTCCTGCGCCAGACCCTGCTTGATCTGTCGCGCAGCGGGGTCGGCGTACTGGTGATTTCAGAGGAACTCGAAGAACTGTTCGAGATCTGCGACCGCATCGCGGTACTGGCTGGGGGACGCCTCTCACCCGCGGTGCCGCGCGGACAGACCAACGCCGAAGCGATCGGGCTCGCTATGTCCGGCCTCTTCGCTCAACCCACGCCGGAGCGCGCACATGCTGCTTGAACCCCGCGCCACCCCCTCGCGCTGGATGAGCTACGCCGCGCCCGTGCTGGCAATTCTGCTCACGCTCAGCGTCGGCGCGCTGCTCTTCCTCGCTCTCGGGATAGATCCGCACGAAGCTTTTCACGTTTTCTTCATCAAACCGCTGGCAGACGCCAACGGCTGGAGCGAACTGCTACTCAAGGCCGCTCCACTTATCCTGATCGCACAAGGCCTCGCCATTGGCTTCCGCGCACGCATCTTCAACATTGGCGCCGAGGGCCAGTTGATCATGGGCGCGATCTTCGGCGGCGGCGTCGCGATCGCCTTCCCCGAATCGCAGAGCGCCTGGTTGCTGCCAGCAATGGTGCTGGCCGGTGCGCTTGGCGGTGCCTTGTGGGGCGCGATTCCCGCCCTGCTGAAGACCCGCTTCAATGCAGAAGAAACCCTCACCACGCTGATGCTCGCCTATGTCGCGAACTTCATCCTCTCCTGGCTCGTCAGCGACCCTTGGCGCGACCCTGCCGGCATGAACTTTCCACAGTCGGTGATGTTCGGTGACGCAGCATTGTTCTCGATGCTGTTTGATGGTCTGCGCCTGAACACCTCGGTGTTCATCACCGCCGCCGCAGTGCTGTTGTTCTGGCTGTTCGTGTCGAAGAGCTTCCTGTCTTACCAGGTCACGGTCGGTGGGCTTGCGCCGCAAGCGGCGCGCTACGCGGGCTTCCCGGCCAGCCGCACAGTGTGGCTCAGCCTGGTGCTTTCAGGCCTCACGGCAGGGCTGGCGGGCATAGGCGAAGTGGCCGGCCCGGTCGGGCAGCTGAACCTGAACATCTCGCCGGGCTACGGCTACGCCGCGATCATCGTCGCCTGGATCGGCCGCCTGCACCCCGTCGGCATCGTGTTCTCGGGCCTCTTGATGGCACTGATCTATCTCGGCGGCGAAGCGGCACAGATGGCGCTGCAAACGCCCGCCGCGATCACCGGCATCTTCCAGGGCATGTTGCTGTTCTTCCTGCTCGCCTGCGACGTGTTCATCGACTTCCGCCTGCGCAAACCGCTCGAAAAACGCCGCGCCGCCGCACTCGCCAAGAAAAGGGCTACTGCATGATCGAACATCTGATCCCGATTCTCGCCGGCACGCTTGGGGCAGCCACGCCGCTGATCTACGCCGGGCTCGGCGAACTGGTCGCAGAACGCAGCGGCGTCATCAACCTGGGCGTCGAAGGCATGATGCTGATCGGCGCCGTCGCCGGTTTTGCTGCCGCGGTGGAAACAGGTGGCGGCGCGGGCGCTGGCTTCCTCGCAGGCGCCGCGGCCGGCACCTTTGCCGCGTTGTGCTTTGCGGTGCTCACGCTGTCGCTGGCCGCGAACCAGTCCGCCGCGGGGCTGGCGCTGACGATCTTCGGCATCGGTCTCTCCGCCTTCATCGGTCAGCACTACGTGAGCCACAGCCTGCCGGGCCTCAAACCGGTGGCGCTACCGCTGCTTTCGTCGATTCCGCTGCTCGGCCCGGTGTTCTTCACCCAAGACATGGGCGTTTACCTGTCCTTCGTATTCTTCGGCGTCGTCTGGTGGGTGCTGGCGAAAACCAAGCTGGGGCTGATGCTGCGCGCAGTCGGCGAATCGCCTGAATCGGCGCATGCGCTGGGCTTTCCGGTGTTCGCGATCCGCTATGGTGCGGTGCTGTTCGGCGGCGCGATGGCTGGCATCGCGGGCGCCTACCTCTCCACTGTCTACACCCCGATGTGGGTGCAGAACATGAGCGCCGGCCGTGGCTGGATCGCGGTGGCACTGGTCGTATTCGCGACCTGGAAGCCGGGCCGATTGCTGCTCGGCGCATGGTTGTTCGGTGGCGTCACGATCCTGCAGTTCCATGCCCAAGCGCTGGGCGTTCGGGTGCCGTCGCAACTGCTCTCCGCCCTGCCCTACATCGCCACCATCGTGGTGCTGGTGCTGATCTCGCGTGACCGCAAGTTGCTCCAGCTGAACCTACCGGCCTCGCTCGGCAAGAGCTTCGTACCGGGACGCTGACCCGCTGAATTCTCCGGCGACGCAAGCCTTGGCGTCGCCCTCATGGACCTGAGCAATGACGACTCTTTTGCTGCAGCACGCCGATGTGCTGCTGACGATGGATGCTGCCCGCCGTGAGATCGCGGACGGTGCGGTGCTGATCCGCGACGGCGTGATCGAGACCGTCGGCACCACCGATGAACTCGCCGCACTGTGCGCGCACGCAGGCGCAGTTCCGGAGGAGACGATTGACCTGCGCGGACATGTGCTGATGCCCGGTCTGGTTAACACGCACCACCACATGTACCAGAGCCTAACCCGCGCAATGCCCGCCGCGCAGGATGCGGAACTGTTCGACTGGCTGCGCGCGCTCTACCCGGTATGGGCAGGGCTTACGCCGGAGATGATTCATGTCTCCACGCAGACCGCGATGGCGGAGCTGATCCTCTCCGGCTGCACGACTTCGTCCGACCACCTCTACATTTACCCGAACGGCAGCCGGCTCGACGATTCGATCGCCGCCGCGCAGGAGATCGGCATGCGCTTCACCGCGTGCCGCGGCAGCATGAGCGTGGGCCAGTCGAAGGGCGGTTTGCCTCCAGACGAAGTGGTAGAGCGCGAGGACGCGATCCTCCGTGACACCCGCCGCGTGATCGAAACCTGGCATGACGGGCAGCGTCACTCGATGCTTCATGTGGCGGTGGCGCCCTGCTCGCCCTTCTCCGTATCACGCGAGCTGATGCGCGATTCGGCCGATCTGGCGCGCCACTACGGCGTGCGCCTGCACACCCACCTGGCCGAGAACGACAAGGACATCGCTTACAGCCGCGAAGCCTTCGGCATGACACCCGCCGAGTACGCCGAATCGCTTGGCTGGACCGGAGAAGATGTCTGGCACGCGCACTGCGTGAAGCTGGACACAGCAGGCATCGCGCTGTTTGCGCGCAGCGGCACCGGCGTGGCGCACTGCCCGTGTTCGAACATGCGGCTGGCTTCCGGCATTGCGCCGATTCCGCAGATGCGGGCGGCGGGTGTGCCGGTGGGCTTGGGCGTCGACGGTTCGGCTTCGAACGACGGCGCGCACATGCTGGGCGAAGCGCGGCAGGCAATGCTGCTGGCGCGCGTAGGTCACGGCCCTGCTGCGCTCTCTGCTCGACAGGCACTGGAACTGGCAACGCTTGGCGGCGCACAAGTGCTGGGGCGCGACGACATCGGCGCGATTGCGCCCGGCATGAGTGCGGACTGCGTTGCGTTTGCGACGAGCGGCATCAGTTTCGCTGGCGGCGCTGTACATGACCCCGTTGCTGCGCTGCTCTTCTGCACGCCACCACAAGTCAGTCTGTCGGTGATTAACGGCCGCGTGGTGGTGCGCGACGGAGCGCTCACGACAATTGACCTTCCCCGCGTGCTGGAGCGCCATGATCGCTTCGCAAAGGCGCTTGCCGCCCGTCACGCATGAACCACCAATGCCACCTTGTCCGCGGCATGGTACTGCACTTTCTCGGCGATCCAGGGCCGGGCGACGACCCGTCTACCTGCGAGTTCTTCGAGGACGGCGCGCTGCTGATCGAAGCCGGCCATGTAAGTGCCGTGGGCGCCTGGGATACGGTTTCGGCGACGCTCGACGCTGCCGCGCGCGCGCATGTGCACTTGCACGACTACCGCGGCCAACTGATCCTGCCCGGACTGGTCGACACGCATATCCACTACCCGCAGGTCGGCGTGCTGGGCTCCTTCGGGCGGCAGCTAATCGACTGGCTCACCGAATTCACCTTCCCGGCGGAGTCGGCCTTCACCGACCCGGCAGTGGCACACCAGTGCGCCAAGTTCGTCGTGCGACGGCTGCTCGCGCATGGCACGACAACCGCTTCCGTCTTCGCCACGGTGCATCCGCATTCGGTAGACGCCTTCTTCGAAGCATCGCAGCACTTCAATCTGCGCATGCTGTGCGGCAAGGTGATGATGGATCGCAATTGCCCCGACACCCTGCGCGACACCGCTGCGAGTGCCGAGCAAGACTGCCGCGCGCTGATCGAACGCTGGCACGGCCACGGCCGCTTGCGCTACACGCTGACACCACGCTTTGCGCCCACCTCGACGCCGCAACAGTTGGATGTGGCCGGCGCGCTGTACGCCGCGTGGCCGGATCTGCATGTGCAATCGCATCTGGCGGAAAACAGGCGCGAGATCGAATGGGTACGCGAGCTGTTCCCCGATCGGCGCAGCTACCTCGATGTGTATGCGCACCACGGCCTGATCGGCCCGCGCACGATCTACGGCCACTGCGTGCACCTGGACGCGGCAGAACGCAAGTGGATGGCCGACACGCAAACAGCTGCCGCGTTCTGCCCGACCTCGAACCTGTTCCTCGGCAGCGGCATGTTCGACTACGGCGCCGCGCGCGATGCCGGCATGGCGGTGGGGCTGGCAACCGACGTAGGCGGTGGAACCTCCTTCTCGTTGATCCGCACGCTTGGCGAGGCTTACAAGGTGTCGCAGTTCTGCGCGCAACCGCTGGCGCCGCTTTCAGCCTGGTATCTCGCGACGCTCGGGGGCGCCAGGGCCCTGGGGCTCGATGCCTTCATCGGCAACTTCGAAGCCGGCAAGGAAGCGGACTTCGTGGTTCTCGATATGCAGGCGACGGAAGAACTGGCTTGGCGGGTATCGCATGCCTCGACGCTGCCGGAGCGCCTGTTTGCACTGCAAACCCTGGGTGACGAGCGCTGCGTGGTGGCGACCCATTCAATGGGCCGCCCGGTGTATCGGCGCGATTGAAAAACGGGGCGCCCGCTGCCACGCCCCGCTTCGTCAAAGGGTTGCGCCAGCGCCGCGATGCGCCCAGCCGGTGAGCCTGCGCTCCAGCGCGGCGAACAGCTCATACATCACCACGCCCATCGCGCCGATCACGATCAGCCCGGCAAACACCAGCGGCATGTTCATCGACGAACTGGCCGACATCATCAGGTAGCCGATGCCG
>CAMFLH010000116.1 GCA_945957295.1 uncultured Uliginosibacterium sp.
GAGATAGGCTCCGGTCTCGTGGGCTCGGAGATGTGTATAAGAGACAGGATCCGGAGGCGGATGGCGTGGCCGTGCAGGCTTGCCGCGACGCACGATTGATCATTGTTGCGGGCAAGCCGCTTGGCGAGCCGATTGTGCAGTACGGCCCCTTCGTGATGAACACCCGCGAAGAGATCGAAGCCACACTGCGCGAGTTCCGCGACGGCAGCTTCGAGGCGCAGGCCGGTTCGCTTGCGGGCTGAACTGCCGGGCGCCAGCGCCCGTTCCGGTTCTCAGCTACGTCCGATATGGCGCCTGAGAACCGGGGCTAGAACTTCAGCTCAAGCGCCAGTTGCCAGGTGGGCAAGCCGGCGACCTTTACCGTTTCGTCGGCGACCGGCCGCCCGCTGTTTTCCGCCGTGGTGCGGCTGTCGCTGCCCCAGCCGCCGAGGTTGGCACCGCTCAAACGCAACAGGGCGTCGCGCGTCATCGCCCAACTTACGTAGGCGTCGTACACCGTTTTGTCGCCGACGCTGCGGGTCTGCTGGTCAGACAGGCGCACGGTATAGCGGTGCGCCCAGTTGAGGTTGCCGCCCAGCTTCCACGCCGGGCCGGCGGGTTGCCACTCGAAGCCGATGTTTGCGATCCGGTCCGGCGTGTCTTCCAGCTTGTTGCCTGCGTCGTCGCGTGTCTGCGTCTGCGTGTAGTTGCCGTTGAGCTGCAGCACCGGGCCGGAGGGGACCCAGGTGGCGAGGTTCAGCTTCCATTCGAGTTCCGCGCCGCGCACTTGCGCCTGCCCTTCGTTGACCGGGCGCGATACCCAGCGGCCGTCATCGCCCAGCGTCAGTTCACGGCGGATCAGATCCGTGATGCGGCGGGTGAACAGGTTGGCCGAGGCCATGCTGTGGGCATCGAAGTAACGCTCCAGCGCAAGTTCTAATCCCCATGCGGTTTCGGGACGTAACTCAGGGTTGCCGCTGCGGTCTGGCCGCGTCAGGCTGTTGTCCGGCGCACGGACGGTTAGGCCAGAAAGGTCGTCCAGGCGCGGCGCACGGAAGGTGCGCGCGAGGCTGCTGCGCAGCACTGTCGAACCGGCTTCGCCCAGCTTCTGCGCGAGTTGCAGGGAGGGCGCCCAGATGCCGTAGCGCGCGACCAGCGGTGCGCCGGCGCTGTCCTGCGTGTGGGTGTGCAGCACTTCGCGGCGCAGGCCGCCGGTGAGCGTCGTGTGCTCGAATGGGCGCCATTCGTCCTGCAGATAGGCCGCGGCATTCAACTCGCGCTGTTCGAGCTTGTCATCGGACGACGAACTGCCGACGGTGCCGCTATCCAGCGTCACCGCCTGTTCGCTTCGGCGGGTGTCGTTCCATTCGGCGCCGATCGCTGGCGTGTTCATACCGCCCTCGGCCGCGGCCCAACGTAACGACGCGCTGCTGCCCTGTTCCCGCACCGTTGCCTGGCTGTCGCTGGTGCCGCTGCGGTTGCCGGCGGTGTCGTATTCGTTGCGCAGCGTGCTGCTGTGCTCGCGATTGCCGTTCAGGCCCAGACGCAGGTTCAACGTGTCGCCGTCGTTCCAGCGCAGGCGCCAGCCGCCACCGAGCCGCCACAGATCCCGCTCGCGGCTGCTGTCTTCATGTGCTCGGGCTGCGTCCGGCGTGCCAAAGAGCGCCTGCGTATGTTCGTCGCCGTGCGCTTCGCTTTCGGTGTGCGTGGCGAACAACTGCAGGCTCAACTGGTTCGCGCGGTCGAGCCGCCAAGTCAAGCGTGGAGCCAGGCTGGCGTCGCGCGTGCGCTGGGTCACCTCGCGGTGCGTCAGCGATTCGGTTTGCAGCGCGCCGCTGTCGTCGTAGTCCAGGCTGTGCCGCATCTGGTCGGCGATCTGGTCGCGCTGATTGGCGTTTGCCGAAAACAGCCACGACAGGCCACCGCTGCGGCCGGTGTTTTGCAGCCCGATCTGCGGTGACACATGCCCGTCGACTTCCGATAGCCCCGGCCGCAGGCGCGTCTGCGCGCGCCCGGCATCGTCACGCAGCACGATGTTGATCGTGCCGGCCACCGCCTGCGCGCTGAATTCGGCGACCCCGCCACGCACGATCTCGATGCGTTCGATCATCTCGGCCGGGATCAGGTCGATCGGGCCGGCGCGGTTGCGTCCGTGGCCGCCAATGCGTTCGCCGTCGACCAGGATCTGCGTGTACGCGCCACTCAGCCCGCGCATCTTCACCTCGCCCGGCGAACCGGGCGCACCGCTGACCGTCACCCCCGGCAGCCGCCGCAGCAGATCACCCACGGTTGCCTCGCGATATTTCTCGATCTCTTCGCGGCCGATGATGACTTTGGCCGTCGCCGCATCGCGGCGCGCCGCCTGCGCATCGCGAGTGCCGATTACGACGATCTTTGCGGGTTCGCCATCCGGGGCTTTGGGCGGCTCAGCGGGTTCGCTGGCGCCGACGCGTGCAGCGAGCCCCACCAGCAGCCAGCATGGCAAGTAGTGCGCGCGCACAGCCGTGGGGCTCAGGTCTCGTCGTCTTCGCCGGAGCCGACCGCTGCGCGGCCGAGGCGGTCCAGCACGGCTTCCCAGCCGGCTTCGGCGGGCGGCGCTTCGACGAGGATCTGGCTGGCGCCGAGTGCGTCCAGCGCGCGCAGGTTGGCGTAGAGGTCGTGCGCGAAGCCGGCGGCGTGGTCGGGCGCCGCAATCCAGCTGCGGTGGGGCAGAGGGCTCGCAGCGCGGCGGGCGAGCACCGCGGTGTCGGGGCCGGATCGGGCGAGCGCGGCTTCCAGTTCTGCGCTGGCGATCAGTGTGAGCGGTGTGCGCGGCGCGTAGTGCGCGGCGAGCGAGCCGGAAACGCGTGGCGCGTCGCCACTGTGCGCAGCAGCCGGGGCGCGCATCGCGGGCCGGCGGCCGATCACCGCAGCGATCGCGTCCGGCCCGATGGCGCCGGGGCGCAGGACGACGGGCCCGACTTCGTTGATGCGTGACAGATCGAGGATCGTGGATTCGATGCCGACGTTGCACGCGCCGCCGTCGAGAATCATCGCGACGTTCTCGCCCAGTTCATCGAATACATGTTGCGCGGTGGTCGGGCTGATGCGGCCGAAGCGGTTCGCGGATGGTGCCGCGATGCCGCCGCCGAAGGCGCGCAGCAGCGCCAGCGCCACCGGGTGATCAGGCACGCGCAGGCCGACGGTGTCCTGCCCGCCGGTGACCACGTCGGGCACATCCGCTTCCTTCTTCAGGATCAGCGTCAGTGGGCCGGGCCAGAAGGCGCGGGTGAGCGCGATGGCTTCCTTCGGAATTTCGCGCGCCCAGTCGGTCAGCGCTTCGGCGTCGGCCAGATGCACGATCAGCGGATGGTCGGCGGGCCGGCCTTTGGCGGCAAAGATCTTCGCCGCCGCTTGCGGATTGGCGGCGTCCGCACCCAGGCCGTAAACCGTTTCGGTCGGCAGTGCGACCAGCTCGCCCGCGCGCAGCAGCGCGGCTGCGCGGGCGAGTGATTCGGGGGTAGGGTTCTGGATCACAGGTCAGCCAGAGCGCGTTGGGCGATCGTCGCGAGCGCGCCAAGGACGATGCGAGAAGCGCAGCCGTACATCGGTACGGCGAGCATCACAGCAGCGAGATTGGCGGGCGCAGCAGATCGAGCCATGTGCTCACTCGTCGCGGATGCCGATGGCCTTGCGCGCGGCCATCGCGGTTTCAATCGCCTTGGCCGGGTCGGCGTCGAGCACCGTGAAGTGGCCCATCTTGCGACCGGGGCGTGCGTGGTGTTTGCCGTAGAGATGCAGCTTCAGGTTCGGGATCGCGAGCAGCAGTGACCAGTCCGGTTCGCGGTAGTGGCCGTGCGAATCCGGGCCGGGTTGGCTCGGGTCGTACCAGATGTCGCCCAGCAGGTTCACCATCACCGCAGCGCTGTGTGCGCGGGCGTCGCCCAGCGGCAGGCCGACCAGCGCGCGCACTTGCTGTTCGAACTGGTCGGTGACGCAGGCGTCGATCGTGTAGTGACCGCTGTTATGCGGGCGCGGAGCCATCTCGTTCACGTACAGCTCGCCACGCGACACGAAGAACTCCACCGCCATCGTGCCGATGTAGTCGAGCTTTTCGGCGATGCGTTCGGCCAGTTCCTCCGCCGTGTCACGCTGGCAGCCCGAGGTGCGTGCCGGCGCGATCGATACGTCGAGAATGCCGCGTGCGTGTGCGTTCTCGGCGGTCGGGAAGCATTTCACCTTGCCGTGCTCGTCGCGCGCCAGCACCACTGACACTTCGTAGTCGAGCTTGAGCATCTGCTCCAGCACGCAGGCTTCGCCCTTGAACGCCTGGAAGGCGGCGAGCGCTTCGTCGTGGTTGGCGACGCGCGCCTGGCCCTTGCCGTCGTAGCCGAAGCGCGCCACTTTGAGGATGCCGGGGAACAGCGTGGTCGGTGCGTTGCGCACGTCGGCCTCGCTGTTGATCGGTGCGAAGGGGGCGTGCGGGATGCCGTTGTTCGCGAGGAAGGTCTTCTCCGCAACGCGGTTCTGGCAGATCGCCACCGCGTCGGCCGAGGGCCGCACCGGCACGAACTTGGCGAGGTAGTCGAGCGTGCCGGCCGGCACGTTCTCGAACTCGGTGGTGATCGCGGCGCAGCCGGCTGCCAGTTGGTCCAGCGCGGCGTAATCGTCGAAGGCGGCCTTCAGGTGGCGGTCGGCCGCGACGCCGGCCGGGCTGTTTGGGTCCGGGTCGAGCACCCAGACTTTGTAGCCCATCTCATGCGCGGCCAGCACGAAGAAGCGGCCGAGCTGGCCACCGCCGAGCATGCCCAGAGTGGCGGGAGGGAGGATTGCGCTCATCTGCTCAGTCCGTCGGCGAGAAGTTCAGACTTCGTCGAGTTTCATGTCCAGCACACTCTGCGTTTGCTTGGCGCGGAAGGCGTCGAGCATGATGCGCAGGCGGCTGTTCTCGTTGGCCAGCATCGCTACCGCGAAGAGGCCGGCGTTCGCCGCGCCCGCTTCGCCGATCGCGAATGTGGCGACCGGGATGCCCTTGGGCATTTGCACGATGGAGTGCAGCGAATCGACGCCCGACAGCGCCTTGCTCTGCACCGGCACACCCAGCACCGGCACCGTGGTCTTCGCGGCCAGCATGCCGGGCAGATGGGCTGCACCGCCAGCGCCGGCGATGATCACCTGCAGGCCGCGGTCACGCGCTGCTTCGGCGTATTCGAACATCAGGTCCGGTGTGCGGTGGGCGGAGACGACACGGGCCTCAAAAGGCACGCCGAATTCCTTGAGGATACGGGCGGCGGCCTGCATCGTCGGCCAGTCCGAGTTGGAGCCCATCACGATGCCGACAACGGGTTGTTCGTTCATTTTTTCGTCCAGAGAAGCAAGGTCGCGGATGAGCGTGCGTGGTCACGCTTCATCCGCATGTCCGCGGGGGCGGGTGTTCAGGCCTTGGCGGCCGCCGTGCGCTGTGCGGCGAGCAGGGTGTTGCCTAGCAGCATGGTGATCGTCATCGGGCCGACGCCGCCGGGTACCGGCGTGATCAGCGAGGCGACCTGGCTGGCGGATTCGAAATCGACATCGCCGCAGAGCTTCCCCGTGGGCAGGCGATTGATACCGACGTCGATGACCACCGCGCCGGGCTTGAGCATGTCGCCGGTGACGAAGTTCGGGCGGCCCACCGCGGCAACGACGATATCGGCGCGCTTCACATGGCCAGCGAGGTCCTTGGTCTTGGAGTGGCACACGGTCACCGTGGCGCCGGCCGTCAGCAGCATTACGGCCATCGGCTTGCCGACGATGTTGCTGCGGCCGATCACGACCGCATCCTTGCCCTGCACTTCGACGCCGCCGACTTCCAGCATCTTCATCACGCCCCAGGGCGTGCAGGGGTAGAAGCTCTCGCGACCCTGCAACAGCATGCCGAAGTTCTCGGCGTGAAAGCCGTCGACGTCCTTGGCTGGGTCGATCGCTTCAAGCACGGCGTCTTCGTCGAATTGCTTGGGCAGGGGCAGTTGCACCAGGATGCCGTGCACGCTCGCGTCGGCATTGAGTTCGGCGATCTTCGCCAGCACCGTTTCCGGCTGCGCGTCGGCGGCGTATTCGAACTTCAGTGAGCGGAAACCGGCTTTCTCGCAGGCGGCGACCTTGTTGCGGACGTACACCGCCGAGGCGGGGTCCGAGCCGACGAGGATCACGGCGAGGCAGGGCTGGGTGCCTTGCGCGGTGAGTTGGGCAGCCTTCAGGGCGATGTCTTCGCGAACCTGTTCGGCGATTGCCTTGCCATCGAGAATGCGGGCGGTCATGGGCTAAGTCCCGGAATATTCAGGAAAACCGGGCAGTTTACCATCGCGTCGCCGGGGCGGCGAGCGGTTTGTGCCCCGGCTTTCCAAGCGTATTTACATGAGGCGGGCTTGTGGTCAGCGCCGCTGCGCGTCGGCGCTCATCACCATCTGCACCAGCTCGGCCAGCGACGACACGCCCATCTTCTCCATCACGCGGGCACGATGCACCTCAACCGTCTTGATGCTGATGCCCAGGTCGTCGGCGATCTGCTTGTTGAGGCGGCCGGCAACGATCAGGTCCAGCACCTCGCGTTCACGCGTCGTCAGCTGATCGAGGCGGCGCGCGGTTTCGGCGTCCTGACGGCGCTGTGTGCGCTCGCTGCGCTCGGCCTCGAGGCATTGCCCGATCAGGCGCAGCATGTCCTGGTCGTTGAAGGGCTTCTCGATGAAGTCGACGGCGCCCTTCTTCAGCGCGGACACGGCCATCGGCACATCGCCATGGCCAGTGATGAAGATCACCGGCAACGTCGCATGCTGTGCGACCAGCTTTTCGTATAGTTCCAAGCCGCTCATGCCGGGCATGCGCACATCCAGCAGCAGACAGCCGGTGAGCGCCGGACTCCAGGCAGCAAGGAAGTCTTCGGCCGAGGCGTAGGTGGCGACTGTGTAGCCTTCGGATTCGAGCAGCCAGATCAGCGAGTCGCGCAGCGCCTCATCATCGTCAACGATGTGGACGGTCTGCTCAGGCAGGTTCGACGAGTTGTTCAAGGGCTTTCTCCGTCGGGAGTGTGAATCGGAAGATAGAGCCGCCTTCGGGGTTGCTGTCTACCCAAAGACGTCCGTTGTGGAATTCGATGATCGAGCGGCAGATGTTCAGGCCCATGCCCATGCCGTCGCTCTTGGTGGTGTAGAAGGCGTTGAAGAGCTTTTCGCGGTCTTCCGCGCTGATGCCGTGGCCGTGGTCCAGCACTGACACTTCGATCGTGCGATCGGCGACGCGCGCAGTGACGGTCAGAACGCGGCGATCCTCTTCGCTGTCCTTCATTGATTCGATGCCGTTTTTGACGAGGTTCAGCACCACCTGCTCGATCATGATGCGGTCGGCGAAGATCGGCGGTAGGTCCGGCGTGATGCGGTTGTCGATGCGAGCGCCGTGCTTGCGGGCGTCGATTTCGGCGAAACCCAGCGCGTCTTCGACGATATCCGAGAGCCGCACTGCGCCCCGTTGCGGCTCGCTTTTGCGCACGAAGTCGCGGATGCGGCGGATGATCTTGCCGGCGCGGTCGGCCTGGTGCGCGGCCTTCTGCATCGCCACCAGCAGTTCTTCCGGTTTGTAGCGCCCGCTCTGCAGCCGGTTGACGCAACCCGAGCTGTAGTTCGCGATCGCCGAGAGCGGCTGGTTCAGTTCGTGCGCCAAGGTCGACGCCATCTCGCCCATCGTGATCAGGCGCGAGGTGCGCTGCAGGCGTTCCTCCTGCTGACGGTTGAGCTCTTCAACCGTCTTGCGGTCGGTGATGTCGGTGGCGACCGCCATGCGCACCACGCGGCCATCGACCCAGCGCGTTGCGCGTTCGCGCACATGGAACCAGCGTGCGGAGATCGGGTGCTGCAATTCGCCGTCGAAGAGTTCGCGCGGCAGCTGCGCAGCTGTCAGCCGGCGGGGGTCGACCGGGTAGTCGCCGAGTTCCGGCTGCGGCAGCGCGAGGCTGTGCGTGGTGCGGCCGATTGCGTCGAGGCCGAAGTCGGCAAGGAAGGCGCGGTTGGCGTAGAGGATTGCATCGCTCTGCACATCGGCCACGAACACCGCGGTATCGAGGCCATCCAGCACCGCGACGAAGCGCTCATGCGCTGCGCCCAGCTCGGCCTGAATGCGCTTGGATTCGGTGATGTCGCTCATTGCGGCCATCCAGCCGGTCTGTTCGCCGGCCGCGTCCACCAGCGGCGAGACCATCAGGCGCGAATAGCCGTAGCTGCCGTCCTTGCGCCGGATGCGCAGTTCGAAGCCATCGGCTGGCGCGTCCCCTGACAGCGACTGCATCAGATGCTGTCGCTGTTGGTCGATTTCGTCTTCCGGCCAGTACGGGAAAGGTTCCTCAATGCCGACCAGCTCTTCTTCCGAATAGCCGGTGAGCTGGCAGAAGGCGCGGTTCACATAAATGATGCGGCCCTTCATGTCGGTCGCGCGCAGGCCGGTCAACACTGATTCTTCCATTGCCTTGCGGAAGGCGGATTCGGCGCGCCAGGCGTCTTCGGCGGCCTTGCGGTCGGTCACGTTGTGCGCCACCGCGTAGATCACGCGTTCGCCCGCCACCGGGTTGGCGCTCCACACCAGCCACTTGTAACGGTCGTCGGCGCACTTCATGCGCGCCTCGAAAGTGGCGGGGCGGCCCTCGGCCAGCAGCCGCATCTGTTCGCGTGCGCTGTCGAGGTCGTCCGGGTGCACCAGTTCCAGCAGTTGGCGGCCGACCATGTCTTCGGCGGCATAGCCGAGGATGCGTTCGAAAGCTGGGTTGAGGCGTCGGTAATGGCCGTCCAGGGTCATCGTGCACAGCACGTCGAGCGACAGGTTGAAGATGCGGTCGCGTTCCTTTTCCACCTTGATCCGGCGCAGCATGTGCCCGCGCTGCGCCCACAAGCTCCAGAACACCAGCACCGAGAGCCCGATGATCAGCGACACCGGCAGCGCACTCGGTAGTTCTGCTTCGCCGCGGAACGCGGTGGCACGCAACGCGAGGCCGTTGCCGGGCGGGTCGAACACGATCAGCGACGACAGCGAGGAGTCGGTCGCGTTGGTCGACGTGGCGTTACTGGCGAGTGGTTCGCCGTTGCCGTCTGTCAGTACGAGGCGGTATTTGTCCGAAAACCATGAGGGCACCAGGTGGTGCAGCAGGCCATCGACCGAATACACCGCGGCGACCATGCCCCACGGCGAGCGCCCGCGCTGCACCGGGATGAATACTTCCACCAGCGCGCTGCCGCTGGCGCCACGGTAGGGCTGGCCATAGGCGGCGCGGCCGATCTCGCGCGCATGGCGGGCGACCTGGCCTTGCTCCGGTGTCATCGCGTCGCCCGGAAGCCAGTCCGTGGTGTCGAAGGGGGCGGTCCAGCGCACCTTGCCGCTGGTGTCGATCCATACGACGTTCAGCAGCTCCGGGTTGTTCGCCAGATATTGATTGGTACGCAGCTGGAATGTGTCGGCGTCCACCGTGCCGGCGGCAATGTCGCGTGTCAGCTCGTTGAGAAAATCTTCGTTGGCGACGAAGTGGGTGCGCATCGTGCGCTCGGCCCACTGCACATCGCGGCCCAGGGCATTGCGCTCGACGAGCTCTTCCTGCGTCTGCAGCATCCAGACAATGGTGAGCATGGCGAGCGCGAACACAACCACGGCCACGTAGGGGGCGGTGGTAAAGAGTTCGAGGCGACTTGCGCCTTCCTTGCCGGAACGGGGCAGAATGTTCATCCTGGAATCTGGGCGCCGGGGGGCATTGTCCGGGTTCGCCTGCGGCCGACGATTGGGGTTTCCCCCGCGCGACGCCGCAGAGACAGAAGAATAGCGGAGGAGAGCGCTCTTGATCGCATCCATGCTGCGTGTTTTCGCCTTATGCCTGGTTCTGTCGCCGTGCTGGGCGGCGGATTCGATCAGGATTGGCGTGTCCGGCCCTTTTACGGGTGGCTCCAGCCCGATGGGGCTCTCGATGCGCGATGGCATCCGGATCGCGGCTGCCGAGATCAACACGGCGGGCGGTGTGCTGGGGCGGCCGATTGAGTTGGTCGAGCGCGACGATGAGGCGCGCAACGAACGCGGCGTGGCGGTCGCCCAACAATTGATCGGGCAGGACAAGGTCGTTGCGACCGTCGGCATTGTGAATACCGGCGTCGCGCTCGCGAGCCAGCGCTATTACCAGTCTGCACGCGTGCCGGTGATCACTGCCGTGGCGACCGGCTCGCTGATCACCCGCCAGTTTCTGCCTCCGGCCTATGCCGACAATTACGTCTTCCGCCTTTCCTGTGCGGACGCGCTGCAGGCCGCGATGATGGTGGACGAGGCTGTCGAGCGGCGGCGCTTCACGCGCATCGCGATCCTGCATGACGCAACCAATTACGGGCAGCTCGGCCGCAACGATCTGGAGCGCGCACTGGAGAAGCGTGGCCTGCGCGCCGTGGCTGTCGAGCGCTACAACCCGGGTGACGTGGATCTCTCGGCGGCGGTGTTGCGTGCCAAACGCGCCGGGGCCGAGGTGTTGCTGACCTACGGCATCGGCCCCGAACTCGCCCGCATTGCCAATGCGGCGGCGAAGCTGGGCTGGAAAGTGCCGATGGTTGGCAGTTGGACGCTGTCGATGTCCACCTTCATCGACAGCGCAGGGCCGAACGCCGAGGGCGCGCGGATGCCGCAGACCTATCTGGTGGACGATCCGCATCCGCGAGCACAGGCCTTCCGTGAGGCCTGGTTGAAAGCGGTGGGTTCGGATCGCATGCAGTCGCCGTCTGCCGCGGCGCAAGGCTACGACGCGCTGCGCCTGCTCGTAGCCGCGATCCGCCAGGCGGGTAGCACCGAAGGGCCGAAGATCCGTGAAGCGCTGGAGGATCTACGCGACCCGGTCGAAGGTGCACTGATGAGCTATCAGCAGCCGTTCTCTGTAAGCGATCACGAAGCGATCAAGAGCAGCCGCATGGCCTATCTCGCGGAAGTGCGGCGCGGGCAGATCGTGTTCGCGTACGAAGACGACCGCAAACGAGCCGCGGCCCGCTGATCAATCTTCCTTGAAGGCGGATGCTCCTTCTTTGAGCGCTTTAGCTCGGCCGCTTTTGCGAAGGCGGTGGGAGTCAGCCACCCCGTTCGACTGCGTTTGTCGATAAATGTTGCGCTGCGTCAATAACTTGCAAACGCTCGTTTGATGTTGAGGGCTTGCCTGTTTGAGCAATTTTCTATTGCACGATGCGGTAAGCTGTTTTATCTTCTGAAAAGTAATGTTGTTTTCCCGCTGGCTGCTGCCATGGCCACGGACTAAGCTAGCACTGCGCGCGCCGACGCGTCGCCGCTGCAGGACTGGATACGCAACCGCCGCCCAAAAAGGGCGGCGGGTTTTTTGATTGCCTGAATCAAACGAGGAAGGAGAACGCACCGATGGCCTCTTTGCCCAACGTGCTGCTGCAATCCGACACCGATGCGCAGGAGACGCAGGAGTGGCTCGAAGCCTTGGCCGGCGTGCTCGCCCAGGAAGGGCCGGAGCGCGCCCATTACCTGATCGAGCGCCTGATCGAAGGGGCCCGCGAAGAGGGCGTCGATATCCCGTACAGCGCGAACACCGCGTACATCAATACGATCCCCGCTGATCAGCAGCCCAAGTACCCGGGCGATGTAAACATCGAGCAACGTATCCAGGCCTTCCTGCGCTGGAATGCCATGGCCATGGTCGTGCGCGCGAACAAGGACACCAACGTCGGCGGCCATATCGCCTCGTATGCGTCCTCTGCGACCTTGTATGACGTGGGTTTCAACTGGTTCTGGAAGTCGCCTTCAAATCCGGATGGTGGCGACCTGATTTTCTTCCAGGGTCACTCGATCCCCGGTGTCTACGCCCGCGCGCACATGCTCGGCCGCCTGACGGACGAGCAACTCGACAACTTCCGCCAGGAAACCGCAGGCAAGGGCGTGTCGTCCTACCCGCATCCCTGGCTGATGCCCGACTTCTGGCAGTTCCCGACCGTGTCGATGGGTCTGGGCCCGCTGCAGGCCATCTACCAGGCCCGCTTCATGAAGTATCTCGACAACCGCGGTCTCGCCAAGACCGAGGGCCGCAAGGTCTGGGCCTTCCTGGGCGACGGCGAGATGGACGAGGTCGACTCGATGGGCGCCATCGGTGTCGCCGGCCGCGAGCGTCTCGACAACCTGGTGTTCGTCGTCAACTGCAACCTGCAGCGTCTCGACGGCCCGGTGCGCGGCAACGCAAAGATCATCCAGGAGCTCGAGGCCGAGTTCCGCGGTGCCGGCTGGAACGTCATCAAGGTCATCTGGGGTACCCACTGGGATACGCTGCTGCAGCGCGACACCAAGGGCATCCTGAAGAAGCGCATGCTCGAAGCGGTGGACGGCGAGTACCAGACCTTCAAGTCGAAGGATGGCGCCTATGTCCGCGAGCACTTCTTCAACACGCCGGAACTCAAGGCCCTGGTGGCCGACTGGACCGACGATGACATCTGGCGCCTGAACCGCGGCGGCCATGACATCTTCAAAGTGTTCTCCGCCTACAAGAAGGCGACCGAGCACACCGGCCAGCCGACGCTGATCCTCGCCAAGACCATCAAGGGCTTCGGCATGGGCTCATCGGGCGAAGCGCAGAACATCACCCACCAGCAGAAGAAGATGACGCACGAATCGCTGCTGCGATTCCGCGATCGCTTCGATATTCCGGTCGCCGACGACAAGGTCGACGAAATGCCCTTCGTGAAGTTCGAAGAAGGCTCGCCGGAACTGACCTACATGCGTCAGCGCCGCATGGACTTGGGCGGCTACCTGCCCAGCCGTCGCGTCAAGGGCGATGCGCTGCAGATGCCGGGCCTCGACGCTTTCGCCGCACAGCTGAAAGCATCGGGCGAAGGTCGCGAGTTCTCGACCACGATGGCGTTCGTGCGCATCCTGAACACGCTGCTGAAGGACAAGAACGTTGGTCGCCATGTCGTGCCCATCGTGCCGGACGAGTCCCGCACCTTCGGCATGGAGGGCATGTTCCGCCAGTTCGGCATCTGGAACCAACAGGGCCAGAACTATGTGCCGCAGGATCACGACCAGCTGATGTTCTACAAGGAGAGCCGCGAAGGGCAGATCCTGCAGGAGGGCATCAACGAAGCGGGCGCGATGGCGAGCTGGATTGCCGCTGCGACCTCGTACTCGGTGCACAACGTGCCGATGATCCCGTTCTACATTTACTACTCGATGTTCGGTCACCAGCGCGTGATGGACCTCGTGTGGGCGGCGGGTGACTCGCGTGCCCGCGGCTTCCTGCTGGGCGGTACCGCCGGCCGCACGACGCTCAACGGCGAAGGTCTGCAGCACGAAGACGGCCACTCGCTGATCCTCGCGAACCTGGTGCCGAACTGCGTCTCCTACGACCCGACCTTCGCCTACGAAGTCGCCGTGATCGTTCAGGATGGCCTGCGCCGCATGTACGGCGAGCAGGAGGATGTGCATTACTACATCACCCTGATGAACGAGAACTACGAGCACCCGGCGATGCCGGAAGATGCTGCAGCCGACATCCTCAAGGGCATGTACAAGTTCCGCGCCGGTGGCCCGGTGCAGGCCAAGCAGCCGCGCGTGCAGCTGATGGGCTCCGGCACGATCTTCCGCGAGGTGATCGCCGCCGCCGAACTGCTCAAGGCCGACTGGGGTGTCGAGTCCGACATTTGGGGCTGTCCAAGCTTCAACCTGCTGGCCCGCGACGGCCAGGACGTGTCGCGCTGGAACCTGCTGCATCCGCTCGAAACGCCGCGCGTCTCGCATGTCGAGCGTCTGCTCAAGGACGCCGCCGGCCCGGTGATCGCCGCGACCGACTACGTGAAGCTCTTCGCCGAGCAGATCCGCCCCTTCGTACCTGGTCGCTATGTCACGCTGGGCACCGATGGTTTCGGCCGTTCGGATACCCGCGAGGCGCTACGCAACCACTTCGAGGTGGATCGCCGCTGGGTTGCTGTCGCCGCCCTGAAGGCGCTGGCCGACGAAGGCGCGATCGACCGCGAGAAGGTGGCGCAGGCGATCGCCAAGTACGGCATCGACATCAACAAGCCGAACCCCATCACTGCCTGATGCGCCTTCCCCGCGCGGCCGCTGCCCGGATGCAGACGGCCGCCGCGGCGCGCATGCGCCGTGACGGGGAAGCGCGTCCCAAAGAGGAACGCACATGAGCCAACTCATCGAAGTGAAGGTGCCGGACATCGGCGACTTCAAGGACGTGCCGGTGATCGAGATCGCGGTCAAGGTCGGCGATACCGTCGCGGCCGAGAGCACGCTGATCACGCTGGAATCGGACAAGGCGACGATGGACGTGCCGAGCCCGGCCGCCGGCGTTGTGAAGGAAATCAAGGTTGCCGTCGGTGACAAGGTCGCCGAGGGCGCGCTGGTCGTGGTGCTGGAAGCCGCCGCGACTGCCGCCGCTGCCCCGGCCGCGCCCGTTGCGGCGCCGGCCCCGGCTGCTCCGGCGCCCGCTCCGGTCGCCGCTGCGCCGGCCCCGGCTGCCGCGCCCGCTGCGGGCGGTGGCCTGGTCGAAGTGACCGTTCCGGACATCGGCGACTTCGCCGACGTGCCGGTGATCGAGGTGTCGGTCAAGGTCGGTGACACCGTCGCCGCCGAAGCGGCCGTCGTTACGCTCGAATCTGACAAGGCGACGATGGATGTGCCGACGCCGGTCGCTGGCGTCGTCAAGGAAGTCCGTGTCAAGGTCGGTGACCGCGTCTCGCAGGGCGCGCTGATCCTGGTGATCGAAGCCGCTGGCGCTGCGCCCGCTGTTGCCCCGGCGCCGGCTGTCGCCGCCGCTCCGGCCGTCGCGGCGCCCGCAGCTGTCGCTGCGCCGGCTCCTGCCG
>CAMFLH010000117.1 GCA_945957295.1 uncultured Uliginosibacterium sp.
CTACACCGTCTAATTCGTCGGCAGCGTCAGATGTGTATAAGAGACAGCTTCAGGCGTGCCGCTCACCAGTATCAAGGTCTACTGGATCAAGCAGCTTAAATAGGCCGATTCTTCGGTGAGTTTTTGAGTGCAACGGAAGGCCGCCTGCTAGGCGGCTTTTTCTTGTGTTTCGGCGATCAGGAAATGCCTTGAACTGCCGTTAACACGGAGGTGGGTAACATTTTGGGGTTTGTCATGGCTGGCCGCCGCAAACACGAGGAAGAACACGAGAACCACGAACGCTGGCTTGTTTCCTATGCGGATTTCATTACGCTGCTTTTTGCGTTCTTCGTCGTGATGTACGCGCTGAGTTCGATCAACGAGGGTAAGTACCGGGTGCTTTCCAACTCGCTGGTCAGCGCCTTCCGTAACGTGACGACCAACGCCGACGGTATGCAGATCGTGCCGCGGGCGTCGATTGCCGGGGCGGTGCCGCAGCAGGCGAAGGTGCAGAAGTCGCCGGCGGAGAGCGAGGCGCGGGTGCAGGCACGCCAGCAGATGCACAGCATGGCGGAGCAGGTGCGCCGGGTGCTTGAACCGCTGGTGCGTGGAGGGCAGGTGTCGGTGAACGAGGGCGCGCACGGCATCTCGATCGAAATCAACGCCAGCGCGCTGTTCAACCCCGGCGAAGCCTATCTTGGGAGTGATGCAGTGCGCGCGCTGCGTGCAGTGGGGGAGGTGCTCGCGCAGGGCGACTTTCCGATTCGCGTAGAGGGGCACTCGGACAACATCCCGATCGCCACGGCGGCGTTCGCATCGAACTGGGAACTGTCTTCGGTGCGTGCGAGTTCAGTGGTGCGCTTGTTTATTGACACCGGTGTCGATGCACGTCGGCTGACGGTGGCTGGTTACGCTGATCAGCGGCCGATTGCTGATAACAGCACGGCTGAAGGCCGGCAACGCAATCGTCGGGTCAGCATTCATGTGGAGTCGATGTTGCCGCCGAGCGCTGAGGCGCCCGCGGTTGGACCGGTGGCGCCCAACCCTGGCGGCGCCGCGCTCGGGGCTACGCTGCCAGAATGAAGCGGCGGGTAGGGCGATGTTGCTTCGACGAGGATGCCGAAGCACCCTTACCTTAAGCGCGACCGAAGAGTCGGCCGCCCGGGCGGCTTGAAGTCACGCCATCGGCGTCGTAAAGACTGGGGCCGGTGCTCGCGAGCAGGACGCTCATCGCTTGTTGATTGGCTCGCAGCTGATCCCGGATGAACTCGCCGTTGCGCAGGTTGAGCTGCTGCGCGCGTGCAGCCAGATCAAGGTAGTGGTGCCACGCACGCTGCGTTTGCTCGGGCAGCTGCGCGATGAATTCTGCGATCTTGCCCGCTCGTGCATCGATGCCGGAACGGCTGAGCAGCAGCGCGCGGGCGTTTTCCGCCTGCTGTAAAAGCCGCACAGCGGCGGTCTTGTCTTCCGCCAGACTCAGCAGTGCCTCGACCTGCCCACTGATCAGCAGTTCGTGTTCGCTCTCAAGTAAACGTACGAACCGCTCCAGCTGGCCTGAGACTTCGGCCAGCAGAGCGGAAAACTGTGCTTGGAGCAGGGCGGTTGGGTTCAAACGCTATGCGGCCACGGCGTCCGCGAAATCACGCTTGGCGAGGTTGGGATTGCAGCATCTGGCGGACGCTTTCGATCAAGCCATCGGCCACTTTTTCTGGATTGACGCGGAAACGTCCGTCCGAGATGGCTTGCTTCAGTTCGCCAACCTTGGCTGCGTCGACCTCAGGCACCCCAGACAGGGTTGCTTCTATCTGCTGTAAGCGCGAAGCCAAGGGCGATACGTCAACCTTGGAACCTGCTTCAGCGCCGGGTTTGGCTGCGCTCTCGCGCGTACCTCGAGCCTTTGCCTCGCCGGCGTTGCCGACGGACTTGTACGAACCTTCGATCTTCATGATGTCGCTCCTGTTTTCGCCTGTTCGATGACCCTGCGGGGTGGCATTCGCACCGTCTGCAAGGTCTTCTTCGGCTTGTTGTCAGGCTTAACGGCGCTATCTCGCGGAACTTTAACCATTTTTCATCATTCCGCAGGGCTGGGTCTCCCTACTGACCAACCTCGACGCGGCCTCCGGTGCGGGCGATGCCCTGAAGCACGCGGCCGGATTCGAGCCGAACTTGGACCGGCTGGCCGTCGGCGGCGGCAGTCAGCGCGACCCCTTCGTTTGCAACCTGAAAGCCGGGGCCTTGCGATATGACCTGGACGCGTTGCCCGCGTTCCACGGCCTGTACCACCAGAAGCAGGTTGCTGCGCAAAGCGGTGCCGCCCGGTACGGCTTGCCGCAGTGTACGGCCGGCGGCCTGTTCGGGGCGCGTCAGCGTGCCTGGCGGCAGCGAGGCGATGTCGCCGCGGCGTACTTCCCAATCCGGTGTGCTTAGCACTTCGCCTGCGCCCAGCGGTCGGGCGGCGATCAGGTAGTCGTCTTCAACCTTGACGCGCGCCGGGATGAACAGCGTCCAAGCGGGTTGCGGGCAGCGTACGCCGACCGTGGTATGTCCCCAGGCGCGCTGGCCGCTTGGCAGGAACGGCTGCAGTGCGCTGCAGTGCTTGGCATTGCGGGGGATTGCGGTATCTGCAATTTCAACGGTGGCGACTTGGTTGCCACGCGCTGCGTCGGCTAGAAGGAACTGCGTGACGGCGTCGCGCAGCGCCTGTCGGGCGTCGTTCTCCGGTGCGGCCGGGTGGCCCTGCCGGGCGGTTATCAGCAGCGCGGCGATCAGGATGAGTTGGACTGACTTGGCTCGCATGGTGCGATTGTCACACGGTCGGCGTTTGCCGTGCCGGCGGCAAGGCTTGCCGGCAGTGCTGGCCGCTCGCGCACGAATTGCCGCCTGAATCCCGGTCTTTTCGGCGCAAGGCCGCATGGTGCCCACCCTGAGAATGCTGGCACGGAAGCTGCAAATAGGTAGGCGAGTGATTCGGACCGCTTACCGCAGACCGGGCCACCAGGAGATTTGCGATGACCATGACCGCTCTAGACCGTCACCTCGGGTTCCAGCAAGCCGCGCTGAATGCGCGTGCTTATCGCCAAGAGTTGCTCGCGGCCAACATCGCAAACGCCGATACCCCGCACTACAAGGCGCGGGACATTGATTTCAAGGAGGCGCTCATGGGCGCACTGGATGGCAAGGTCAAACCGCTTGCGCTGACGACGACCGCACAGCGGCATATCGAGGGGGGCGTGAAGGCGCCGCTCGCACCGTTCGTCAAATACCGTCAGGAGGAGCAGTCGGCGGTGGATGGCAACACGGTGGATATGGATGTCGAGCGCTCCGCGTTTGCGGAGAACGCGGTGCAGTACGAAGCGAGTCTGACCTTCATCAACGGCCTGCTGCGCTCGATGCAGCAAGCGATCCAGAACCAGTAAGCGCGGGCGGCCATCATGAGCATGCTTAATGTTTTCAACGTGGCGGGGTCGGCGCTCAGTGCGCAGTCGGTGCGCCTGAATGCGGTCGCGAGCAATCTGGCCAACGCCGAAAGCATCGTGAAGGCCGATGGACAGCCCTATCGCGCCAAACAGGTGGTCTTTGAAGCAACGCCGATGGGCGGTAGTGGCGCGATGGGCGTCCATGTGAAGCAGATGGTCGAGTCCGCTGCGCCCGGCAGGATGGTGTACGACCCGAAGAATCCCGCCGCGAGTGCCGAAGGCTATGTGCAGATGCCGAACGTGGATGTCGTCGAGGAGATGGTCAACATGTTGTCGGCCTCCCGCTCGTATCAGACCAACGCTGAAGTGATGAATACCGCCAAGACCCTGATGCAGCGCACGCTGCAAATCGGTCAGGGCTAAGCAGGAGCCGACTGATGTTTATCTCGAATAACACCTCCAGCGGTGCTGGTGTCGTGAGTTCCGATCTGCTCAATGCCCTCAACGGTACGAGCAAGAAGACCAGCACTAGTACTGACGCGGTTTCCCAGGATCGCTTCCTGACGATGCTGACGACCCAGCTGAAGAATCAGGACCCGATGAATCCGCTGGACAACTCGCAGATGACCTCGCAGCTCGCGCAGATCAGCACGGTGGATGGTCTGAAGAAAGTGAACAGCACGCTCGAATCGATGCTGGGCACCTTCCAGACCAACGAGACGATGCAGGCGGCCGCGATGGTGGGCCGGGGTGTGCTGGTCGACGGCAAGGGTCTTCAGCTGTATCAAGGCCAAGCGCTGGGTGGCGTGGAGCTCGCTTCAGCGGCCGACAAGGTGAAGGTTTCGATCATCGACTCGAACGGGTCCGAGGTGGCCAACCTCGATCTGGGCGATCTCGAAGCTGGCTCCCATGTGTTCACTTGGGATGGCAAGACCAGTGCCGGCGCCGATGCAGCCGCGGGCAATTACACGATCAAAGTCAGTGCGGTGCAGGGCGACAAGAACGTCGACGCCACTGCGCTGCAGCTCGGCACGGTCAGCAGCATCGTGCGCGGTGCAAAGGGTGTGGACATCGAAGTGGGCCGTCTTGGCATGTTCTCGATGTCGGACATCAAGCGGATTCTGTCCTGAGCGGGCGAGGAGAAGGACCATGGCATTCCAGCAAGGCCTCAGCGGGCTTAACGGCGCATCCAAGGCGATCGACGTCATCAGTAACAACGTCGCCAACACCAGCACGATCGGTTTCAAGAGTGCGCAAACCAAGTTCAATGACGTGTACGCCGCGGCGCTCAACGGCGCGGCCGCCGGTGTGCAGGTCGGTATCGGTGTGAACGTCGGCGCCGTGGCGCAGCTGTTCAACCAGGGCAACATTACGCCGACAGGCAACCCGCTCGATCTGGCGATCAACGGTAACGGCTTCTTCCGTGTGCAGCAGCCGGGCGGCGCGATTTCCTACACCCGTAACGGGCAGTTCGAGATCGACAAGGACGGTTACGTGGTGAACTCGGCGGGCTATCGCCTGCAGGGCTATCCGGCGAACTCGTTGGGCGTGATTCTGCCCGCGACACCGACCGACATTTATCTGAATACCGCTGACCTGCAACCGAAGCAGACCGAGTCGGTGAAGATGGGCATCAACCTCGATTCACGCCAGACGGTGCCAACGGTGCCTTTCACCAGTACCGCTGCAGCACCGTTGCCCGATCCGCTGTCGTACAACTCATCGACCTCGGTATCGATCTTCGACTCGCTCGGCAACTCGCACATCTACACGATGTATTTCGTGAAGAGCGGCGGTGGCACTTGGGACATGCACACCTCGGTCGATGGTGGTGTGGCATCGGCAGCGACACCGTTGGCCTTCGACTCATCCGGCACGCTGACAACCGCCATGCCGCTGACGATGACGGCCACGATTGCAGCGTCGTTCGGCGCAGTGTCGCCGATTACCTTCGACCTCGACTTCACCGGCACCACGCAGTACGGCAGCGCTTTCGGCATCAACCGCCAGCTTCAGGATGGCTTTGCCTCTGGCCGCCTGTCGGGTATCACGATTGCGCAGGACGGCACCTTGCAGGGCCGCTACAGCAACGGCCAATCGAAGATCCTGGGCCAGACGGTGCTGGCGAGCTTTGCCAACCCGAACGGCCTGCTGTCGCTCGGTCAGAACCTGTGGGGTGAATCGCCGGAATCCGGCCAGCCGCTGGTCGGTAGCCCCGGCTCGGGCAGCCTCGGGCTGGTGCAAGCCGGTTCGGTCGAAGAGTCCAACGTGGATATCACGGCAGCACTGGTGGATCTAATCACGCAGCAGCGCAGCTATCAGGCGAATTCGCAGTCGATCAAAACGCAGGACCAGATCCTGCAGACCCTGGTCAACCTGCGGTAAGGGTCGGCTGAGGGGGGGTTGTGACCCGCACGTAGCCAAAGCAGTCAAGCCAACGGAAACGGAAACCACAAATGGACCGTGCGATTTATACAGCGATGACCGGCGCCAAGAGCACTCTGCTGCAACAGGCATCGGTTGGACACAACCTCTCCAACGCCACCACGGACGGTTTCCGTTCGGAACTCCACCGCCTGCGTGCGGTACCGGTTCAGACGCAGGCTTTGCCGTCGCGCGCATTCGTTGTCGACGCCAGCGTGGCGAACGACTTCACCCCGGGGGCGCTGCAGTCCACCGGCCGCGCGCTCGATGTCGCGATTAACGGCAAAGGTTGGTTTGCGGTGCAGACGCCGGACGGTGGTGAGGCCTACACCCGTGCCGGCCGGTTTGAAGTGAGTGCCAACGGCGAATTGGTCAATGAGCGTGGTCTGCAAGTGTTGGGTGAGGGCGGCCCGATCGCACTGCCGCCCGACAACAGTTACGAAATTGCCAGTGACGGCACGATCAGTGCGATTCCGCGTACCGGCAGCCGCAACAACGCCGAAGTGGTGGGGCGCCTGAAACTGGTGAACCCGGAAGAGGCACAGATCCAGCGCGGTGACGACGGCTACTTCCGTTTGGCCAGCGGCCAGCCGGCAGACGCTGACCCGGCGGTAAAGGTGGCCGGCGGCTATGTTGAGTCAAGCAACGTCAACATCGTTGAACAGATGGTCCAGATGATTTCGCTTGCGCGCCAGTTCGAAACGCAAACCCGCATGATGACGGCGATCGATACCAACGCGAAGTCGGCCGACCAGGTGCTGGCGGTCAGCTGAACGGGAAATGAATTGACGCCGGCTTTGCCCGCTTATCCGGGCTAGGTCGCTTGACGCGAACGCCGACAATGAGGCCACGCGTGTAGAAGGAGAAACATCATGGTTCCCGCACTTTGGGTGGCCCGTACCGGTCTCGATGCCCAGCAGACGCAGCTGGATGTCATCTCGAACAACCTCGCGAACGTCAGTACCAACGGCTACAAGCGTGCGCGCGCGGTGTTCGAGGATCTCCTCTACCAGACGCTGCGCCAGCCCGGCGCCCAGTCTTCGCAGCAGACGCAGATCCCGTCCGGCCTGCAGCTTGGTACCGGCGTACGCCCGGTGGCGACCGTGAAGAACCACAGCCAAGGTAACTTGCAGCAGACCGGCAACTCGCTGGATGTGGCCATCCAGGGCGACGGCTACTTCCAGATCCTGCTGCCTGACGGCACGCTGGGTTACACGCGTGACGGTTCGTTCCAGAAGGACAACACCGGGCAGATGGTCACGTCCAGTGGCTATCCGCTCGACCCTTCGATCACGATTCCGCCGAATGCCCAGTCGATCACGATCGGCAAGGACGGCACTGTCAGTGTGACCACGCCCGGCACCGCCGCGCCGACCCAGATCGGCACGATCCAGGTCGCGACTTTCGTGAATCCGGCAGGCCTGCAGTCTGCGGGTGAAAACCTGTTCCTTGAGACCGCGTCGAGCGGCACGCCCACGCCAACGACACCGGGCACCAACGGCGCCGGCGTACTGAATCAGAACTACGTCGAAACCTCGAACGTGAACGTGGCTGAAGAGCTTGTCGGCCTGATCCAGACGCAACGCGCCTATGAATTCAACTCCAAGGTCGTGAGTACCGCCGACGCGATGCTGGGCCGCCTCTCGCAACTCTGAAGGGGATGATCATGCGCCGGCTCGCTCAACTGACCACGCTGCTGTCAGCCGTCTTGCTGACTGCGTGCGTGACGCCGCCGATGACCAACGTGCAGCAGCCGATGACGACTCGCGCCCAACCGCGGCCTGTGAGCGAGCCCATTGCTGGCTCGCTTTTCAGCACCAACGCCGCACAGCGCGGCATGTTCGAAGACCGCCGCGCGCGACTCGTCGGCGACACACTGACCATCAACCTGGTCGAGAAAACCGCTGCAACGAAGAACGCCAACAGCAGCGCGAGCCGCGATTCGGAGATCAGTGCAAGCATCCCGACGATGACCAAAGTGCCGCTTAAGTACCTGCAGGGCTTGGATCTTGCCGCAAGCACCGGCAACACCTTCTCGGGCAAGGGCGCTTCGTCGGCCAACAACAACTTCACCGGCACGATCACGGTGACAGTGATCGACGTGTATCCGAACGGCAACCTGCTGGTTTCCGGCGAGAAGCGTGTCGCTATCAATCAGGGCGACGAATTCATCCGTTTCTCGGGTGTCGTGAACCCGATGCATGTGACTGCGGCGAATGCGGTGAACTCCACCCAGGTAGCGGATGCTCGGATCGAATACAAGGGCAGCGGCTACATCGACGATGCGCAGCAGATGGGCTGGCTGACGCGCTTCTTCCAAGTCATATCGCCGTTCTGAGCGGGCGACGCTGAGCCAGGAAGCAGAAAGCTGAGGAAGAAACATGCGCGGATGGATCAGAGGGCTGTTGGCGGCGGTGCTGCTGCTCGCGAGCGCTGTTGCCAGCGCTGAGCGCATCAAGGACATCGCCAACTTCGCCGGCGTGCGTAGTAACCCGGTGGTCGGTTACGGCCTCGTTGTTGGCCTTGATGGTAGTGGTGACCAGACGACACAGACGCCATTTACGGTGCAGAGCATCGTCAACATGCTCTCGAACATGGGCATCGCGCTGCCGCCGGGCGTGAACCTGCAGTTGAAGAACGTGGCCGCGGTGATGGTGACGGCGACCCTGCCACCTTTCGCGCAGCCGGGTCAGGCGATCGATGTCACTGCGTCGTCGCTTGGCAATGCCAAGAGTCTGAAAGGCGGCACCTTGCTCATGACACCGCTCAAGGGGGCCGATGGCAATGTCTACGCATTGGCTCAGGGCAATCTGGTGATCAGCGGAGCCGGGGCTGGTGGCGGTGGCTCGAAGGTCACCGTGAATCACTTGTCGGCCGGCCGTATCCCCGGCGGGGCGACGGTGGAGCGCGCGGTGCCGATGCCGGTCGGCACCGACGATTCGGTGTCGGTCGAGTTGAAGGATGCGGACTTCGGTACTGCGCAGAAAGTCGCCGATGCAATTAACCGTAACTTGGGTGAGGGCCTGGCCGCCGCTTTGGATGGGCGCCGGATTCGCGTGAGAGCGCCGGCTGAGCCGGACCGCCGCGTGGCCTTCCTCGGCATGATCGAGAACCTCGACGTTGCGCCTGAACAGGGTATGGCCCGCGTTGTCGTGAACTCTCGCACCGGCTCGGTGGTGATGAACCGCGCAGTGCAATTGCAGGACTGCGCCGTGGCCCACGGCAACCTGACGGTGACCGTTACCGCTGATAATCAGGTCAGTCAGCCTGGCGCTCTATCGAACGGACAAACCCGTAACGTGCAGAACGCACAGATCGATATCAAGCAGGAGCCGGGCAATCTGATCCGAGTGAAAGCCGGTGCCAATCTCGCCGAAGTGGTGAAGGCAATCAACTCGGTAGGTGCGAACCCGCTCGACATGATCGCGATTCTGCAGGCGATGAAGGCCGCTGGTGCGTTGCGCGCCGAGCTGGAAGTGATCTGAGGCGCCGCGCATGGCCGCTCCGGTACAGGATTCGATCTTCGATACACGCCGGCTAGCCGATCTGAAACGGCTGTCGAGCGATCGCTCGCCGGAATCGATCAAGGCCGTGGCGCAGCAGTTCGAGGCGCTTTTCGTGCAGATGATCATGAAGCAGATGCGGGAGAGCACCACCTTTGGTGGACCCAGCATCGACGGCGAGACGGCTCAGTTCTACCGCGGCATGGCCGACCAGCAGCTTGCACTGAATCTCTCGAAAGGCCGCGGCATCGGGCTGGCACGTGCGATCGAGCGCCAGATGAGCGCCAGCATGGGTATCGATACAGGCTTATCGAAGGATATTCCGGCGCCGGCTGCGCGTTCGGTCTTTCCTGCGGCCGCGGCGGCAAAGACTGCCGGCACGCCGGCGAGCGGGCAGATTTCGCCGGCATCAACAACCGCTACGAGCGGTTCAAGCGGCTTTGTCGACAAGATCTGGTCTCATGCGCAGGCTGCTGCCAAAGCGCTCGGTGTGCCGGCGCAATTTGTTGTCGGTCACGCGGCGCTGGAAACCGGTTGGGGCAAGGGCGAAATCACCCGGCCCAACGGCGCACCGTCGTACAACCTCTTCAACATCAAGGCCGGTGCGGATTGGAAGGGCGACACGGTCGAGGCTTCGACGGTCGAATACATGGGCGGCGTACCGACGCGCCGCACCGAGCGCTTCCGTGCCTATGCCTCGTATGACGAGGCGTTTCGCGACTATGCCCGCTTAATCACTGCCAACCCGCGCTATGCGCAGGTCAGTGGTCAGGCCGACGCTGCGGGCTTCGCGCGTGCGCTGAGCCGCGGTGGTTACGCGACCGACCCGATGTACGCCGACAAACTCACCCGCATCATCGGCGGCAATACGCTGCGCGCAGCGCTGTCTGCCGACACCCTCTAGGCGGATTCTCCGCCCTTGCAGCCCACCTCGTTGTGCCATGGCGCGTGCGTCTTCCGTGCCCGCGGTTTCCTTTGCCGCACCAGCCATTTCAAGGGCTGCGTGAAGCAGGCAAAGGAATTGCTTAGGAATGCCGTAAAGAGCATTACGAGGCAATCGTCATGGGCAACAGCGTACTCAACATCGGTATTTCGGGCATCAACGCCGCACAGGCGGGCCTGGTCACGACCGGCCATAACATCTCGAATGCCTCGACTGCCGGCTACAGCCGCCAGCAAATCGTCCAGGGCACGAACCTGCCGGTGTTCTCGGGCGCGGGTTACTTTGGCCAGGGCACGAATGTCCAGACGATCAAGCGCAGCTACAACACCTACCTGGAGCAACAAGTCCTGACTGCGAACTCGCGCTTTCAGGAGATGAATACTTACTACGAGCAGGTCAAGCAGATCGACGACCTGTTCGGTGACCCGAGCGCGGGCCTGTCTCCGGCGATCCAGGACTTCTTCAAAGGGGTGCAGAGCGTTGCAGCGAACGCCACCAGCATTCCGGCGCGGCAGTCGATGCTGTCGCAGTCCGAGGCCCTGGTCGCGCGCTTCCAGACGCTCAATACCCGCATCGAAGAACTGCGCGATCTGGTAGGGGGCGAGATCAACGGCACCGTTACCGAGATCAACAGCCTTGCCGGCCAGATCGGTGAGCTCAACCAGCGCATCATTTATGCGTCGAATATTGGCGCGGGCCAGCCGCCCAACGACCTGCTCGACGAACGCGCGCAACTGGTTTCGCAGCTGAATGATCAGGTGCGGGTTACCACGATGCCGAACGAAGACGGCTCGATCAACGTATTCGTCGGCAACGGGCAACCCTTGGTCGTGCGTTCGGACGTAGCGACGCTGACTGCGCAGCCCTCGCGTGCCGATCTCTCGCGCATTGTCGTCGCGATCCAGCTGCCGACAGGGGGCGGGCAGGAATTGCCGGATGCGGCATTTTCTGGCGGCAAACTTTCCGGTCTACTCAACTTCCGCAGCGAGTCGCTTGATTCGGTGCAGAACGGATTGGGCCGCCTCGCCCTCGGCATCACCGAGACCTTCAACGCGCAGCACCGGCTTGGCCAGGACCTTGATGGCGCGTTAGGGGGGGACTACTTCCAACCGCTGGCCGGTCGTACGATCTATCCGAACAGCCCGGCGAATGCCGGCACTGCGCAGATCGATGTCCCGATCACCAATGCCTCTGATCTGACGACCAGCGACTATTCGCTGACTTACACCGCTGCGAATACCTTCCAGCTGGTGCGCCGTTCTGATTCGCAAGTATGGACTGCGTCGGGGGCAACGCCGGCCGCGGCGCTGGCAGCGGTGCTGGCCGCCGCACCACCGCAGGGTTTCTCGATGACGCTCAGCGGCGCGCCAGCGGTTGGCGATAGCTTCACGATCCAGCCCACGCGCGCTGCGGCCGACCAATTCGCGGTGGCGATCAAGGATCCACGCCTTGTTGCCGCTGCCGCGCCGATTCGTACGCTGGCCACCAACGCCAATACTGGCACGGCGAAAATCACGCAGGGCGTGGTGAGTGACGTCACCAATCTCACACCCCCGCCGGCGCTGACACTGCCACTGACCTTCACCTACAACGCCGGCAACCTGTCTGGTTTTCCGGCCGGTTTTCCGATCACGGTCACGCAGCCGAGTGGCAGCGCCACGACTTATCCGGCGGGTGGCCCGATTCCCTATTCGGACGGTGCGCAGATCGCCTTCGCTGGTGTGTCATTCACGATTTCCGGCACGCCGAACACGGGCGACACCTTCTCGATGGAACGCAACCCCGGTGGCGTTTCTGACAGCCGTAACGCTGTGTTGCTGGGCCAGCTGCAGCAGGTGAAGACCTTGATCGGCAACTCTGCGAGCTATGAATCGGCTTATGCGCAGCTGGTTGGCGAAATTGGTTCGCGTACCCGTGAAGTGCAGGTCACCGCCGAGTCGCAAAAGGTGGTTGCGGAGCGTGCGAAGGACGCACAGCAGTCGCTGGTGGGTGTGAACCTCGACGAGGAAGCCGCCAACCTGATCCGCTACCAACAGGCCTATCAGGCTGCCGGCAAGGTGATGCAGGTTGCGAGCACCTTGTTCAACGAAATTCTGGCGATTGGCCGTTAATGATTGACTGGAGCTGAGCCATGCGTGTTTCAACTGGAATGATCTTTGAGAATGGAACGACGCAGTTCCAGAACCGCGCAGGCGATCTGCTGAAACTCCAGCAGCAGGTCTCCACCGGGCGGCGTGTCGTAGCCCCGTCTGATGACCCAATTGCGGCCTCTTCGGCGCTCGTAGTGCAGCAAGCCAAGAGCATGAATGCGCAGTGGGCGACCAACCGCGGTTCGGCGAAGGACTCGCTGCAAATCGTAGAGAGCAAGCTTTCCGGCGTCAGCGATCTGATTGTCTATCTCAAGGAGAAGGCAATTCAGGCTGGCAACGGTGCGCTGAGCCCAGTGGACCGCAAGTCGATTGCGGTGGATGTGAGGGCACGTTTCGACGCGCTGGTCGGTCTCGCAAACAGCAACGATCCGCAGGGCGGCTATCTGTTCGCAGGCTTCCAGACGGATACCCAACCTTTTGTCGGCAACATCGCCAGCGGTGTGCAGTATCAAGGCGACCAAGGTTCGCGTTCGCTGCAGGTCAGCGATTCGCGGGTGATTCCAGTCAGCAATTCGGGTAACGAAGTCTTCATGGACATCCCGAACCTCAATGGCGCCTTCCATACCTCGGCGGGTGCCGGCAATACAGGGGCCGCTGTTATCGACGACGGTTCCGTAGTCGGCACCTACAGCGGCAACAAGTACCGCATCGACTTTACCGGGCCCGGAAGTTACGACGTCTATGACGTGACTGCGGGCGGTGGCCCGATCAGCAGCGGCAGCTATGTCAGCGGCACCTCGATCGCTTTTGCGGGCATCCAGGTCTCGGTGTCGGGCACGCCAGCAGCGGGCGACACCTTCAGTGTCGACCCGGGTGGCTATACCGACATCTTCAGCACGATCCAGACCTTCGTAGGTGCGCTGGAGAACACCAGTGGTGCGGCGCTGAACACACAGGTGAACCAGACCTTGGGCAAGCTCGACAAGGCGCTCGATAACGTATTGCGGGTGACGGCGTCGGTGGGGTCGCGCGTCAATGAAGTGCAGGCGGCTGAATCCGTCGGCTCGCAGGCCGACTTGCAGTACGCAACGACGCTCTCGCGGCTGACCGATCTGGACTACGCGCAGGCGAGCTCCGATGTCACGCAGAAAACGGCTGCGTTGCAGGCCGCACAGCAGGCTTTCGTGAAAACGACGGGCCTCTCCTTGTTCAACTACATCGGGTAAGCGTCATGCGAACGCCGATGCTTGCAGTGCTGGTCTGTGCGCTCGGTGCGTGCTCCGGCATCAAGGGTGACTACCCGAGCTCGCCGCTGATCCCCCATGCGGCGATCAATGTCGCGGATGGCCTTACGATTGCGTTGGAGGACATCGTTGCAGGTGCTGCAGTCATCGGTGTGGCCTACTACGTTGTTGACCCGCTGGCGCCGAACTGGACCTTGCGTGCCGTGCGACTCGATGAGGATCGGTATCGAATCGCGATGCGCATGAAGCGCTTTCACATGGGCGGCGAGGGCGAAGCGATGCAGCTGTTCAAGCGCCAGGCGGAAGACATGGTGCGCGCGCAGGGGTACAGCAGCTATACGATCGCCCGCTATGAAGAAGGGCTGGAATCGAACTGGATCGCCGAGCGCGTTGCCAGTGGTGACGTAATCCTGCGTCGTTGAGCGTACCTGTTGCCTATTGGCCTGACGCTACTTTCAGGAACATCCCGACGGTGTCGAATCCCCGCTCATAAAGCGATTGCAGCACCCCGGCAAGCATGGGAAGGCACGCAGCCAGTGCGAGCACGCCCACGGTCAGCGTGATCGGGAAACCCAGCGCGAACAGGTTAAGTTGCGGTGCGGCGCGGGTCAGTACGCCGAGCGCGATGTTAGTAATCAACAGCGTGGTGACTGCCGGAAGCGCGAGCATCAGCCCCGACACAAAAATGCTGCCACCACTGCGCACGATCACTTTCGCTGCATCGCCATGAAAGCCAATACCCCCTGCAGGTAACCATTCGAAGCTGCGAACCACGGTTTCGATGATTAGCAGGTGCCCGTTGAGTGCAAGGAAGATCAGGGATGCGAGCAGGCCGAGGAACTGCGCTACAACCGTGGTTTGGCCCGCGGATTGTGGATCGTAGAACATCGCGAACGACAGCCCCATCTGCAGACCGATGAGGTCGCCCGCAAGGTCGATGGCGACGAACACGAGCCTGATCGTGAAGCCGATTGCGAAGCCGATCATCATCTCGGTCGCGATTGCGCCGACGACGAGGAAAGATTCAGGAGCCACTGCCGGTGAGAGGGGCAGTACTGGGGCAATGGCCACCGTGATGGCTGTCTCTTATACACATCTCCGAGCCCACGAGACCGGAGCCTATCTC
>CAMFLH010000118.1 GCA_945957295.1 uncultured Uliginosibacterium sp.
ACGAGATAGGCTCCGGTCTCGTGGGCTCGGAGATGTGTATAAGAGACAGGCTTGTTTTCCGGCTTGGCGGTATGCCAGATCGCGATTGCAGCGGCCGGCAGACCAAACATCTTGAAGAAGAAGGCGCCAGCCAGCACGCCTGCAGTCGGGTCGCCCGCGAAGAAGCGGTTGATGTCGCCGCTCACCATCTTGCCGGTGCTCGGGTCAAGGAAGCTGCCCATTTCGAAGAAGAACGGCACGTTCCAGATGTGGTGCAGGCCGAACGGGATCAGCAGACGTTCAACGAAGCCGTACACCGTTGCGGCGGTACGCGGATCGCTGACGGCCGCCCAGTGCGAGAAGGCCTTGATGGCGCCACCGATCGGCGGCCACACGATGGACAGCGCGGCGCCCAGCGCGATCGCGGCGATCGCGGTGACGATCGGCACGAAGCGCTTGCCCGCGAAGAAGCCGAGGTAGGCCGGCAGCGCGATGCGGAAGTAGCGGTTGAACATGAACGCCGCCAGGCCGCCGGCGAGGATGCCGCCGAACACGCCGGTCTGGATCGAGGGCAGGCCCATGATTGTGTCCGGCTTGATACCCATCAGGCCCGCCATGACGCCCAGCGTGACCGTCATGACCAGGTAGCCGATCGTCGCGGCGATGGCTGCAACGCCATCGTTCTCGGTAAAGCCCAGTGCAACGCCGATGGCGAAGATCAGCGGCAGGTTGCCGAAGATCACGTCGCCAGCGTTCTTCATCAGCGACAGGATCGCGAGGAAGACGGTGTTGGTGGTGTGGAAATCGGTCGCGCCGAGACCCAGCAGCAGGCCTGCCACAGGCAGGACGGCCACCGGCAGCATCAGCGCTTTGCCGATCTTCTGCAGGCCAGCGAAGGCATTTGTGAACATGGTTTTATGGCTCCTCAAGGGGACTTGGTTTAATCAGCAAACTTTGCAAGCCGGGCACGCACGTCGGCGGCGGTGCCCAGCGACAACACTTCCTGGGCAAGCGCCTGGCATTCGGCCATCGTCACGCGCGCCACGGTGGCCTTGACCGCTGCAATGGCGGGGACCGACGCGGAGAGTTCTTCGACGCCAAGGCCGATCAGCACCGGCACAGCCATCGGGTCCGACGCCATGCCGCCGCAGACGCCGACCCACTTGCCGTGCTTCTTTGCGCCTTCGCAGGTCAGCGCGATCATGCGCAGCACAGAGGGGTGCAGGCCGTCGGCCTTCTTCGCGAGTTTCGGGTGGCCGCGGTCCATCGCCAGCGTGTATTGGGTCAGGTCGTTGGTGCCGATCGAGAAGAAGTCCGCTTCACGGGCGAACTGCTCGGCCATCACGGCGGCGGACGGCACTTCGATCATCACGCCGACCTTCACGTTGGTGTGACCACTGGCGGCTTGTTCCTCGGCGAGAATCGCTTTGGCTTCGCGCAGCTCTTCGAGCGTCGCGATCATCGGGAACATGATGTGCAGCTGGGCGAGCGGGGCTGTGCGCAGGATCGCGCGCAGCTGGGTGCGGAACATGTCCGGCCGCTCCAGGCTCACACGCACACCGCGCAAGCCAAGGAAGGGGTTTTCTTCCTTCGGCAGCGGCAGGTAGGGCAGGGGCTTGTCGCCGCCCACATCCAGCGTGCGCACAACCAGCGGCCGCTCGGTGCCGAGCGCTTCGGCCACCGCCATGTAGGCGGCTGCCTGTTCTTCCTCGTCCGGTGCGGTGTCGCGGTCGTCGAAGAGGAACTCAGAGCGCAGCAGGCCGACACCTTCAGCGCCGTTTGCCACGCCTTCTTGCGCGTCCTTCGCGTTACGCACGTTTGCCACCACCTCGATGCGTACGCCATCGGCGGTATGCGCTGCCTTGTGCGCAGCGGCCTGTTCGGCTTCGCGCTTGGCAGCCTGCCGCGCCATGCGGTCCTGGGCATCGGCGAGCTGGGCTTCGGTCGGGTTCTTGCGCAGCGTGCCGCGCGAACCGTCCAGCACGACTTGCGTGCCATCAGCCAGCGCCAGCACCGCTTCGTCGATACCGCACACCGCCGGGATGCCCAGCGAGCGGGCGAGGATCGCGACGTGGCTGGTCGCGCCACCGGTGGTGGTGCAGAAACCCAGCACCTTGCTGCGGTCCAGCTGTGCGGTGTCGGACGGCGTTAGTTCTTCGGCGATCAGGATCGAGCCGGCCGGCACATCGATCTTGGCCTGCGTCACGCCGGCGAGCGTGGCCAGCACGCGGCGGCCGACGTCGCGGATGTCGTTGGCGCGCTCACGCAGCAACGCGTTGTCGAGCTTTTCCAGTTGCGCGGCGTAGCGGGTGAAGGCTTCGCGCCATGCGAAACCGGCGCTCTTGCCAGCGGAAACGCCTTCGATTGCCAGGTCGACCAGTTCCGGGTCTTCCAGCAGTTCGATGTGCGCGTCCATGATCTGTGCCTTGGACGGATCGTTGAGATTGGCCTTGAGCGCTTCGATGGCGGTGCGGCCTTCGTGCAGTGCGGCGTCCAGACGGGCGCGCTCGCGTTGAGGCGATTCGCCCTTCTCGGCTACGTCGATGAGCTGCTGGCGATATTGCACGATGCGGCCAACGGCGAGACCGGGGGAGGCGGACACGCCGCCCAGCTCGTCGGCGTCGGTCGGCGTTACGCGTGCCGGCGCGGCAGCCTTCGGTGCGGCAGCGGCCGGTGCATCACCCGCCTTCTCACCGCAGCCTTCAGCGAGCAGTTTGGCGACCGCTGCGGCCGCGTCACGTGCGTCGGGGCCGGTGGCCTTGACGACGATCTGGTCGCCTTGCTGAGTCGACAAGCCCATGATCGCGACGACGGACTTGGCGTTCGCTTCGTCGCTGCCGCGTGCGATGCGCACGTCGGACTTGAACTTCTTCGCTTCGGCGGCGAGTACTGCTGCCGGGCGTGCGTGCAGGCCGGACGGGTTCGGCAGGCTGACCGGGCCGGCGGTTTCGGTGCTGCCACCGACGGCTGCGGCGACGCCCGCAGCGCCGACCATTTCAACACTCAGCACCACGTCACGGCCGGCTTCCACGGCACCGCTCTTCGCGTGCATCGCGGCAACCTTGTCGCCGTTGGCGATGATGATCTGCGTCAGCAGGCTGGCGGCCTTGCGCGCCACCAGGTCCGGGTTGAAGCGGATCAGGGGTTGACCAACACTGACCGTGTCGCCCTGCTTGACCTTGGGCGTAAAGCCTTCGCCCTTGAGCATCACGGTGTCGATGCCGATGTGCACCAGCACTTCCAGGCCTTCCGGCGTGGTGATCGTCAGCGCATGGTGGGCGCTATGCAGATTCGTCACCGTACCGGCGACCGGGGATAGCAATTCGGGGCTGATCGGATCGAGCGAGATGCCGTCACCCACCATCTTCTGCGCGAAGACCGGGTCCGGCACTTTGTCGAGCGGAAACAGGATGCCGGACAGCGGCGCGACGATGTCGATCGCGCCAGCGCCGACGGCGGGTGTTGTGCCCGCGAGGTCGAGCGTCAGCACTTCGGTCTTGCCGGCTTCAGCCTTGCCAGCGGCAGGCTTCATGCGTGCCACCCGGTCACCGTTGGCGATCACCATCTGCGTCAGCAGGCTGCGCGCCTTGCGTCCGACGAGATCGGCGTCGAAACGGATCAGCAACTGGCCGGCGGCGACCTGATCACCTTCGCGAACCTGTGGCGAAAAACCTTCGCCCTTCAGCATCACGGTGTCGAGGCCGATGTGCAGCAGCACCTCGATGCCTTCCGCCGAGCGGATCGTCAGAGCATGGCCGGCGCCGTGCAGCTGGGTGATCGTGCCGGCGACCGGCGCGAGCAGTTCATTGGAGGTGGGGTCGATCGAAACCCCGTCGCCCACCATCTTCTGGGCAAAGACGGGATCCGGCACGCTTTCGATCGGAACAATCAAGCCCGACAACGGGGCGACTAGCTGCAACCTGGGTGCGTTTGCACGCATTGATGTCTCCTGGCGGAATTATCTGGACTGGTCCGGCGCGACTCCCCATCGCATCGAACTAGGGGTAAACCCCAACATAGGGTTTACCCTAGTGCGCAATTACGATCAAGGACTTGAGTTACATCATAGGAAGCGCTTATGGGGTTCTGCCCACAAAGCTTGTCGGTGTTGACGAAATCGGTGTGCAGGGCGCGAAGCCGCGCTACCAGCTTGCTTCTTGCGGTGATTGCGGGATAGCGATGGATTTTTGTGCTGCGCCGGCGAGATGGGTGTTGGCGCTGGTGAAGCGTTTGCGATCCGCAGTCGCGCGCCGCGGGCGGAAGTACGCCTTGCGTGTGAGCTTAGGCGTGTTGGTGGCCACTCGTGTGGGGCGGGAAGGGGGGCGAATGCGTGCGTGAGCACAGAAAAAGAAAAACCCGCCAATTGGCGGGTTTTTCATCGAGGCAAACCAGGTCAGCTCAAATTACTTGAGCTTGGTTTCCTTGTAGAGCACGTGCTTCCGGGCCTTCGGGTCATATTTCATGAACTCGAGCTTACCGGGAGTGGTGCGCTTGTTTTTGTTCGTGGTGTAGAAATGGCCGGTGCCCGCAGTGGACTCCAGCTTGATCTTTTCGCGACCGCCTTTGGCCATGATGTTCTCCTAGTGAGGGCGGGATCAGACTTCGCCGCGAGCGCGAAGCTCGGCGAGGACGACCTCGATGCCCTTCTTGTCGATCGTGCGCAGACCCGCGTTGGACACACGCAGACGGACGAAGCGGTTCTCGCTCTCAACCCAGAAACGGCGCGACTGCAGGTTGGGCAGGAAGCGACGCTTGGTCTTGTTGTTTGCGTGCGAGACGTTGTTGCCCACCATGGGGCCTTTACCGGTAACTTGACAGACGCGGGACATGAAACGCTCCGATGAACCTGTTTGCTCGAAACTCACGATTCTATCCAGAAATGGGGCGGCGAATCAAGTACTTTCGGCGGATTGGTTGGGTGGCGCGGTACTGAAAGATCCAAAGAGCATGTGTTGGCTCACAGCAGGCCGCGTTCGGCGAAGGAAAGCGGCCGCGCGTTGCCAGCCACGATGAAGTGATCCAGCACGCGAACATCGACGAGCGCCAGTGCCTGCTTGAGGCTGTTCGTCAGCAGTTCGTCGGCGCGGCTGGCTTCAGCACAGCCGGAGGGGTGATTGTGCGCGAAGATCACCGCAGCGGCATTGCGGGCCAGCGCAAGCTTTACGACTTCACGCGGGTACACGCTGGTCTGGTCGAGCGTGCCGCGAAACAGCTCTTCGGAATGAATCAGCCGATTCTGCGCGTCCAGTAGCATCACCATGAACACCTCGTAAGGCAAGGCGGCGAGCTTCAGGCGCAGCCAGTCGCGCACCGCACCGGGCGAGCTGAGCAGGTCGCGCTCACGCATTTCCTCGCTCAGTGCGCGGCGCGCCATCTCGATCACTGCCTGCAGTTGCGCGAACTTCGCGCTGCCCATGCCTGGTACGGCGGAAAAATCGTCCACCGGCGCGGCGAACAGGCGCGTCAGGCTGCCGAAACGGCTGATCAGCTCACGCGCAAGGTCGACCGCGCTTTTACCTTTGATGCCTACGCGCAGGAAGATCGCCAGCAACTCAGCGTCGGAAAGCACGGCCGCGCCATGTGCAAGCAGGCGTTCGCGCGGGCGTTCGTCTTCAGGCCAGTCGGTGATCGCCATGTCGTGTCCTTGCGGTGGGGCGGTAGAATCGGGCCTCCATCCTGCCGCGTAATCTGGATTTCATGTCATGAGCATTTTCACGGGCAAGCGCATCGTGCTGGGCGTTTCGGGCGGCATCGCGGCCTACAAGGCAGCCGATCTCGTGCGCCAGCTGGGCAAGCAAGGCGCCGAAGTGCATTGCGTGCTGACCGAAGCGGCGGCGAACTTCGTCACGCCGGTTACCTTCCAGGCGCTGAGCGGCAACTCGGCCTGGGTGGATGCGTGGGATACACGCCAGAGCCGAAACATGGCGCATATCGATCTGACCCGCGGCGCTGATCTGCTGCTGGTTGCGCCGGCCACCGCCGACGTGATGGCCAAGTTGGCGCACGGCATGGCGGACGACCTGCTGAGCACGCTGGTGCTGGCGCGTGAATGCCCGCTCGCGGTGTGTCCCGCGATGAACCGGCAGATGTGGGAGAACCCGGCCACGCAACGCAACCTCGCGCAGCTGCGCGCCGACGGCGTCGCCGTATTCGGCCCTGCGGCCGGAGAGCAGGCCTGCGGCGAAGTCGGTATGGGGCGGATGCTTGAGCCGCTTGAAATCGTCGCCGAAGTCGCAGCCTTCTTCACGCCGAAGCGGCTGGCAGGAAAGCGCGTGCTGATTACCGCCGGGCCGACGTTCGAACCGATCGACCCGGTGCGCGGCATCACCAATATCAGCTCGGGAAAAATGGGCTTCGCGCTGGCGCGTGCCTGTGCGGACGCCGGCGCCGAGGTCACGCTGGTGGCGGGCCCGGTGGCCCAAGCGACGCCGCGTGGCGTGACTCGCATTGACGTGCAGACGGCCTTACAGATGCGCGACGCGGTGATGCGCAACGTGCTGGCAGCCAATGTTTTCATCGGCGTTGCCGCGGTGGCTGACTACCGCCCCGCGACGGCCGCCGATCACAAGATGAAGAAGTCCGGTAGCGACGGGCTCACGATCGAGCTGGTGCAGAACCCCGACATCCTCGCCGAAGTTGCTTCGCTGCCGAATCCACCGTTCTGCGTGGGTTTTGCGGCGGAAAGCCAGAATCTCGACGAATACGCGGCCACCAAGCGGGCGAAGAAGAAGGTGCCCTTGCTGGTCGGCAATCTGGTGCAGGACGGCATGGGCGGTGACGACAACCGCGTCGTGCTGTTCGACGACGCCGGCCGCCACGAAGTGCCACACGGCGCCAAGGATGCGGTTGCCGAAGCGATCGTGAAACACATGGCCGCCATGCTGGCCTGATCTGAATTCCCCTGAATCTGACCCTGGAGCCCGATCCATGCATCACATCGACGTCAAGCTGCTCGACCCGCGCCTGAAGGAAAGCCCGCCGCATTACGCTACGCATGGCTCGGCCGGCCTCGATTTGCGGGCTTGCCTCGATGCGCCAGTTACGCTGGAACCGGGTGCCACCTTCCTGGTGCCGACCGGCATGGCGATCCACCTGGCCGACCCCGGTTTGGCCGCGATGATCCTGCCCCGCTCGGGCTTGGGCCACAAGCACGGCATCGTACTCGGCAACCTCGTCGGCTTGATCGATTCCGACTACCAGGGCCAGATCTTCGTGTCGGTTTGGAACCGTGGCAACAAGACCTTCGTGATTGAGCCGATGGAGCGTATCGCGCAGCTGGTGGTGGTGCCGGTGCTGCAGGTGGGCTTCAACGTGGTCGACGAGTTCGACGCTTCGCATCGGGGCGAGGGTGGTTTCGGCAGCACCGGTCGGGGCTAAGTTTGTGCCGATGCTGTGCGTCGGCTTGCGCCTGGTTTGCGCGCTGCTTGCGGCCGGCGGTTTTTCTGCGATTGCTCGCGGGGCCGATGAGCCGGTGACGGTGGTCTTTCGCAACAAGCCACCGTACAGCTATGTCGAGAATGGCGTGCAGAAAGGCTTTCTGCTCGATCGGGCGCGGCAGCTGTTTGCGGCGGCGGGTTTGCGCGCCACGTTCGACGAGATGCCGCCCGCGCGCATGTGGGCCGAGTTGCGCGCAAACGCCTTGCCCTTGTGTTCCTTCGGTTGGTACCGGCTGCCGGAGCGTGAGGTCTTCGCGCGGTTTTCGCTCCCGATCCATACCGACCGGCCCCAGGTGGTGCTGACGCGTGCGGAGGTCGTGCCGCGGCTGCGGCGGCACGCGACTTTTTCGACGCTGTTGCAATCCGGGGATCAGCGTTTTGGCGTGGTGGATGCGGTCTCGTACGGCCCTGAACTCGACCGCCTGATTGCTGGCGCGCGGGTGCCTGTGTCGCGCGTACTCGATGCGCCGGTGCGAGCGATCTGGATGCTGGCGGCGGGCCGCTTCGATTTCATGATCGTCGATCAGGATGATCTGGATTTCTACCTTGCGAACACCCCAGACCTGAAGAACCAGAAGCTCGTTCGGGTGGATTACCCTGACATGCCGCCCGGCATGACGCGGCATATCCTCTGCAGTCGGCAAGTGCCGGAGCAGTGGATGCAACGCCTCGATGATGCGATCCGCAAGCAGGCTGAGGCGCCTCGCCGGCGCTAACGGCCAGGCCTTGGTGCGTCAGGATTTACGCACGACGCGTTGCGCCGAACAACGCGGCGTAGTCGGCTTCCGGCACCACGCTGACTTCGATGCTCGGCGTGTGCTCGCCGCCGCCGACGATGACGCCGCGTAGCGGCGTGACGTCGCCGAAGTCGCGCCCCCAGCCGAGTGTGATGTGGCCAATGCCTGCCTGCACGCCGTTGGTCGGGTCAAATTCCACCCATCCCGAGTTCGGGCACCACACTGCGATCCACGCGTGACTCGCATCCGCGCCGACCAGGCGAGGGGAGCCAGGGGGGGGCGTGGTCAGCAGGTAGCCGCTCATGTAACGCGCCGAAAGCCCGAGGGAGCGCAAGGCCGATAGCATCAGGTGCGCGAAATCCTGGCAAACGCCGCGGCGCTTGCGTAAGACGTCGATGACGGGCGTCGCAACATGGGTGGCTTCGGGATCGAAGGCAAATTCGGCGTGGATGCGGTTGTTGAGCGCCCGCACGCTATCGAGCAGCGACTTGCCCGGCGCAAATGAACGGGCGGCCCATTCGGCGAGTTCGCGCTTGACGCGCACATGGCGCGATTCGAACAGGAAGCGCGCTGCGTCGCGTTCGCCCGCATCCGGGCGATGGCCGGCGCGGAAAACCAAGCGATCGCGCACCGACTCCCAGCTTGGCGATTCAGCCGTTTGCGGACGTTCGCCAAGCTCGACCCAGCTTCGTGCATGGACATCCAGGTCGTGATGCTGGAGCGCGATGGCAAGCGTTTCGATCGGGTTGCCGAAAGCGTCGATTCCGGTCAGCCGTTCCGAGGCCTCGGGCGTGGCTTCAAGCTCGTGCGATATCACGCGTTGCCAGGGCAGGGCGCGCGGCGTCAGGTGCAGCACATGGCGCCCCAGCGCGACCGGCCGCCCGTAGTCGTAACGCGTAAGGTGCGAGACGAAGTAGCGTGCCACGGCGCCGCTACCGTTTTCGGTTGCAGCGCTCACGCCGCCTCCGCGCTGCGCAAGGCCTGTTCCGCGTGGCTGAAGAATCGTAGTGAAAGCTCGTCGGACAAACCCCAGGCCGTAAGTTGCGCGCGGGCGGCGAACGCGGCTAGCGCGTCGAGTTGCGGATTGCCCGGCGCGACCTCGCCCAGCAGCGCGAGGTTGTGGTAGCGCGTTGGGTCGAAGCGTCTCAGGGTTTCCAGCAGCGGAGCTGGGTCGTTGTCGAAGCGTGCGCCGAAGTCTCGCCCGAGGCGGCTGAGGTAGCGCGCGAGCACATCCAGCTGGAAGCCCAGCGCATGCGGGTTGTCGCGGTCGAAGACGATCAGGTCGAGCACCGGGAGCATTTCCGGTTGGCGTTGGTATCGGCTACGGTAGGTGACGATGCTGTTAGTAGTTTCCAGCAGCCACTCGAGCCCATCTGCATGCTGTCGCGCATCGCTCTGCAAGTAGTGGCTGATCAGGCCCCCGAGGCCCGCGAGGCGCTCGATACGGCGACCGAGCAGCAGAAACCGCCAGCCGGCGTCGCGCACCATGTCGTCCATCGCGAAGCCGGCGAATGACACACAGAGCAGCATCGCATGGTCGAGCGCTTCTGCCGCGCCAGCAATGCCGGGGGCCGCATGCTCCAGCACCTGCGGCAGGCGATTGAGTGCATGCCAGTTGTCGGCCGACAGGCGTTCGCGGACCTGGCTTCCGGCGCGCTGCAGGCGCCGGGCGTTGGCGTGCAGACTGCCGACCGCCTGCGCGTCCAGAATGGCATCGAGCCAGTCCGCGTCGGAAGGCTGGTCGGGTGCTTCGCCCTCGTCGTCGGGTTTGCCGAGCAGGCCTTGCGCGCGCGCCACCGCAGCGAGCGACTGCAGGCCGCTCAGCGCGTCGGCGTCACCGTCCGACAAGCGGTTGATCGCCGCGCGCAGCAGGCGCACCTGTGCTTCGCAGCGCTCCGCGTAGCGGCCGAGCCAGAAGAGGTTTTCGGCGATGCGCGACGGAATCACCGCCTCGGCGCGCAGCAACTCGGGGGGGGTTATCGGCGCGCTGGCGAGTGGCTCGCGAGCGACGGGCGCCTTGCTCAGTACCCAGATGTCCTTGCTCGCGCCGCCACGCTGCATGGTCACGACGTCGTCATCGGCTTCGGGCGCGACACGCGCCAGGCCACCGGGCATCACACGATAGCCGTCGGGTGTTGCCAGCGCGAACACACGCAAACCCACCGAGCGTGGCGCCACGCGGCCGTCGGCCTGCAGCGACGGCGCTTGCGACAGCCGTACCCATTCCTGTGCGAGGAAGGCGTGAGGCGTTGCGCGCAGACGCTTAGCGAGCGCAGCGCGGCCTGCCGAATCAAGCCGATGGCCGAACACCGGCTCGGGGCTCATGCCGGGAAACGCGGGCTTGATCACAAGCTCGTCGAGGTGTTCCAGCACATGCGCGAGGGCCGGCGCCTCGCCGCACCACCAGGTAGCAACGGAGGGCAGGCGCATGGTCTCGCCAAGCAGGCGTTCGCAGATGCCGGGCAGAAAGCCGTGGATGCCTGTGGTTTCCAGCACGCCACTGCCAAGCCCGTTGGCGACCAGCACATTGCCGGCGCGCACGGCCGCAAGCAGGCCGGGGATGCCGAGCGCCGAATCGGCGCGCAGTTCTGCCGGGTCGCAGTAGTCGTCGTCCAGGCGGCGAAGGATCGCGTGCACCGGTTGCAGGCCCTGCAGCGTCTTCATATAGACGCGGTCTTGCCGCACCGTCAGATCCTGCCCCTCGACCAGTGCGAAGCCGAGGTGGCGCGCGAGCAGCGAATGCTCGAAGTAGGTCTCGTTCCAGGGGCCGGGTGTCAGCAACACGATGCGGGGTGTTTCGCCCGCGGCGATCGGGGCGATCTGGCTGATTGCATCACGCAAGCTGCGTAGAAAGTCCGCCAGGTGGGCGACATGCGCGCTGCGGAAGAGATCGAGTTGTCCGCGCGCAACGAGGCGGCGGTTCTGCATCGCGTAGCCCACGCCGGATGGGCCTTGCGTGCGGTCGTGCACAACCCACCAGCGGCCGTCTTCCGAGCGTGCCAGATCGGCCGCGTAAAGATGCAGCCAACGCCCGCCGACCGGCGAGATGCCCTGGCTGGGCCAGAGATAGCCCGGGTGGCCGAAGGCCAGCGCGGGCGGCAGCAGCCCCTCGCTGATCAAATCCTGAGGGCCGTAGAGGTCTGCGAGGATGCGGTCGAGCAACTGGGCACGCTGCGCGATGCCAAGCGAGATCGTCTGCCAGTCGTCCGCGCTGAGCACCAGCGGGATTGGGTCGAGCGACCAGGGGCGATCGGCGCCCTGCGGATCGGCATAGACGTTGTAGGTGATGCCGTCGAGTTCGACCATGCGGCGCAACGCGTCGGCCTGGCGCGACAGCGCCTTGCCGCCGCCCGAATCGAGGGCGGCAACCAGTGCCTGCCACGCGGCGCGCGGTCGGCCGTCTGCCTCGAACGCTTCGTCGAAATGGCGGGGCGGGCAACGGTAATGGGCAAACGGTGCTGCGGACATCAATCAGCCGGGGTGCAGGGCGGTGAGGGCAGGGTACCCGAAGCGGAATCCGGGTGCTCGATTGGTTATGCCCTCACCCGTTTCAACGTCGACGCAGGTCCAGCGTGAACGGGAACTCGCCCTGTGCCGGGGCGGGCGCCAGGCGCATTTCGCCCGGCGTATAGCCGATGCGGAAGAAGCGCGCCAGGCGCCGGCTTTCAGCCTCGTAAGCGTTGACCGGGAAGGTCTCGTAATTGCGCCCGCCCGGGTGAGCGACGTGATACTGGCAGCCGCCAAGACTGCGCTGCATCCAGGTGTCGACGAGGTCGAAGGTTAGCGGACCATGTACGCCGATCGTCGGGTGCAGGCAGGATGCCGGCTGCCATGCGCGATAGCGCACGCCGGCAACGTATTCGCCGACCTTGCCGGTGGGGTGCAGCGGTACCGGCGTGCCATTGACTGTGAGGCAGAAGCGATCGGGCGCCATGCCGGCGACCTTGACCTGCAGGCGTTCGACCGAGGAATCGACATAGCGCACCGTGCCGCCGACGGCGCCTTCTTCGCCCATGACATGCCAGGGCTCCAGCGCGGTGCGCAGTTCCAGTTCCATGCCTTTGACGGCGAGATCGCCGATCTTGGGGAAGCGGAATTCCATGTGCGGCGCGAACCATTCCGGCTGGATCGGGTAGCCGGCAAGCTGCATGTCTTCCACCACATCGCGAATGTCCTGTTCGACGAAGTGCGGCAGCAGGAAGCGGTCGTGCAGTTCGGTACCCCAGCGTACGAGGCGCGGCGGCGCGTAGGGCTGCTGCCAGAAGCGCGCAATCATCGAGCGCAGCAGCAGTTGCTGCGTGAGGCTCATGCGCGAGTGCGGCGGCATTTCGAAGGCACGCAGCTCCAACAGACCGAGTCGCCCTGTTGGCCCGTCGGGCGAGTAGAGCTTGTCGATGCAGAACTCGGCGCGGTGCGTGTTGCCGGTGACGTCGATCAAAAGGTTGCGCAGGATGCGGTCGGCAAGCCAGGGTGGGCAGTTGCCACTGCGTGCGAGGCGCTCGATTTCGCCGAAGGCGATCTCCATCTCGTAGACCGAATCGCTGCGCGCTTCATCAATACGCGGTGCCTGAGAGGTCGGGCCGATGAAGAGACCTGAGAACAAGTAAGAGAGTGCCGGGTGGTTGTGCCAGTAACTGATCAGGCTGCGCAGCAGATCGGGCCGGCGCAGGAAGGGCGAGTCAAGCGCCGTTTCGCCGCCCAGCACGAAGTGGTTGCCGCCGCCGGTGCCCGTGTGGCGGCCGTCGATCATGAACTTTTCGGTGGTCAGGCGGCACTCACGCGCGGTGTCATACAGATGGGTGGTGCGGTCGACCAGCTCATCCCAGGAGTTGGCGGGGTGGATGTTCACCTCGATCACGCCGGGGTCCGGCGTAACGCGGAACTGCGCGAGCTGCGGGTCACGCGGGGGCTCGTAGCCTTCCAGCAGCACCGGCGTGTGCAGGGCTTCCGCGGTGGCTTCGACGACGGCGACCAGCTCCAGGTAGTCGGCGAGCTCGGTGGTCGGCGGCATGAAGATGTAGAGCACGCCGTTGCGGGCCTCGGCACACATGGCGGTGCGGGTGATCCAGCCGGCGCTTTCCTTCAGTGCAGGGTGTCGTGCGCTGGAGGAGGGCGCATCGTTGGCAGCGGCCAGACCGAGCAGTGCGTCGGCAACGGGTTGCAGCGCCACCGGCGGCCGCGTTTGCTGCCGCAGCGCTGCATAGGCGGGCAGGGGAGCGGGCCGCTGAGCCGGATCGGCGGGGTGGATCCAGGGGTAATCGGTGGTGCTGGCCCAGGGCTGGGAATCCAGTGGCAGGCGATAGCCCAAAGGCGAATCGCCGGGGATCAGGTAGCAGCGCTCCGAGCGCAGGAACCAGGGCCCGCTCTGCCAGCGGTTGCTGCCGCCGGCACGCGCCACCGGCAGGGCGTAGCCGGCGACTTTCTTGAGGCCTTGCGTGAATACCCGCATCAGGCGATCGCGTTCGAGTGGGTCATCCAGGCGCGAATCCAGCGGGTCGACGTTGGCGGGCAGGCGGCGCTCGCGCCACATGTAGTAGAAGCTGTCTTCAAACGTGGGGAAAACGAACTCCGGATCGAGCGCAAGGCGTTCTGCGATACCGCGCAGGAATCGGCCGGCGAGGATGTCGTCGGCGTTGCCCGGTCTGGATTCGTCCGCGATCAGTGCCGGGTCGCGCCAGATCGGCTCGCCATCCTTGCGCCAGAAGCAGTTGAGCGACCAGCGCGGCAACTGCTCGCCGGGGTACCACTTGCCTTGGCCGAAGTGCACCAGTCCCTTGGCTGCATAGCGCTCGCGCATGCGGTGGTACAGATTGGCTGCGAGGCGTTTCTTGTCCGGCCCCATCGCGGCGGTGTTCCACTCCGCACCATCCGGATCGTCGATCGATACGAAGGTCGGCTCGCCGCCCATGGTGAGGCGCACGTCCATCGCCTTGAGTTTGGCGTCGACATCGTGACCGAGGGCCTCGATGGCCGCCCACTGGTCATCCGTGTAGGGCTTTGTTACCCGGGGGGCTTCCCAGATGCGCGTGACTTTCATCTCGTGCCCGAAAGTCACTTCGCACTTGTCGAGTGCGCCGGTGATCGGCGCGGCAGAAGAGGGCTCCGGCGTGCAGGCGAGCGGGATGTGGCCTTCGCCGGCGAAGAGCCCTGAGGTCGGGTCGAGCCCGATCCAGCCGGCACCAGGTAGATAGACCTCGCACCAGGCGTGGAGGTCGGTGAAATCCACGTCGGTACCGGACGGGCCGTCGAGGGACTTCTGGTCGGCGGTCAGCTGGATCAGGTAGCCGGAGACAAAGCGTGCGGCAAGCCCGAGGTGGCGCAACAGCTGAACCAGCAGCCAGGCCGAGTCCCGGCAAGAGCCGCTCGCCTTCGTAAGGGTTTCTTCCGGCGTCTGCACGCCCGGTTCAAGGCGGATCAGGTAGCTGATGTCCTGCTGCAGCTGTTGATTGACGGCGACGAGGAAGTCGACGCTGGGCGTTGGCTCGCGCGGGATCTTCGCGAGGTATTGGTCAAAGCGCGGGCCGCACTCCCGTTTGGCGAGGTAAGG
>CAMFLH010000119.1 GCA_945957295.1 uncultured Uliginosibacterium sp.
ACGATGCCCCCTACCCCACCCCTGCTACGCGGCACCGGACTCGGCAAGCGCTACGCGACGCCGGTGCTCAGCGATGTGAGCTTCACCCTCAACGCGGGCGAAGTGCTGGCACTCACCGGCGAGAACGGCGCCGGCAAGAGCACGCTGAGCAAGATCATTGCCGGCCTGATACCGCCCAGCGACGGCCAGCTTGAGCTCGCTGGCCAAGCCTACCGCCCGCAATCACGACGCGACGCCGAAAACCAGGGCGTGCGCATGGTGCTGCAAGAACTCGGGCTGGTGCCCACGCTCACGGTTGCCGAGAACCTGCTGCTGGACCACCTGCCGCGCCGCGCCGGTTTCATTCGCCGCGAGGCGCTCAACCAGCAGGCTGCCGCACAGATGGCGGCGATCGGACTCTCTGAAATCGACCCGCGTACGCCAGTTGGCGAACTGGGCGTCGGCCATCAACAGATGGTGGAAATCGCGCGCAGCCTGGTCGGCGACTGCCGCATCCTGATCCTCGACGAACCCACTGCCACACTGACCAGCCGCGAGATCGAACACCTGTTCCGGCAGATCGCACTGCTCAAGGCGCGCGGCGTCGGCATCATCTACATCTCGCACCGGCTCGACGAAGTGCAGCAGATCGCGGACCGCGTGATGGTGCTGCGCGACGGCAAGCACATCGACACCCAACCGATGGCCGGCATGACGCAGGACGACATCGTGCGGCGCATGGTTGGCCGCGATGTGCGTGAAGAACTCGACCGCGCACGCCGCCCGGCCGGCAGCATTGCAATGGCAGTGCGCGGCCTCTCCCGCGGCAAGTTCGTCAAGGATGTGAGCTTCGATGTTGCGCACGGCGAAGTGCTGGGCATTGCCGGCCTCGTCGGCGCCGGGCGTACCGAGCTGCTGCGCCTGATCTACGGCGCCGACCGCGCCGACGCGAGCGAGATCCGCCTCAACGGCGAAGCGAATCCGCGCCCGGTGCGCTCACCGATGGAAGCGGTGCGCCACGGCATCGGCCTCGTCACCGAAGACCGCAAGGCTCAGGGCCTGATGCTGCCACTGCCGATCCGCATGAACGCCACGCTTGCCCGCATCGCGGATGTGTCGCGCCACGGTTGGCTCGACCGCACGCGCGAACGCGGCACCGTCGAGCAGCTGCGCGAAACCCTGGGCGTGCGCTGCAATTCGATTGAACAAGCCGTCGGTGAACTCTCCGGCGGCAATCAGCAGAAAGTCGTGTTCGCGCGCTGGCTGCATCGCGACAGCGACGTGCTACTGCTCGACGAACCCACGCGCGGTGTCGACATCGGCGCGCGCGCCGACATCTATGCGCAGATGGACCGCCTCGCCGCGGCCGGCAAAGCGCTGGTGATGGTGTCCAGCGATCTGCGCGAACTGATGTCGGTGTGCGACCGCATCGCGGTGATGAGCGCCGGCCGCATGGTGCGCATCTTCGAGCGCGGCGAGTGGTCGCAGCATGCGCTGCTCGAAGCGGCGTTCAGCGGCTACAGCGCTGGCCATGCCACTGCAACGACCGAAACCCCTACGGCCGCCGAACATATCTACTGAGATGCCTGAGAAAACCATGTCCAACCCTGCATCCACGTCCGCCCTGTCGCTGCGCGGCAGCCTCGGCAACTACCTCGGCCTGGTCGTCGCACTGGTGCTGATGATCGCGCTGTTCGGTTCGCTATCCGAGTACTTCTTCTCGGTCAGCACCTTCATCACGATCGCCAACGACATTCCGGCCATCGCGGTCACTGCCGTCGGCATGACCTTCGTGCTGATCATCGCCGGCATCGACCTGTCGGTCGGCTCGGTGATGGCGCTCGCCAGCGCCACCGCTGGGCTCGTCATGCTGCAATGGCACTGGGGCCTATTCCCGGCGGTGCTGGTCGCCATGCTCACCGGGCTCGTCGCCGGCATGGCGAACGGCCTCATCTCGGTCGGCTGGCGCCTGCCCTCCTTCATCGTCACGCTGGGCATGCTGGAAGTCGCACGTGGCTCGGCCTACATCGCGACGAATTCGCGCACACAGTACATCGGCAGTGCGATCGACTGGCTCAGCGCGCCGCTCTTCGGTGGCGTGTCGCCCGCCTTCATCATCGCGGTGCTGATCGTGATTGCCGCGCAGATCGTGCTCACCCGCACGGTGTTCGGCCGCTACATGATCGGCATCGGCACCAACGAAGAAGCTATGCGCCTCGCAGGGGTTGATCCCCGGCCGGTGAAGATCGCGGTGTTCGCCATCGTCGGCACGCTCGCCGGCCTGGCCGGCATGTTCCAGGCCTCGCGACTGGAAGCCGCGGACCCCAACGCCGGCATCGGCGCGGAACTGGTGGTGATCGCGTCAGTCGTGATCGGCGGCACCAGCCTGATGGGCGGCCGCGGTTCGGTGATCGCGACCTTCTTCGGCGTGCTGATCATTTCGGTGCTCGAGGCGGGCCTCGCGCAGGTCGGCGCCAGTGAGCCCACGAAGCGGATCATCACCGGCTGCGTCATTATCGCGGCCGTGGTGCTCGACATGGTGCGCGAACGACGCAACCGCCGCAGCGCCTGACCAACAGGGTTTCGGGGAATGGCAACGATCAAGGATGTCGCGCAGCGCGCCGGGGTGTCGGTCACCACGGTGTCGCATGTGCTCAACGCCACACGCTTCGTCAGTGAAGATGCGCGCGAGCGCGTCGAGGCGGCGGTGCGTGAGCTGGCCTATGTGCCCAGCGCGGTGGCGCGCAGCCTCAAGCACAACGCCACGCGTACGCTCGGCATGCTGATCCCCAACAACTCCAACCCCTACTTCGCCGAGATCATCCGCGGCGTTGAGGACTGCTGCTTCCAGGCCGGTTACAACCTGATCCTGTGCAACTCCGACGACCAGCCGGAGAAGCAGGCGAGCTACGTGCGCGTGCTCGCCGAGAAGCGTATCGACGGCCTCGTGCTGGTGTCGTCCGGCGTCGCCCCCAGCCTCGCGGCGCAACTTCAGGCGCTGGCGCTGCCGGTGGTACTGGTCGACCGCGAAGTGCCGGGGCTGGACTGCGATCTGGTTGAAGTCGACCACACCGCGGGCGGCGAAATCGCCACGCGGCACCTGCTCGAACTGGGCCACCCGAACGTGGTGTGCATCAGCGGGCCCGCCGGGCTCACGCCGAGCACCCAACGCCGCGCCGGCTGGAAGCGCGCGCTCGCGGCCGCCGGCGTTGCCCGCCGCGAGGGCGATCTGGTGCGCGGCGACTTCACCAGCCACAGCGGCTACGTTGCAATGCAAAGCCTGCTGGCGCGCAAACAGCGGCCCAGTGCGGTATTCATTTGCAACGACGTGATGGCGATCGGCGCGCTGTGTGCCATCCACGAAGCCGGGCTGCGGGTGCCGGAAGACATCTCGGTCGTCGGCTTCGACGACATCGAACTCGCCGCCTACACCTTCCCGCCGCTGACCACCGTCGCCCAGCCCAAGCAAGCCATCGGCACCGGCACGGCACAGTTGCTGCTCGAACGCATCGCGGGCGAGAGCGGCGCGCCGCGGCGCCTGATCCTTCAGCCAGAGCTGCGGGTGCGCAAGAGCACCACGCGCTATCGGCCCAGTACCTGAAAGCCACGCCATGCCCAGCTATCCGCAGCACAGCCCGAACCGCCCGATCCTCGTCGTCGGCAGCCTCAACATGGATCTGGTGATGCGCACCCCGCGCGTGCCGCAGGGTGGCGAAACCCTGTTCGGCCACGACTTCGCGACCCTGCCCGGCGGCAAGGGGGCCAACCAGGCACTCGCCTGCGCGCGCCTGGGCGGGCATGTCGCGATGGTCGGCCGCGTCGGTGACGACAACTTCGGCCAGGTGCTCAAGAGCGGCCTCGCACGCGACGGCGTTCATGTCAGCCAGGTCACCGTGACCGAGGGTGTGACCAGCGGCGTCGCGATGATTCTGGTCGAGGACATCGGCCAGAACCGGATCCTGATCTCGGCCGGCGCGAACGGCCGCGTCAGCACCGCAGACATCGACAGCGTGGCGGCGCAGATCGAACAGGCTGCGATGCTGGTGGTACAACTCGAAGTGCCCTTACCCGCGGTTGTCGCCGCCATCAAACGCGCCCATGCGGCGGGCGTGCCGGTGCTGCTGAACCCGGCGCCGGCAGCCACCCTGCCCGACACCTTGTGGCCCATGATCGACCTGCTGGTGCCCAACGAAAGTGAGGCCAGCTTGCTCAGCGGCGTTGAAGTGAAGGATGCTGCCAGCGCCGCCGAAGCGTCCGCCGTGCTGCGCGCACGCGGCGTAGGCACGGTGCTGATCACGCTCGGCGCGCAAGGCGTGCTGATCTGCGACACGCAGGGAGTGCGGCACCTGCCGGCCCGCAAGGTCGACGCGGTCGACACCACCGCGGCCGGCGATACCTTCGTCGGCGGCCTTGCGGTGGGCCTCACCGAAGGCATGAGCCTGGACGACGCAGCCGCGCTCGGCCAGGCAGCCAGCGCAATCTGCGTGACGCGAATCGGCGCGCAGCCGTCGATCCCGTGGCGCTCCGAACTGACACCGACCGAAAGGGCCCGCTCATGAAACGCACCACACTGCTGCACGCCGAATTGTCGGAAGTGATTGCCCGCCTTGGCCACGGGGACATGCTGGTGATCGGCGACGCCGGCCTGCCGATCCCCGACGGGCCGCGCCGCATCGACCTGGCGGTGAGCGCGAACCTGCCCGGCTTTGTCGATGTGCTCAAGGCGGTGCTGAGCGAAATGCAGGTCGAATCGGCCGTGCTGGCCGACGAGATCGTCGCGCGCAACCCGGCGGTGAATGCAGCCACGCTGCAGCTGCTCGGCAACACCCCGGTCGCACGCATGTCGCATGAAGACTTCAAGGCGCTCAGCGCGCGCGCCCGCGCGATCGTCCGCACCGGCGAGTTCTCGCCCTACGCCAACGTGATCCTGCGCGCCGGCGTGGTGTTCTGATACGCCACGGCTGTCGGGCACGGGCCGGATCGGCGATGATTCGGCCTTCCAGCATCACCGCGGACCCGACCCTTGACGCGCCTGATCCTGCATCGCCGCATCGCCGATCTGCCCGCCGCCGAGTGGGACGCCCTCGCCGGCCCGCAACCCTTTCTGCGCCACGCGTTCCTTGATGCGTTCGAAGCCACCGGCTGTGTCGGTGAAGGCACCGGCTGGCAACCGATGCACGCGGCACTGCGCGACGAGGCCGGCGCGCTGCTCGCCGCAATGCCGCTGTACGTAAAGACCCACTCGTACGGCGAATTCGTCTTCGACTGGGCATGGTCGGAAGCTTCGGAGCGCGCGGGCATCCGCTATTACCCCAAGGCACTCGCCGCGATTCCGTTCTCGCCGGTGCCCGGCCTGCGCATCCTCGCGCACGACGACACGCACCGCGCGATGCTGCTGGCAGCGGTGATCGATGCCTGCCGCGACGCGGGGCTCAGCTCCTTGCATGTGCTGTTCGCCGACGACGCCACCCTGGCCGCCGGCGACGCGCTCGGCGTGCACCGCCGCCATGCGGTGCAGTTTCACTGGCACAGCGCGGGCGAGACGAGCTTCGACGACTTCCTCGCCCGCATGTCCCACGACAAGCGCAAGAAGATCCGCCAGGAACGCCGCAAGGTCAGCGACGCCGGCGTCAGCTTGCGCTGGCTTGAAGGGCGCGAGATTTCCGAGGCGGACTGGGCCTTCTTCGTGCGCTGCTACGAAACCACCTACGCGCTGCATCGATCGACGCCCTACCTCACGCTCGACTTCTTCCTGCAGCTCGGCGCACGCCTGCCGGATGCCTGCGTGCTGGTGATCGCCGAGCGCGCCGGAAACCCGATTGCCGCCAGCCTGATGCTGCGCGACGACGAAGCGCTTTACGGCCGCTACTGGGGCGCGCTCGAATACGTGCCCTGCCTGCACTTCGAAGCCTGCTACCACCAGGGCATCGAATACGCCATCGCACGGAGGCTCAAACGCTTCGAGGGCGGCGCGCAAGGCGAGCACAAACTCGCCCGCGGCATGGACCCGGTGCAGACCACCTCGATCCACTGGCTCGCCGATCCGCGGCTGGATTCGGCTGTGTCACGTTACCTTGCAAGGGAGCGCGAGAGCATCGCACAGCATGTCGATGAACTCGCCGAGCATCGCCCTTTCAAGTACATCGACGCATGAGCCTTCCCCGCGCTGGGGTGGGGGTCAATCCAGGTCGCAATGCGATTCGGGTTGATGAGCGCAACGTGCAGCTCTCACCATGGATGGCGGTAATCGCTCAAATCAAAACTGGGCGGCGGCGGGTGATTGAGTATTTCGGGAATCCACTGATTGGGACGACGACAGAGAGCTTGAGGGAACGGTGATCCACGCCGGGATGCAAATAGGCATATCAACTCAAATAGGGAAAGTGAACCCGTGATGTTGCAGTCAAGATCCAAAGGGGTCGATCGATGAGCGCGTTCTTGCCATTTCTCGCGATCGTGCTCTATGTGTCTCTTCTGGTACTGATTTTCAAGAAGGTGAAAAACAGGTGGGTTAAGTGGGTTGGCGCCTTGATCTGGGTACTGGTGCCGACCGTCGACGAAATTGTTGGGCTGTACATTCTCCAGACAAGGCTTTGCCCGGACTCCGGGTTGCGCGTGTTTCAACACGGAGACAAGGAAGGCGGACTTCTACTTGCTTCCAGTGCACCTGAAGCCGCCTGGTTGCGTAAGTTCGGATTCCCTTTCGTGGAGGGGCGGTCGGGGAGCGGTCGATATTGGAGAGTCAGTCTTGTTGACGATCGCCCCGTTCAGGCTGAAATCGCGAATCCGTCTGCTCGATACGAGCTAACTGGATGGGCCGACCACCCGATGGAGCTTGGCATATTCGGCGTCTTGCTCGGCGAAAATTTGCCAGATCCAAATAGAAACTCGGGTGGTTTTGGTGGGCACGAATACAAACTGATTGATCGTCAATCGCGGCAGGTTTTTGCGCACTTTCGCGGATACAGCTTCAACGGCGGATGGGCCGCCCGAACATTGTCCATGCTCGGCGGGTCCGTTGGCAGTGGATCCAGTTGCGAACGACGCTTTCGCGAAGACCAGACCACTACGATGGTGGAAAGAGTGTTTCCTCAAAATGGCAGTGAAGAATGACTGACACAATTGCGCAGTGAAATTGCGGGTTACGCCTGCGCCTAAACCGCACTACGATGTCTGAGCGATTTTGAGCATGGTTGCAGTCGGTGCGTGAGGCGTCGCACGTTAAACGCCCCTTAACGTTGCTCCAACGAATAGATAACGATGAACACTCATAGCCTTCAAAGTTATCTGCAGCGAATCACCTTTTTGGGATGCGTAGCATGCGCGCTATCGGGTTGCGGTAGCCGCAATGGGGACCTCGAATGGAGCGAAGAAGTGAAGCTCTCTAGCGGTCCGGTGATCATGGTCAAACGCAGCGTAAAAGGGAAAGCGGTCGGCGAGTGGGGCGGGCCGGGCGGCTGGCAAAGCTTGAAGCAGACAATCGACGTTGTCAGCGATACCAATCCTGTGCCGGCGCCGCCGCGTTGGTCGGAGCCTCGGGTCCCAATGATTCTTGACTACGACACGAATCGACGGGATTGGCTTTTGGTCGCCACCTTCTATACGTGTGAGGAGTGGTGGAGTCTGGGCCGCCCTCCGCTGCCCTATCTTGTATGGCGAGCGCGAAACGGGATGTGGGAGCGAGTCGCCCTGAGCGAAGAACTCTTCGGCCGTCCTGCAAACCTTTTGACCGGACCGAGTGGCCGAGGCGAACCCACCCTTGTTCGCTTGCCGTACAAGGAGTCCGAGAACAGAGACGCAGCAGAAAAGTACCGATCTGTCCTTCGCGAATGGCACTCCGCCTGTTGAGAATTCATCAAACGCTGGGCTCTGGTACGGAATCAACGCGCGCCAGCCCTGCCCGCCGCAGGCGCACCCGCTCTAGCAAAGCGGTTGAGGCATTGCGCCAACCAATAAGGCGGCTTGCACCTCTCCCCCTTTGCCCAGGCGAATTGCCCCGCACCGCCCGTCTTGCGAGTGTCCGCCGACGCAATCGCTAAACGCGGAAGTTGGCGACAATCTGCCTCAGTTCGCCGGCCATGCCCTCAAGCTGGGTAATGACGGCTGAGGTGCGCTGAATCTCCGCATCGCCTTCGAGCGCGGTGGTCGACATGCGCTCCGCGCTCTGGGCCATCGCTTCGGTGGCGCGTGACTGCTCGGTGGTCGCATCGCGGATCTCCGTGATCGAGTCCACGACACCTTTCATCGCCTCGCGGATCGCATCGATCTGCGCCAGGACGGTTGCGACCTGGGCAACACCGGTCTGCACCGCGGCATGGGTCTCGCCCACGCGCACCATGGCGTTGGATGCATTGGTGCGCATACCGCCGACCATCTGGTCAATTTCGACCGTTGCCTTGCCGGTGCGCTCGGCGAGCTTCCGCACTTCGTCCGCCACGACAGCGAAGCCGCGCCCCTGTTCACCCGCGCGAGCGGCCTCGATCGCCGCGTTGAGCGCAAGCAGATTGGTCTGATCGGCGATTTCCTTGATCACGTTGGCGACCGATCCGATTTGCGCCGAGCGCGCTTCGAGGTCCTTCATGGTGTCGCTCAACAGATCCATCGACTTCGAGATGGTGTCGATCTCGCGCGCGACCGAACTTACCGCGGCGGCGTTGGTGCTGGAGAGCTGCCCGGCCTGCTCCGCCGAGCGCGCCACGTCCTGTGCATGGCTGGCGGTGTGCGCGATGCTGACGGTGATCTCTTCGATCGTGGCGGCGGTCTGCGTTGTCAGATCTGCTGACTGGCGCGAGCCGGACGACAACTGCTGCGTCATCGTGCCCAGTTGTTCGACGCTGGCGCCGAGCAGATCGGTCTGTTCGCGCACGCGCTGGAACATGCCGCGCAGTTGTTCCATGAAGAGGTTGAAGCTCGCCGCAATGGCGCCGATTTCGTCACCGCTATCAACACGCAGCCGTTGTGTGAGGTCTCCACTACCTGATGCGAGCCCACGCATCGCATCACGCAGCCGCGCGAGCGGCCGCGTCAGGGAATTGGCAGTCCACAGCACCAGGCCCAGCGCGAGCGCAAGCACGACGACATCAACCACCGCCAGCAGCGTGAGGCCGCGATTGATCGGCGCGTAGATCTCGGCCTCCGGAATCTCGACGATGACGAACCAATCGGCAATCGGCAGATAGCTCGACACCATGATCACAGGCCCGTTTGCGCCGTTGACGTGAACGAGGTTGAAGTTGTTCTTGGCGAGCAGCTTGTCGCCCTCGGTGGCGAGGCCGGGAAGGCTGCCGAGTTTGACCTTGTCATTGACCTTCACCAGCTCTGGATTGCGATGGATCTGGATCTGGCCGCGCGAGTCGACGACAAACACCTGGCCGCTCTTCCCCACCGCGAGCTTGCGTACCCGGTCGGCCATTGCGGTGACGTCAAGCCCAAGGCTCGCACTTGCGCGGTGCCCCGCACCATCGGCGGCAAGAACGTTGGTAAACATCAAGACGTTGGGGCTGCTCGCTTCCACCCCCAAGTTGAATTCGGCCGCCTTGCCACTCGCCATGAAGGCCTTGAACCAGCTATCGGCCCCATCCGGGTCGATCTGGCGCGACAGGCCTTTCTCGGAGTCGTAGTAATTGCGGGTCGCCTCAGACACCCACGACACCGTCACTGCGCCGGTTGTCTCCTTGAGCTTGGCAGCAAACCGCTGCCAGGCCGCAATGCCCTCGGCGGGCTCGCCCGCAGCCATCCAGTCGAGCAGGAAGGTATTGGCGGCCAGTACGCGCGTTTGCTCAAGCGGTACCGAGACCGAACGGTCGAGGTCGTTGCGGATGGCCTCGACGGTACGCACCAGCTCGTATTCTTCGAGACGTTCGGTCAGCGCCGCTTTGAACAAGCGCGCCGACAGCACGCTCGTCAGCAGCATCGAAACGAGCAGCGTCAGCACGGCGCTGACGAGAATCTTCTGTCGTACGGACCAGTTCTTCATCATGCTCCCCCGAAGTGAACAAACCACGTCTGGCCAACACAGAGACGAAGCCGACGATTCGGGGTATCGGCACTTGCACGAAGAACTTTACGGATAAGCCACCGCCCGGTGTGCGCGGGGCCGTCAAACGAAAAGGCCCCTCGCTGCAAGCAAGGGGCCACCCACATGAACCACTACTCGGAGATCCGAACCGTGCGCAGATTCGGGTCTGCGCTGATCTGCGCTTCGGTGTAGGGAAGTTTCGCCCACTGGCGCTGCGCATACAGTTCGGTCAGGTCGGCGTAGTGATCGGAGAACGCGTGCGTCGATTGCGAGTAGGTCAGCATGCCCTCCGCCACAGGCCCCTTGTCGTTGAAGGTCACGAACTGCATGTAGCTGTTGCCGTAAGCCGGGTCGCCATATTTGCCGTTCGCGAGTTGGCCACGCCAGTTGTTGAAGGTGTAGCGCCCGCCAGGGATCACCAGCGGTTTGCCGTTGCGCGTGATGACCTGACGTGCCCCCGGCGTTTCGTCGAGCGCAAAGCCAAGCGTGCCGAAGTAGGCCACCGTCTCGGCCAGCTTGTCGTAGGCGGTGGTGTTGGCGGGGTTGAAACCGTTCGGCGTGTTGAGCGGGTCGGCCGGGTCGTAAGGCACGCGCCACAGCGAGGTATCCTTCATCTCGTTCATGCGCGCATAGAACTCGCGGAACAGCAGCGCGCCCTTGGCGTCGAGCTGTTCCTTGCGGTTCCAGTCGCGCAACACCGTGCAGGCGGCGGCAAGATCGGTGCGCGCGCTGGCGAGGCAAGCGGTGACGAACTCACCGAGCCAGCGCTCCGGCTTGTAGAAACGACCCGCCTTGTAGACCTCCTGCAGCGATGCCACCGTAAATAGCGTGCCCGGAAGGCCGTCCGCACCCGACACCCGATCAAGAATCTGCGCGATGCCGGCGCGGGTTCGCTCACCCTGCTCCACGCCCTCTGCAACGGGCCCCGTCGCGATGATCCGGGGGTAGCCGGCCAGACGTACATTCTGGTTCGGCCACCAATGGCTGTCGTTGGCGTTCATCGCGTAGTCAGTGCGCAGCACATAGGGGCGCTGCGCGCTCGGCAGATGGCCGCTCCAGTTGCAGGCGGGATCCTCCGCGTTGAGGATCACCACGCCCTGCTGCGCCAACACCCCTTGCGGCAGGCCCGCCGGCACGCAGGTCGCGAGCTGGGTGTCCGTGACATTGGCCGCCACGGAGTAGTTGGCGTAAAGGGCATTGCCGTCCTTGTCTGCTGCGATGGTATTCACCCACGGCATTTCGCTGTAGTACGCGAGCGCCTCACGCAGTGACGCGGCGCTGGTGGCCTTGCCATTGCGCAGCACCTGATCGAGCAGATGGTCGTTGCCCCGGTTGGCGTCCTTAAGCGCATAGGCTGTGGTGGCGCTCCACACGAACAGGCTGTCGGCCGTCATGGGGCCAAACTCGGTGGCGTACAAGGTGCGCTCCCGAGTCTGCATGGAGCCGTCTGGCTGCAGCGCTTGAACCTGAAGCGTGGTCGCAGTCATCGGGCGTGACTCGCTGCCGACCATGTAGCGTTTCGGGTCGCTCGGATCGAGCTTGAGCTGGAACAGCGTGAAGCGCTGGTCGGTGGAGAATGTATGCGTCCAGGCGACGTCCTTGTTGAAGCCGATCAGCGGCAGTGGTGCGCCGAGCAGCGTCGCACCGTAGACGTCGTACTGCCCTGGCACGGTCAGGTGTAGCTGATGCAAGCGCAGCACGCCCCACCACGGAAAATGCGGATTGCCCAACACGATGCCGCGGCCCGACTCGGTCACCTCTCGCCCCAAGCCGTAACCATTTGACCCAATACCGCCTTCCTTGAATACGCGCAGCGCCTCCAGCATTTGCGAGTCTTGCTCACCGACCACGCTGGCAGCGCGCGCAACGCCGGACAAAGCCGGCGGTTGGGCTCTTGCAATTTGCGTAATGAAAGCAAGTGAGCTCCCGGTGAGCGCAATCTGATGAATGCGGAAATACGCGTCCGCCTCGGACATGGGCTGGACCCAAGACGCTGCTCTGCACTCCGCAGGAAGGCCGTCTGGTCCGGTATCTCGCAAATAGCGGTTGTAGCCGGCGACGAAACCGCTTACCAGTTCCCGTACATCCGCGCTGCTGGCCGCCTTCAAGCGGGCAGCGATATCCGGCGTCATGTACGACTTGTAGAAGAAATCAGACTCCAGATTACTGACCAACCCACCGAGCTGCCCCAGGTAGGTGATGGCCTTGCCGTTAGCGTCCTTCTCGCCGAAGTAGCGCGCCCGTTCGCCATGCAAAGTAACCAACTCCTGCGCAAACAAGCACACGTGATCCGTCGCAAACGCGTAGCCATAGCCATAGCCGGCGCCGCGGAAGTTGGCTGCCTTGATATGTGGCACGCCGTACGCGGTGTATCGTATTTCCGCCGAATAGACGGGGTCTGGCGTCGTAACGACCGGCGCCGAATCCTTCGAACCACATGCTGCGAGCGCGCCGAGCGCGAGGCCAATCACCAGCAAATTCCGGGAGCATCTCCCCCGCTGCGCGCTTGTATTGCCTTTCATCGGGACCTCTCCTGAGTTTGCCTGCATCCTCGCCGGCCCAGCAATTATGCCCATCGCATATGCGGACGACTGTCTTTGAACTGCAAATCAACACGGTGAGTCTCAGAGCAGGGACATGGGACGTCATCCCATTCCCTCAACATCTTGCGACAGGCCCCACCTTCAACCCCACATAGGCTGGGGTCGCTCAAGGTCAGCGTAGATCGGGCAGATCAATTCCGCTCTAAAGTCCCGCCGGTGCGCGCCGAAAAAGCAGTCAGGATCCCGTATCGGCGATCACGGCCACAGAGCGCGCACCAGACGCATGCCCCCGGAACACATCGATGTGCTGACCGGCTTTCTCGACCGCGCGGGGTGTATCGCCACGGTGACCGCGATCGTCGATAGCCAGCCGAGCGCCGCCGACGCACTGGCGGTGATCTGGCTGGATCTCGACCGCTTCAAGCTGGTTAACGAATCCTTCGGCCACGTCGGCGGCGATGCGGTGCTGGCACGAATGGCGAGGCGGCTCGCCGAACGCCTGGCCGGGCGTGCAGAAGCCTGCCGGATGGGTGGCGACGAGTTCGTTTTTCTCGCACGCAGTACCAGTGCCGACGCGGCGCAGCGCATTGCGGCCGATCTGCTGAGCTGCGTAAAAACGCCACTGGAAGTCGGCAACATCCGCCTCTACCCCACCGGCAGCATCGGCATCGCGGTGCTCGAAAACGGCGAGGATGCAGTCAGCGTACTGGAGCGTGCCGACCGCGCGATGGTCGAAGCCAAACGCCTCGGCGGCGACCGTACCGTCGTCTCCGGCGACGAGCGGGTTGCCGGGCGGCTGGGCGTGCTGCTTGCGCGTGAAGAGCTCGCCGTCGAAAACAAGTTGCACATGGCGCTGGAAAGCGGCGGCCTGGCGCTGCACTACCAGCCCATCCTCGCGCTCGATGGCTCGATCCACGCCGTCGAAGCGCTGATGCGCTGCACCGCTGAGGGCGAGTCCGTGTCGCCCGTGCGCTTCATCCCGGTGGCCGAGAAAACCGGGCTGGTCGTAAGGTTAGGCGAATGGAGCATGCTGCACGGCGCGATGTATGCACACCGGCTTGCGGCGCTTGGCTTGGGTACCAAGGTCGCGATCAACGTTTCGCGCGCCCAGCTCACTGCGCCCAAGTTCTCGCAGGCGCTGCATGCCGCGCTGCTATGCAGCGACGCGCCGCCCGAGCTGATAGAACTTGAACTGACCGAATCGCTGTTCATGGACGTCTCCGACGTCGTGCAAAGCAACCTGATGGCTGCAAAGATGGCCGGCATCTCGCTCGCGATCGACGACTTCGGAACCGGCTACTCTTGCCTGGCGAACCTCAAGGACATACCGGCCAGCAAACTCAAGATCGACCGCGCCTTCATCAAGGTGCTGCCGCACGATTTGCGGGCGCTCGCGATCGTGCGAGCCATCACGAACATGGCACGCGAACTCGGCATGACGGTGGTGGCCGAGGGCGTCGAGACCGAAGAACAACGAGCAGCGCTGGTGGATGTCGGTGTCGACGCGATCCAGGGCTTCCTGCACGCGCTACCCATGGACGGCGAGGCCCTGATCGCCTGGCTGCAGCAGAGGACAGCGGTATGACACCGGACCAGACCGCCGCAATCGACGGCGTACTCGGCGACGCAATCCGCGACATCGGTATCCCGCCGCGGCCGACGATCCTCGACAGCATCGGCGCAGAGATGCTCAAGGAAACGCCGGATTTCCATCGCCTCGCAGCGCTCATTTCAAGCGACGTGAGCCTGGCCGCGGGGCTGATGAAGACCGCCAACTCGCCCTACTTCGGCTTCCGCTTCCGCGCCCGCACCGTATCGCAGGCGCTGATGATGCTCGGCCTGGATGTTTCGAGCCGCGCGGTGGCGGGCCTGATCCTGCGCAAGGTGTTCGTTTCGGTGCCGGCGCTCGAGCGCTTCTGGGATGCCTCGGCGCGCATCGCGATGGTGTCGGGCTGGCTCGCGCAGGAGCTTGGCGCCCGCAACGGCATCCGCGCCGAAGAGGCCTACACCTTCGGTTTGTTCCGCGACTGCGGCATACCGGTGCTGATGCGCAAGTTCAGCAACTACGGTGTCACGCTGAAGGCCGCCAACGAAGCCACGGATCAGCGCTTCACCGACGTCGAAGATGCGCAACACCCAACCAAC